>CACZZB010000007.1 GCA_902785555.1 uncultured Ruminococcus sp.
TTTCTACTATCAGTTACTAAGAATTTTTGTGTTGAAAAACGTAGGAACGGTATTCGTTTGCAAATGTGTAACTTGAAATTAAGTTAGTGCATATGGGGGGAATCCCGCTGCCTTTGACCATCCCGCTATCCGAAGAACCGATTTCATTTTTTAACAAATCCAATACCTCCTGCCTGATGAAGTTGCTTGTCCCACTTTTCAAATCGAAAAATTACATAGATTATGTATTCTTCCATTTATATTCTACTATTTAATAAATTTTTTATAAAGGGGGGTTCCAAAATGGAACACTTTTTTTTAATGAACAATATTGTTTTTGCAGTTTATCTTTTATATAATTGAGATAAGAAAATTATCAACAAGGAGTGTTAATAGTGAAAATGTATTTTTCAGATCTGTTAAAAAAGCTGCGAACTGAAAAAGAATTTACACAGCAGACATTGGCAAGAAAAATGTATGTGGATCGTTCTACGATAGCTCGGTGGGAAAATGGCAGCCGAATACCTAATACTATGATGATATCCAGGCTTGCCGATGTTTTAGGCGTGGAATTCATTATGCTGCTCTCCGCAGCCTTAGAAAGCGATGAATGTCCTAATGTCATTATGGTAGACGACAGAAAACTTATCCTGACCGGTGGTCTGCCTATCTTAGAGAAGGTCATGCCCAACGCAGCTGTTACAGGCTTTACCAATGCAAATGACGCTATTGAATTTGCAAAGGAGAATCGGATCACACTTGCCTTTTTAGATATCGAACTGCGTGAAATGAGCGGACTGGAGCTGTGCCAAAAGCTGCTTGAGATCAATCCCCGTACCAATATCGTATATTTGACCGCATACAGCGAATATTCTCTTGAAGCATGGAGTACGGGAGCAAGCGGCTTTATGCTGAAGCCTATCACACCCGAAGGCGTCATGGAACAGCTCAGGAACCTGAGATACCCGTTCCTGACAGGAGGCGAAGGTATATGACCGGTTGGATCGTTAATGCTGCTTATGCAATAAGCGGCGCAATGCTGGTGATGATGTCGATCGGTATTGCCTTTTCCGCCTTTATGCCTGCACTTGACCGTTGGAGCAGGGGATATTTCATCACGTTCTTTTCTGTTCTTCTTATATATGCCGGGATCATCTCTATTGATATGATGATCTATGATAATCCCGAAATGGCATCATTACTAAGAGTAATTGCAATTTCTGAATATCTGTGTTTTTCCGTGCTGACAGTTATGCCAATGCCCTTATTGCTTCATTGCTGCGGGGAAAAACAGCTGGACAGCGTGCTGCTGCGTGCCCAGATAATGATGTGGTGCATATTTTGCATGATGCTGCTTGCTACTCAGCTTTGTGATATGTTCTACTATGTTTCATCAGACAATCAGTACTATCGCGATCCGTTGTTTCCGCTTATGATATCTCCGCTGGCAGTTATAATGATCATAAACACAACAGCACTGATCATAAAACGAAAAAAAATCTCAAAAAGATTTTTCTTAGCTCTTCTTATCTATATACTGCCCACAACGATCTTTATTATCATGTATATGTTTTTCGATGGTGTCGATATCTTACTTTCATTCTGGATGACTCTTTGTGCAATGACAATGTTCGCTCTTATCCTTACGGATAATATGAAAAAATATATGCAGCAACAGCGTGAAATTGCAAATCAGCGTGCCAGCATTATGATTTTGCAGATGAGACCTCACTTCATTTATAACACCATGATGGGCATTTACTACCTTTGCGACCAGGATTCCAACAAGGCGAAGCAGGTCACGCTGGATTTCACCACTTATCTGCGTAAAAACTTTGCTGCCATCGCAAGCGAGGACACCATTCCTTTTTCAGCAGAGTTGGAGCATACCCGAGCTTACCTTGCCGTTGAACAGGCACAGTTTGAGGACAGTCTTTTTGTCAGCTTTGATACGCCGCATACCCTGTTCCGTCTGCCGCCGCTGACGCTGCAGCCTATCGTAGAGAACGCTGTCAAGCACGGCTTGAACGCAAGCAGTGATCCTATCCACATAACTGTCATCACCCGACAGACAACTACGGCAAGCGAGATTATTGTCGAAGATGACGGTCCGGGCTTTAAGCCTGCTGATGACAATGAGCCGCATATTGCCCTGAATAATATCCGGGAAAGGCTTGAACTGATGTGCAAAGGTAAATTGGATATCACGGCACGTAAAGGTGGAGGTACGATAGTGAAGGTGACGATACCTGTGTCAAATAAATGATCGTGGTGACAAGAGCAAGAGATTTCCGGTTTATAAAATATCCAAAGAAAGCAAAGTTCACTGTAATGATATAATCCCCATAGAGTAGACACTTGAAAAACAAAAATTTTCAGGTCTACTTTATGGGGATTAATCTATGTCAAAACAAACTCATGCGGATATTACACCTCAAGTCCGTATGCAGAATAAAAAGATACAATTATATCAAGTCCACACCCGAAATAACTGCCGAGAATATTCTTAACAGGAATTTTCATGCAGACAGACCAAATGTGAAATGGCTGACAGATGTTACGGAATTCAAGTATTATGTCGGTACACAAGTCAAAAAAATCTACCTGAGTGCCATCCTCGCTGTATGACAGACGAATCGTATCGTTCAGAATCGGAAACAGCAACAACAATCCACTCGTATTTGAAACCTTTGATGAAGCTGTCCGCCGTAATCCCGAGCTGCAAAGTTTGTCAAATTTTTCTTTGAATACCATAAAAATTCTCCGTTCATTATCTTTATTATCAATAATTATATCAAAATTTTTACAGATATGAAACCTTTTTTCAACAAAAACCGTCTATAATAACAGAAGTACTTCTGAAAACGGGGAGGTCAGAATGATTGAATGAAATAAAAAAACTTGCCCTGCGTTTAAAAAAACATGACGAAAACGCTTTAAGACAAATTATTATAAAATATACACCGCTTATTACAGCGATAATATGCAATATTTTCAACGGCTCTCTTTCAAAAGAGGATATTGAAGAAACTGTTTCAGATACATTTGTGGCTTTATGGAAAAATGCCGACAATTTCGAGCCTGAAAAACTTTCGGGCTATCTCTGCACTATCGCTAAATCAAAAGCCTTTGACCGACTTTCAAAGAAACATATCACTTTTGACGACATTGATGAAGTCAACATTCAGGACGATTTTTCCCTTTATGAAACTGTCGAAACAAAGGAAATTACACGAGAACTTAAAAAAGCCATTTCTACTATAAACGAGCCTGACCGTGAAATACTGATACGTCACTATTTTTATTACCAGAAAATTGAGGATATTTCAAAAGCCATGAATATTCCACAGGCTACCGTTAAAGTGAAACTGCACCGCACACGCAAAAAATTAAAAAAATATCTTACGGAAAGGGGTTTTTCTCTATGAAATTGCATGAGCTTTTCAACGGCATTGATGATACTTTCGGACTTGAAAATGAATTTCAGTCAGATTATGTTGATACCAATAAAATCATATCCATAACAAATGAAAAATTAGGTATCAATCAAAAAAAGCCGTTTCCGAAAATCAAATTTATCTTTCTGTTTGCGGCAACTTTTATAGCTCTGTCTGCTGTTATAGGTGTATCTGCCGTAATTAAAAATAATACTGCCGATACATTTGATGATATTTTTTCAGGCGAACCGAATTCAGTCGGACTTTATGAAAGCAGTCATATCAGTTTTTCAAGTCCCGATGAACATTTACAGGTAGATGTAATTGGAATTACTGCCGATAATCTGAATGTCTATGCCATGCTGAAAGCTACTCATAAAGACGGTTCGCCTTTTGCAGAAGATGATTATATTTACGGTCTTTATGCAGCTCAAGGAGATTTTTATGATGATAATTACCGAAGTTCAATAAAATGCAGAACAAAAGACGGTGAACCTTTAGGAAATATTGGTATTGCAGGAGGTTATACAAACAAATATTTTCTGAGTGATGACCGCACCGAAATGAAAATATATTTAAGCGTTGATGTCGGGGGATTAAATGCACAGGGCGGTGAAATTACTTATAAAAACGTCAATTACACGGCACAGAAAATATATGACATAAAAGAAAGCTTTGATGAAGTCACCAATCAAACTTGGATAGACAATATGGATTTGCTTGAAAACGAAAATGAAAATTACCATATCATTCGCACAGGTGACAGTTATGTGCTTTGCAGAACGGTTCAAAAAACTTTTGACCTGCCGTTTGAGATAACTTTTTCACTCGATTACAGCGTTGAAAATAATATATGGCTCAACCCGTCCCGAATAAGTGCAACAAATATTTTAACGCCTGTTGCAACAGATTTCAGTGCCGTTATATCCAATTTCAGCCTTGATATAAAAAGTTCGTGTTCACCGTCAACCGCTGTTAAAGCAACTCCCGATGAGAATTTTCACCTTGTCAATTTCCTTGACATCGACAGCAAAAATTCAATCATTACTCTTGACGACGGTACAAGCTATTATCTTGTAATGACTGCCGGTGGCGGTGGCATAAACGAAAATACCAATCGTTTTGAAGAACATATTAAATTTCAGTATAAGACCGTTCCCGACCCCGCACTTGCAGATGAAATTATTGTCATTGATACCCGTAAAATCAAGCAAATCACCATCAACGGTGATATTATCTACACGAAAGGAGAGTTTGAAAATGTGGATAAAACTGATATTCCTTAACGTCAGGGATTTCCTCAAAAACAAGCCTGTTTTATTTTTATTCATCATCATTTCACAGATAATCTGTATCATATCGGCATTCACTGTCGCCGGAATGATAGACGCTGTTACACAACCACCCGATGTAAAAGATGACCGTTCCTATTGGGAAAAATCTTTTCAAGTCGATTTTACAAATTACAACATTGATGAAGAAAAATGGTTCGCAACCATTTTTGACGAAAATTCAGGTAAAATGATATATCGTGGCACAGACGAAAATATATATTCAAAATATGAAGATGAACAACATTACATTGGATATCTCGATAATCTGCCCGTAAATCTTGATGAACTTCCGAAATATAAATATGTCAAAGAAAAACTTGACCGCATACTCAAAGCCATAGGTTCTCATTATTTGAGTATGCACATGACAGGATTTACACCTAAAGAAAATTTTTTCAGATATTTTTCAATCAGCGGTGACGAAAAACAATATTATCCCGACCTCGATAAAAACGGAATAGCCTTTTCAATAAATGAACAATTTACATTTGCCGATATTGGCATTCAAGAAGGTAATATTCTTAAATTGGGTAATACGAAATATAAAATAAACAAGATTTCTTACAGCGAACATGGAAATTCAGGCACTGAATTCTATATGCTTTCGGAAGATGCCGATGATGATTTCACTGTCGGTTTTCTGACGATACAAGTTGACGATACTCTCACGGGTGATGAACTCGGCACTATCTCCGATATGATACAAAAGGAATTTCAAGGGCTGACAACGAATTTTGAAGAACCTAAACCTAAGCCCCTTATGGAAAAACAATTCAACAATATGATATATGTCGTTTCATTTATACTCATGGCAGTCATGATGCTGAATTTGTCAAGGCTTTATACATATATCCTTGCAAAAAGAAAAAATACTCTTTGTATCTGTTCACTTTGCGGAGGCACGAAAGCAAAAATCTTTGCAATTCTCTTGACTGAAATCATGCTGATACTGATTTTTTCATATATAGTCGGATTTTTGATATTCCGTTTCGGCATTATGCAGATGATAGGCACAGTTTATCCTACATTCCTTGAATTTTTCGATTTGCGTATATGTGCGATAATTTTAGGTTCGTATGTGCTTTTCAGTGCATTTGTAATGAGCCTTTGCATACTTTCCATGATAGACAAGCCTGTCAATGAACTCAGAAAGGAGGGCGGAATATGAGATATATTCATTTAGCCTTGGGAATGATGAAAAAAAGATGGCTTTTCACGGTCATTATAATTATCGAAATAGCTGTTCTGCTTATCCTCACAAACATAATGATAGCTACTGCAAACAGTAAATATATGCTTTACGAGCCGTATAAAGATTTACTCAAAGAAAATGGAATTGTACTTGATGTATCAAGCCTGAATATGCTTGAATGTGATAACGATGATATAAAGCCGTTTCTTGAAAAATTTCCCGATTTGAGAAATGTAGAAAAATTCCTTGAAAAGAAACTTGATGTAAAAATTCATCATTCAGATGAACTTTCATTTATGGTGCAGACAGGTCCACGTTCTGCAATGTACAGGGACAAGGGCAATATGATTTCATATATTCTTCTTGATAAAGATATTCTTGAAAAATGGAAACTTCCGCTTTCATGTGGTCGCTATCCCCTTTCGGAAAGAAACGCTGACGGAGAAATTGAAATTCTCATATCGGGCGGTACTGATGCAAGTTTAAATCAAGTTTACAATACACCGTCAGGCAAAATGCGTGTTGTGGGAATTCTTACGGATAATACATATAAACCTGTTGCAAGTGCAGGGTATGATGACGGTATAGAACATGGTGTTGACTTTGAAAGTATTTTCAATTACTGTGTACCACTGGATATCGAAACAAATTTGGGCGGACCTTTTGCCATAGCTGCAAAGGAACTTTTTTCCCAAGGCGATACGGGTTACGGCACAGACGGCTACAATATCATACCCAACTCTGTATGGTTTGTGATATACGGTGATGTAAGTGATGAAGATTTTAAATCCAAGACGGAATATTTAAGTACAGTCGGCATGATACGACCAAATCAGACACTTGCAACGCTTGCACAGGCTACCGAACAGAAAATAAATGATATTTATTACAGAATGTTTCCTATGATAATCACGGCTGTCATAATGGTTTTGCTGGGTTCGATAGGTTCATCTGCAATATCCGCCATAAGACAAATTCGTACATTTGGAATATTTTTTCTTTGCGGCTGCCGCAAGAAAGATTGTATTTTCATAATGAGTGCAGAAATGTTTATGATTCTTGTTATATCAACAATTTTAGCAGTAACAGGAATTGTCATTATGCAGAAACTCAATTTTGAATATCTCATAGGAATGACTTTCGGCATGATGAATATTATTGTGAGCATATCATTGATAGTGCTGATATTCATACTTTCACTGATACTGCCTTTCGGAATTATCAAAACATCTTCACCTGTACTGACGTTAAAGGAGCGTGTCTGAATATGATAGAAATAAAAAATCTCACCAAGACCTATAACTATAAAAAAGCCAATGCCTTTACTGCACTAACAGATATTTCACTGACCGTTAATGACGGTGAAATGCTGGCTGTCATAGGAAAATCCGGTGCGGGAAAGTCAACTTTACTGCATATTATCGGCTGTATAGATACCTTTGAGAAAGGCGAATACATACTTGACGGCATAGATGTCCATAAGCTGTCGGATAAAAGGCTTGCAAAAATAAGAAATGAAAAAGTCGGTATCGTCATGCAGGATTTTGCACTTGTGGAAGAATACACGGTTCTTGAAAATGTAAAGATACCGCTGTATTTTTCCAAAAAGCGTAATGCAAATGCCCTTGCACTTTTGGCTCTGGAAAAAACAGGTATCAGTGAACTTGCAAACAAGCCTGTCAATAAGCTGTCGGGCGGTCAGAAACAGCGTACCGCTATTGCAAGGGCTATTGTAAATGAGCCGTCATTTATACTTGCAGACGAGCCTACAGGAGCTTTGGATACAAAAACTTCCTCTGAAATTATGTCACTTTTCAAGAAACTTAACAATGACGGAAAGACAATTATTATCATCACCCATGATAATAATATTGCGGAAATGTGCCAAAGAAAAATAGAGATTTCCGATGGCAGAATCGTATAATTTAAAGACGGCACAAACTATTGATTTTTCATTACTTGACAATATTCATATTATGTGTGATAATTATAAATGTTTCATTTATTTCTTTTATATCCTTGAATGTATTTATTGTATTATATGTTATATACTCTCACGCCTACGCTGACGCTTAGAGGCGTGGGAGTTCTTGCTAATTTGGGATAACTTAACTGGTAATGAAATCCGTATACCAATTCCGACAAGGCTCGCTGACATAGAAACAAAAATAAAAAGAAAGACGATAACTCGGTTTGTCAATGTTATGTAAAATAAAAAAACCGATCATAATGACCGGCTATTGAAAAAATGTTTTGATAATGCTAAAATAATAAAAAAGGACGGTGGAGTTAAACCACCGTCTTCCCGTCGAGCGGAACGGACTGCTCTTGCGTTGAGCTATACCTTTTATCGGACGGCAAGCCGTTTCTTCCCGTGAGGTGGGAGATTTTATATAAACTACCGATATTTGTATTATACAATATTTTGTTGTTATCGTCAAGGAGTTTGATATGAGAATTTGTTTGATGTGCAGAAAAAGAAATATAGAGCATTACGGTATTTGCCCTGACTGCAAAGAAATCAATAATCGTATGCGTGAAAAAAATTGTGACTTGAGCAATAAATGGGCTGTCGTAACGGGAGGCAGAATAAAGATAGGATATGCTGTATGTCTGCGTCTGCTCAGGGCAGGAGCTTATGTTATTGCAATTACAAGATACCCTAAAACCGCTTTGGAAAATTACAGAAATGAATGGGATTATCCTCAGTTTCGTGACAGATTGTTTATTATCGGATTTGATCTTTTGCGGGCAGACAGAATATCAGAACTGATAAGTGATATTGCGAAAATTTCCGATGGAAAAATAGATATTTTAATCAACAACGCTGCTCAGACTGTGAAAAAATCCAATGAATACTACTACAAATTGCAGAACCATGAACATCAGCTTTTAATTGACACGGATAATTCTTCTGTATTATTATCAAAAGAAACAGACACAAAAAATCCCATTATTTCATTTGGCACTATTTCCGATTACGGTGAAACAGGAATGAATAATTCATGGGTAAGGAAACCTGAAGACATTTCTGCAAAAGAAATGCTTGAAGTGCAGCTTATCAATGTTACTGCACCATTCCTGCTTACAAACGGTTTGAGGTGTTATATGCGTCATGAAAACACCTTGAATAAATTTATTATCAATGTAAGCTCCGTTGAGGGAAGATTCAACACCAAACAAAAACTTGCACGTCATGTTCATACCAACATGGCAAAAGCATCTCTGAATATGATGACACATTCCATTGCAGCCGATTTTGCACAAGACAGGATTTTTGTATATTCGTGCGATCCGGGGTGGGTATCAAATCAGTTTCCGCCTGAATATGAGATAAGCAAAAATTTCATACCATACCTTACATATGATGACGGTGCTGCCCGTGTACTGTATCCTATTGTTAAAAATCTGAATGAACCGAATATCAAAGACAACGGGTGTTTTTACAAAGATTATAATATTATTGAATACTGAGAGGTGACTAATTATGGGATTAAGAGATATTTTCAGTAAACCAAAACAAACAAATGATTTGCCGGAGCATATTATCAATCATCATCAAACTGCCGAAAAATTAAATATATTCGGCAAAGATAAAGATATGGAACGTCAGGAAAGGGTATATTACCCCGATAATAAATCTCCGAAAGAAGTATCCGTTAAAAAAATTGAGCTTACAAAGAAAGAAGCTGTCAGACTTGGCTGGTCATTTCGTAAAAAGTCAAAATCCGTCCGTATCACCAATTATCACGGAAAAGAAACAAGCGTAATCATTCCCTGTAAAATTGGCGGTATGAAAGTAAACGAAATAGGAGATAAATGTTTTTTTCAAACTGATGTTGATAATGTAGAAATGCCTTCGGAAATTGCAAAAATCGGCAATGACATATTCAACTGTAAAATAATAAATCGTGTTATTTTTTCGGACGGCATAAGATTTATTCCCGAAGAAACTTTTTCATTGGCAAGAAATTTGTGTGAGGTACATCTTCCGTATCATCTCAATGTCATAGGAAAAAGAGCTTTTTACGCCTGCAAGGCATTAAAATATATAGAATTTCCCGACTACATCATGAGTATTGAGGAACAGGCATTTTTTTCAAGCGGTCTTGAAGGCTTTTCGTTCAATTTTGAAAAGCATAAGCCGATATATAAAAATCCGTTTTTTGCTTTTAGAGATGGCAGTGCCTTTTACGCTACACCTATTCAGCAAAAATACAGAATGATTCTCATTCCTCCCAAAGAAAAAAATACTTTTATCGTATTAACGGTTGGCAATCGTTCTGATATTGTATTTCCTAACGAAAGTAATGTTTGCATGGCTAAAAATTCCGTAAATACAACTTGCCGACTTGATTTTTCAAAGTGTCACTCGGTTGATTTTGTTCAGCCTGTTTTCAGACAGGATAAAGATCCTTTCGGCTCATACTGTTGTGAATATTTTTGCGAGGTGGAAGGAGTGGGGACAGAATATGCCTTTCCTTTGTTCGTTGATACCTATAACAGACAAGGTGACAGTTATAACGGCACATATAAAATAAAGTGGGATAACTCTCACACAAATGCTGATGTTCATATACATGGAAGAAATCTTTTGTCATGGTCACTTGAAACAGGTGCAGAAAAAATCCGTTTACAGCCCGAAAGAGATTGGTATATGGCTATGGATATTCATAAATATGCCATAAACGAAAAAAATCTGAAAAGCATAGATTTGGGAGATTTTAAAGGCATTGACGAAATATTTTCTCCTGTATGTGCAAAACTACACTATGTTTCGTGGAATGAAAGGTCATATTTTAATCCAAGAAACCCGATAAAAATAGAAAAATATGCTACACCGTCGGATATTTTGGGAGAAAATATATCATATAATTGGATGGGACGGTATATTCACCAGGCTTTACTGCAAGCGTTCAGGTATTTGCCCGACCAGCCTGCAACTTACCGTACTCCAGTTTATTACAATTATCGCTCGGGAGATTTTTTTGACCAGACAGTAATAGACCGCATTTTCAAAGCTAATCAAGTCGAATCGCACAATATGACAATCCCGTTAAAACGCAAGGATAAAATTCTGATTGCCATAGATATTTTAAGAAGTACAAGACTTGATTACAGATATAAAAACAAAACCTGCTGTGAAGAACGGGAAATGTACGAAAAATATCTTCGTGAACACATACATTGTGCGGAAAGAGTATGCAATAAGATATATGACAGATATCCGGAATATGCCGAATTTCTTATACAGTTTGAAGAAACTCCGAAACGCTGATTGTCAGACAAAAAAACATATAAATCGAAAAAACAAGAAGGAAACCTGTATGCTAAAAAATCTTAAACAAAGAACAAAAGAAATCAAAAATGCAAACAATACTGTTCTTGAGCCGAAGAACAATCTTATGATTGAAATTGTTGCAGCAATTTGTCTTGCCGTATTTTTGGTTACAATATATTTTTTTACAGGAAGTTGGGAATACCTTTTATGTGCCATAATTGCTCCCATAGTTATGACAGTTTTTTCGCTCCACGCATTTTTCAAAGAAAAACGACAGGATGAAAAGTCGAAAATTGATAAACAGAAATTTCTCAGCGGTGCGAAATACAGACAAAGCGAATGGAAAAATGCCTATTATCAGTATAAGGAAAAGCATACCTTTGAAACAATCAGTAAAAATGGCATGAAGTATGATTTGAAAAAAAGATACCGCAAAAAAGACTTTGGATATATCAGAATAGGAATCCTTTTGATTATCGGCTCAGTATTGATTCTTTTTATTCCAATGACAGAAGTTAAGGATAAAATTGCAGCGATTTTTGGCATCCTTTGCGGTGGAGTGATTTTTTCCATAGGCTTACATGGTTTAATATCAGGTCCCGTACAAAAATTTTTAAAACAGCAGGCAAATCTGACTGAAATTGAAAAATCCTATGTTAAAGGAAAAATGCTGTCATTTGGTGATAACGGTATTAACTTGGGAAATTCCTATACGATAATATACAACAGTGAAAATGTTTTTGCTGTTGACAATAATAATATCCGTGATATGAAAAGAAAAATGATACGAGTGAAGAAATATGAAAACAGCACTTATTCCGAGCAGGAGTACAGATATTATGTCAGCCTGATATATAAAGCCTCTGACGGAAAAATGAAAACTGTTGATGTCCGTCTGGATGAATTCCAATGTGAAATGATGATAGCTGAATTCAATAGGAGATTCTATACGGAAAGAGAATATGGCAGTACAACCTTGGAAATAACTGAAAACATGATATCACCACCATAGAAATAATAAAAATTGGCAGACCTTCATTTAAGAATGTCTGCCAATTTGACTTGTATTCAATTTAAACACAAAATCAGATTTGAATTTATTTTTAATTTTTGACAGGAAACAGCGTCAGATTGTTCTCATCATAGCATATACCGAGAAAAATCTCTTTTGCTGATTTATATCCTTGTTTTTTTATTTCTTTTTGTAACCATTCGTCATTGAGACCTTTTCTCTTTAAATTATCGTCCATAATCCTGCCATCCATTATAATTTCTGTGCCAATATGCTCGGGCTTTTTTATAAGTTTCATATCTTCCGGATTCAGTGGTCGTTTTGTACTGACAGGCAAAATCGACAGCATACCATTATATTCAAATATCGCTGTTTGAATATCGTTCAGGTTGAAATAGCCTGCCTGTCTGCACAACAACAGAAATTCGCTCAGCTCCAGCTTTGCTTTTTTCATGTTGTCACGGTATAGTTTACCGTCATTCATTACAATGGTAGGTGTGCCATTTACGAATTTTCTGCTTCTGGGAAACTTTCTTGTAACAATACTCAAAGCAACAGTCACAAAACCGAATACAATCATGGCTATGGTAGGCTTCCACAATGGATCATCCAGTGTAGTAGCAAGTTCTGCGGCGATAGAGCCAATTGTAATTCCTGTGATATAATCGAAAAATTCAAGCTGTGCAACCTGCTTATGTCCAATTAATTTAGCTATCAAAAACAATATTGCAGCCGAGAACAGCGATGCAAAAATGACTTTCAGTACTTCAATCATATATCCTGTAAATCTGCTTCCGGTATATCATTTTCCATATTATCTCTTGCAAGGTCGGTATCAATTTCCTTATAAGCATTTGATATTGGCTTTTCGTGTTTATATGGTGTTGTATGATATACTTTCTGTGATGATGTCACGCTTCCTGAAATAATAGGATTAACTGATTTTTTACCATGTTTTGCTTTTCCCTGAATCTCCGGAACAGCAGCTTGTTCATTTTTATTTTTGTTATTTGTTATCTCGGGACGTTTCATTCCTTGTTTTGCCATACGTTTCACCTCATTTTTATTATTGGTGAAATTTTGGTTTTTATTCATTAATTATTATACGGCAGGCAATTTTCCTTAATTTTTACAACAATTTTAATTCTTCTGCAAGAAATTCCGAGTTATACTTTTTGCGGTATTCTTTTATTTCAACACTTATTCTCTTTTTAGGTTTGGTATCATCGACAAGTATTACAGGTATGTTATGAAAACAGTCTGCACCAATTCTTGTACGTTCAATATCTGTCTCAAGTGAAAGTATCAACTCTTTAAAAATTTTTGATAAAATATGATAATACACATTATTTTTGATGATTCTTACACCGGCAGTATAAATATTGTCGATTTTTGCAAAAGATAAATTCTCAATTTTTTCTCCCTGACAATTCCTGATTGATTTACGGACAATATTGGATTCAATACCGTTACCGTTTTGGTCTGTGTCTATTATAGAAACTATCTCATTTAACACCGGTATTAATGACTTGTTATCAGGTTTTGCTCTTACGCAAAGAATCACAGCGTAAATATCATAAAAATCATAATTTATCATTTTCATATTCTGATACCTCTACATTAAATATCATTATTTTGAAAAACAGCTGTTTTGATTGTTGTAGTATTCTTAGTTTGTTTGCAACAAATAAACCATACAACCAATCCGCTTATGCAGAAAATTATACCAGCTATCAAATAAATAATGATAAAATGATTTGTTGTTCCATAGATTTCAATTACCCCCTGGATGATAGAACCGACTGTAAGAATTGCTATTCCGCTATTCCAAAGACGCAGTGCAAGCATATCAGGAATATTCTTATTTCTGAATATAATGATACTGTACGGAAGAGAACATCCAAGCAATGGAACGACAAAGGCAAAAAGCATAAAGTAAGAATAAACTCCGAAACTGAATGACTCATATACTGCTGCAAATAATGCACAAAACAGTGCGGATATAATACTTCCAATCAGATGCTTTTGAAGCCTTTTGTTATTTTGCGATATAAACAATGTCACTCACTCCTCTCTCTTTCATAGACCTGCCTGATGTTGTAGGATAATTTATGACTTCACCATTGAAATACAGTGTCGAAGAGCCGCCACCGTCAAGATTATATGCCGTATCGACACCGATACCCTGCATAAATGTTGCCAACTGATAAAGTGATAAACCCTTGCTGTCACTTGTTCTGCCGTCAGATACAACGAATACATAATGACAGGTATCAATCATTCCGACAGCAGTTCTCGGATTACTTGCCATTGCTTTGCCTACTTCCGCATTGACGGAAACATCTACCTGACCGTTTTGTACGAGAGCCGGACCAAATGAAAATGCTTGCCATACACCCTCGTTAACAAGCTCCTGAGCCGACTTATCTCCTGAATTGACTATTTTCATAGTACCGTCCGCATAAACACAAAGTATATCTTTGCCATCGTTGCTGTCACGGTAAACAACTCCGTTACGGATAACATAGCCGTTTTCTCTGGCACCATAATAATCTCCGTTTATAGCAAGTATGGCATTATTCTGTTGTGCTATAGATGAGGTTGTCGCTGTAACATTTTTTCCGTAATAATCATTTGCAAAGGCGGTTTTGATATATTCACTGGAGCTTACAAAAATATCAGCTACATATACGTCAGTGCTTTCGTAATTATATTCATACAACTTTATACTTGCCTGATCGTTTTGATATTCTCCAATCAGACCGGCACCATCGGTTAAAATCGCCTTATCTGATATATATGCTTTTTCATCAGCATACTCGGTTTCGGAACTTTCTGACTGATTGCCTCCGGTATTTGCTATATTTGTATATAAATCTGTATTTTTTCTGTTAACGCCGCTATTAATCTTATCTGAGTCGCTGCTTTTATAAGTTTTGAGATTTTCCTCGCTCTTGGTTTGGCTACTGCTGAACATAGAGTTATTTATTTGTCCCTGCACATTTTCCATCGGTTGACTGATTACAAAGGTATCCAGAACAACAAATAGTGTAAATGCCGCAAGCACTAAAGAAAATGAAATCGGATAAATATATTTTTTCATATCTTTGCCTCCTTGAATACGAAAAGTCGTTGAGCAGTCCAACTGAAGAAAAACATCACAGTTTCTGTTATAATCTTGGCAAGCATATATGGCTGTCCCAAAGCAATAAGCAACTTGAGAATACAGGTGTTGAACACAAGTATCACAACAGCAAGAAGGAAATATTTAACCGCTGATTTCATTATATGTGCACGGCTTCCGAAAACAAAGCTTCTGTTCAGCGAAAAATTAACACTTGCACTTACTATTCTTGACAACACATTAGAAAGTACAGTCATACCCGTCAGTGACATCAATGCACAGAACAGTCCATAGTCAATAACAAAGCTCAGCAGAGAGGATGCCGAAAATCTGAAAATCTCTCTGTATATCTTGAACGAATCCTTTATAGGATTGAAATGCGAGGAGGAATTATTATCAAGATATACAGTACTAATCGGAACTTCCTCTGCACTGATATTATTCTGCCTGAGGTGCAGCAGGACATTCATTTCATATTCATAACGTTCACCCTCTACCGACAGCATATAATCCGTAAGTCCGTTGCTGAAAGCCCTTAGTCCTGTCTGAGTATCATAAATCGCTGTTCCGGTAGAAAGACGAAAAACAAACCTTGTTATTCCGTTTCCGATACGGCTTCTCAACGGAGCATCTCTGCCTATTATTCTGCTACCGAGCACCAGACAGCCGATTCTATCTTCTGCTTTTTCGCATACAAGAAGAATATCCTCCGGTAAATGCTGACCGTCTGCATCTGCCGTCACTATAATGTATGGTACAGCAAATGTTTTTTTGATGTATTCAAATCCCGTTTTCAGTGCCGCACCCTTGCCTCTGTTTTTTTCATGAATCAGAACCGTTGCATATTCACTGACAGCTTCAAACAAGGATGTCTGTTCAGCTTTGCTCCCGTCATTAACAACTACAATGGTAAAATTCATTTCATGCAGGGTGCTTATCAAAGTGATAAGCTTTTCATCAGGGCAGTATGCAGGTATCAGCACAATTCGTTTACTTTGTATGCTCATATTTATCACCTCTCAATAACAATCTTATATCTTACTGCTGTTAATTATATGACTGAATGTTGGAATCTGAATGGAAAAAATATTAAATAAACTATAATATAACCTTAAAAATTTTCAAGGTTATTTATTTTTTTCGACCTGCAAAAAACAACAGTAATTACAACTGCATATTCACGCACTTTAAAAGGCTGTACGTTGACATCTGACAACAGCTTTTTTGTCAGTTCCAACAAATATCTTCCGTTGTTGTTCAAAGATATTTTGTTTTTACTTCTTTCAAAGATTATAACTCCTAATTCGTTCTCTATTTTTTTATATTGCGGCTTATTGCAGGCTGCTTCCGACAATGTTCCCGTTTCTCCGAATGCAGCAAATTGTCGCAACTCATAAAGTTTTATCATAGCTATCTCTTTCAGTATAAATAATATTTATGGCAATATGCAAAATCAGCACGGTAAAAAACAAGCCAATTATTTGTAATATCAACGGAACTATACCGAATATTCTGTCATAACAGTCTACCTTCTACTAAGAACTTGCAATAATAATCAAAAAGAGCTGACAGCATTTTTACTTCAGCTCTTTTTATAGTTTACAGATATTCTGTTATTACTTTTTTCATAATCAACATTGTATTTTTCAACCATTCAAACTGTTCCTCAAGCGTTTCCCCTGCTTCAATTATATGCGATACTTCAATACAACTTGATTTTCTTTCTTTTTCAGACTTCCAATTAATACCAAACCCTGTCTGTTCTTCGATTGCTTCCATTTGTGCATACAGTTTATTAAACAATTCCTTATCGTTCGGTATCTGTATTCCACAGGAAAGTGTTCTTTTTCCCCTGACAGCATTAATTCGACATCGAGCTGTGCCTATACTGAAATTCATAGTTCTGTCTTTTGAAGGATTACGCTTACGGAATTCAGCAGAAAATTCATCATATTTAAAAGCATAATCCATAAAATCCGACCAAAAAGAACTGTCATCAGATTCTATAACAGGTTGTTCAACTGCAATATCAGACTTGTTTTTTTCAAAAACATTTGTATTTGAATGAAATGAACCGATTGCTTTACGGTATTTATCTTCATCAAATACAGAATTCCTGTCACCCTTTTCGTCAATTTTATAAACCGAATTATGTATATTTTCTGCCAATGTATTGCAAAACGATTCAAATGTACTTTCATAATAACGGTTTTCATTTATGTTTGCAAAATCATAAACACTTTTTATTATACTTGAACAATCTTTAACAGTAAAACGACATGATTTTTTTGACGTTCTGTAATAATTAAGTCCTATTCTTTTGGAAAGTTCTTCATAGTAATTTATAAATGCCTCTTTCTCCGCATTTACATTCATAATGTTATCATGCTGTAATCCTGTGTCTTTGTCAAGTTCATCATCACTGAATATCGGCCAAGGAACAAGATTAACAGGCACAAGCGGCAAATATTCATTCTCTTGTTTCCGTCTTTTCATAAAACAATGTGATGTCTGACTATGCATCATCTCCATACAAGCTGCATAACTCATAAAATATTTTTTGCTAAGAAACAACAGCATACCATAACACTTTGCAGAACTCATATTATCTTCCATTTGTTCTACCCAAAGTTCATTATTCACTGCAAATTCCTTATCATAATACACTCGAAGTCCGTAAACTGTATTGAGTTTGTGGATTATCTTCAGCATTATCAAACGATCATCACTCTTGTAACTGATAAATACATACGGTTCTCCGCTGTTTTTATCAGTTGTAATAACTTCACCGTTTAATTTGTTAATGATTCTTTCTTCACTTTCGCTAAATTTACTCACTTGATTTTATACACACCTTTCTTTATTTTTTTAACTTCATCATTAATGGTATTAAATCGTATTTTACTTTTTCCTTGGTGTCTGTATCATCAGCAAGCTTATCAAATTCAACAAGACAATTATGTCTTTTAAAGCGATTATCTCTTTTACTGCCATTTTTCCAACCTTTAGAAGCCATAAAGTAACACCATCTTCGATGTTCTGTTTTTGCCATAGTCCATGCAAAATAATTTTCTTCTGATTTCAATTTTTTCATAAATTCATTGTCATTTCCGTCATAATACCATTTATTTCCGTCTTTTCTCAGCAAACGTCCTGATTCCCCTATGATAGAATCAATGATATTTTCCTGAACTTCAAGTTCCGAACAAAGTTTCTTTATAACTTCGTTCTCTACTTTCTCATACGCTGAAAAAGCTTTATTAGATTCACGCTTTGAAAGCGATAATTTTCTCCAACAAGCGTTAATATCATAATCCGGAGTATCAAAAGAATTGCTTGTTTTATTATTTTCATCAATAATATCAATATTGGAATACATATAATTAAATCTCTTCGCCTTTATATTCATATCCTCATTTAAAATATTATTCAACGAAACCGCCTTTTTTCTTTGAGTTAGCCTTTTTACTTTAGGAAATAACGCATTATTGTTCGTAATATAATCAGACAATATACTGTTGGAATCCATACGCATAACAATAGGTATTTTTGTATTGCCTGCCTCATTAAAAGATTTTACAAGCCACGTTGCACAGCCTACACAAACATCAATTTTATCAATAGCTACTATCGAATATGTATACGATTCAAGTCCTATTTCATGCACTTTATGATAGAATGTATGAGACAGGACATCCATATTGTAAAAATTAATTATAAATGTCCCATCAGCTATTTCTTTTTTCATGCGTATACATGAATCTTCAAACTCAAAGCTTTGCAAGCTGAATTGTGATGCAAAGATATCCGATTTACTTTTTATATCATTATCAAATACATCTATTATGATTTCATTTTCCGGACTGAATACTGCAAGATTCATTGCCTGCAAAACAGCCTGCTGACCGACTTTTCCAAATCCCGCTATCAAAATATGGGTCGTCCAATTTTTCAGTGGCTTTTCAGATTCTTTATAAAACGTATAAAGAGGAATATTGTCATACATCATTCGCACTTGTAATTCCGGAACACTCAGAAGTTCCAAATCATATCTATGACTTTCATTTGAATTGTCATTATAATCTACATCAAAATAGTCCGATATAAGTTCATTTATCCCATAATCTTCACAACGACATATAATCTTCACATCATCACAGAGAGAAAAACCTCCATCTTTTTCATTGAGTTCAAATATCTGAAGCAATTCAAAATTTTTCATAGAAGATTCATCAAATAAAATAATATACTTTGCCCTTTTGGCTTTGATTTTATCTAAAAAATATTTGCAATCCTCTTTTTTATTGGCTTTTGACATATCGAAATTATAAAATCTATAACCTGCCCGACTGATTTTGTACTTTTCCGCTGAAGATATGTCTTTTTCGGAAACAATATATATAGAATATTTCTTTAATATATCCATTTTATCATCTTGAAGCATGGTATTTACATCATCATTGTAACCAAAAATTATAATATTATCTTTCTTTGACCAAAAATCAAAATTCCGGAAAGATCTCAGCAAAAATTCAAGTACTCTGTACGCAAACGCCAATGTACAGTATGGTGCCGTAAAAACAGCCAATCCATAAGCATAACAAATTATACTGTGCAATATTGACGGATGATTGTTCATCATACTTACTGCATCACTTAATGAAATAACTGTCTTAAACCCAAAAGCTTTTATGCTATTCTGCAATATCAGCAGAATTTTGAAAAATAAAGGTGTATCTTCTTTATTTCCATAGAATAAAATTCCTTCTGCTGAAATTACTACAAAAGAGAATATGAGTAAAATATAAAATACTCTCCCTATTCTGAACTTTGATTCTTCTTTCAACTTTATTTCCTCCTTAACAGTACAGTTTTATTTATTAAGCTTGGGAAACGGTACTGTCGGAAGTTTATATTTTTCAAATGAAATAATATTTTGAGGCTCATTACATATCATCAAAAGTATGGCTATCTTTCTTAATTTTTCTTCTACGCTGTACGATGTTCCTATACATAAGTTTCCTGTTGAGAAGGTCAGCCATTTTGCAGGACGAAAATATGATGGTTTACCGGATTTGTTTTCGGCAAGTGTATAATTAATAAAAGAAACACAATTCATGCCCTCATAATTCGGAAGCTGTGGTACTATATCTTCATGTTTTTTCAATACTTCTTCAAATACACGCTGCATCATTCTTGCCTGATTATCTGTATATGTTTCACCGTACAATGAATATATACAATCATCCGACTTTCCGCCATTATTTTTTTGCTCTGAAACTGTTTCGTATGATATCAGTTCTTTCGGAACAATTAATGAAGCATACCACTCATCAAATTTTTCCCTTTGTTTTCCTTTGTCAAACCACTCTTTTGTAATATAGAATATTCTGTCATTGAATGTAAAAGGGGCTGCCCAATATCTATTTTTATTACTATCATTCCTATCCTCAACAAAAAATGAATAACCAAGAGAAAATATCTGTTTTGAAGCATCTTTGTCAAGCATATCAGCCAACATTTTTTCACTGAAACGATAACCCAATGTTTCCAATTTTTTCATGCAGTTTCTGACATGGTCGCCAATTCCATCTCCTACCTTATCTTTTCTATCACTTTTTACGGTTTCATTATTTATATGCTCACTCTTTTTTGTAACATTTTCAAATACTTCCTGCTCTTTTGGAACGTTTAACGAAGCATACCACTTGTCAAATTTTTCCCTTTGTTTTCCTGTATCAACCCACTGACTTGATATATAAAGTGTTTTTTCGTTAAATCTGAAGGGTTCTGCCCAATATCTTATTTTGTTAATATTCCTGTCTTCAACAAAGAACGCATAGCTAAGAGAGAATATTTTTGACGTAGCTTCTTTATCAAGCAAATCGTTAAGCATCTCCTCACTGAAATGATAGCTCGATTTTTCCAATTTTCTCATACATTCCTTAATGTGATCGCCAATTCTCTTGCTCTGCTGATTTTTTACAGATTCATTATTTACAGAATTACTCTTTTCGGAAATCTGTTCAGATACCTTTTGCTCTTTTACAGATTCATTCTTTTGGGTAACATTTTCAGAAACTCTTGGCTTTTTTGAATTGCCCATTTCGGTCTGTTTAAAACCTGCTATAGCTTTATTATATTTTTCTTCATCAAAAACGGATATAACAGATGTTTTATTTTTTTTCATTCCCTTATATATTGAACTATGTATACTTTTCGCAAGGTTATTACAAAAAGTATCAAAATCACTTTGGTAGAACCGATTTTGATTGACATTGGCATTATCATAAATTTTTTTGATAATAGCTGAACAATCTTTTACAGTCAGAGGAAATGAACTTCTTTGTGGCTTGTAATATGTCAAATTAATACGCTTTGATTCTTCCAATTCTCTATAATATTCCAAAAATACACTTTTTTCCGGATTTGGCTCCCTGTTATCATGTTGAAGTCCTGTATCCATATCAAGTTCCTCATCACCGAATATAGGTCGTGGTTCAAGATTAACAGGTACTATCGGCAAATATTCTTTTTGATTCTCTTTGCGTGTCATATAACATTGAGAAGTTTGACTGTTCATCATCTCCATACAGGTAGCATAACTCATATAATATTTTTTTGTAAAGAAAGCCAACATTCCATAACATTTCGCCGAGCTCATATTATTTTCCATCTGTTTTACCCATAAATCATTTTTTACATCAAAATCTTTGTCATAATATACCCTGAGTCCATATACTGTATGAAGTCTGTGAACTATTTTCAACATCATCAATCTGTCATCGCTCTTATAACTTATGAACATATATGGTTCTTTGTCATCCTTTGTCGTAACTTTAATTTCGCTATTCAATTTCCTTATTTCTGCTTTTTCTTCAGGAGTAAATTCGCTCATATTAACATCCTTCTTTCTGTTATCTTCTGTAAATTTGTATTCCCTCTATTATATTCAACAGCTTTACCATACATCTTAACGGTTCTGTATCTTTCAAAATATCTTCTTCGCTCAATTTGTCAATTGATACAATATCTTTATGGTGACGGCACAGCATACGGACATCACATTCTTTATCAATAACAACTTCTTTATTATATTTCACTCTCTCATACATACCTATAAGTTCGGAAATATTATCGGGTTTTACACCATTGGGTTCTTTCTTCATAAGATAAAAATCACCATACTGCCATCCCATTTCTTTCTTTTCTTGTGTCCACCTTTCATGTTCCAAGAATGCCAATTGTTCTATCTCTTTTTTACTGAAATCTGAAAGCAATTCATAGTCAACATTACGACTTGTATAAAAACATTTTATTTTTTCAAGGTGTGAAGCAAATGCTCTTGCCTGATTTATATTGGAAAGTTTGAATTCCAATGACAATTTTTCAAAATCATCTTCAAGTTTTTTAACCAATTCTTCAGATATCTTTTCAAACTCTTCATTATCTTTACTATACAGTATATCTATATTATCCACAGATAAATCCACAGAAAAATTCTTTTCTTTGTTATTGAAGCAATATTTTACTTCTATGTCCTTATTATATCTGCCATTCAAAACTATTGCAAGACGATAAAGATCCATATATTTAGTATCTGACAAAAACTGTCCTGTATGGCGTTTTTTGAAAGCAAACACGGGCTGTACACGCAACATTGTATGATTTTCTCCGAGGTCAACTATTTTTGCAATATCGTCAACGAATTTATATACTTTTTTGTTCGGATCATCTTTACTTGACTGACTTATCATATTACGGTAATATTTCGATAAAAGTGTCCTTTCAAACAATGACTCATCATAATAATACACTGCTCTTATCTTACCGTTATGGAATGTAAGGTCAAAATCCCATGGGCTTATTTCGGAACGTGTATTCTGACCGTATGCTGTTCTGTCCCAACACTGCAGTTCGTCACACAACATAAGAAGATATGCCAACGGCTGACCGTAATTTATATTCAGCGGTTTTTTACATTTATTGAAATAAAATCTGAACATACTGTTGTGAATTATAATTGCTGTCAGTACATCAACATCTGACGAATCCATTTTCTTTTTATTTTGAAGCATCGTTTTTAGAAGTATTATACCGCTGAAATAAGCATGATCCATATACTTGGGAGAATCACCGCTTCTGTTTTCAAGCATCTTATATATATCATCTATAATACTGTTAGGAGATTTATCCGTATTATCATAATAATTTTCCTTCAAACGATTATAAAGCTGTGCTGCAATATAATAGTTCATATTCAAACCACATTTTTCATTATAGTCATATAAATATTCCAAATCGGATTTATTGAATGAAAAAAATTCGACAACATCGTCTTTGAAAGGTTCTTTCAATTCATCATCATTATGATTCCAACTTTTATAAGATACAAACAGAGATTTTGAATGAAATTTCATTTTGTCAAAAAATCCCTGTATCTGCTGATGAGCAATTTCAAAAGGATATCCTATATCATGAAAAAGCGAAGTCAATCCCCAAAGCCTGAGAAATTCTGCATTTTTCTTTCTTATATCTTTTTCTTCGGATGAATATTTGTCATAAAAAGCATTTCTTATATATTCATTCTGAGAAAAAATGGCTATTCCAATCATAAATACATACACCGAATGCGAATAGTGATCCCTGTGTTTCATCATCAATGAACTTGCATTCATTTCATGCTCAGCCAATACTTCTGATAATACACCGGAATTACTGTAATTTGTACCAAACGGCTTAAAAATTTCACAAAAAGACAAATAAACATCAAACGCATCTTCTTTTGATCCGCTAAGTGCAAATTTGTATATCGCTCTTTCAAGACAAAGCCTGTCAACATCTTTTATTATATTATTTTTATAATCCGTCAACGAAATTTTATCAATATCAGCTCCATCTTTTATATTGTCAAAACATTCTCCGTTCTCAAAAAAAAGATTCTCACAATCATTGCGTATAAAGTTTGTACAATAATTGCTGAGATTTCTTTTTGAATGAAATATCGGTTCAAACGGAAGAACAGAATATTTTCCATTTAAATCCAATTTATTTCCAACTGTTCCTAAAAAAGTTTTATATGCCATAACAATTACTCCTTTAAAAAATCATTCAAATCACATCATTTTAGCTATTTTACCAAATTTTATATAAAAAGTCAACATATTGCATAAAATACCGATAAACAATTTTTTATATAGAAATCCCCCTGCTGTATAAACAGGGGGATTTCTATATTATAGAGCCGATGTTGGTGATATACTCCCTCGCCTATGCTTCGCTTAGAGACAGGAGAATTTTTGCCAATTTAGGTTAAAATATTTTTTTAAACTCAGTGTACCATTCTTCAAAAGTACCGTTTTTCAGTTCACTTTTAGCCTTTAACAATACAGAATATGCAAATGCTTTATTTTTTGTTTTATACAGCTCATAAGTTGTACCATTATAAACCAACTTCGGAATATATGATTTTGTTTTGATATCTGCAAATATACCATCTATTTTGCTGTTTAAAATTTCTCCGTATTCACATCCACAGGAATTAATATATGTAAATATTTTCTTGGGTATTTCAAATTCTCTTCCGCATGAGCAACATTCACAAAGCAACATTCTTTTAGAAATCGGCTGGATAACTTTCAAATTACTTCTTGATTTATATAATTCCATCATAATCAACTCTTTCATTTTATTATAAAATAAAATGAAGCTGTAAGGCTACATCATATTATGGTAGAAATACAGCTCCATCATATTATTTAATAATTTTTACAGGATATCATCCTTTGACGGCTGCAGCCACCTCTGCCGCAAAATCGTCAGAACGCTTTTCAAGACCCTCTCCCTTTTCAAAACGAACAAATTTGATTATCTTGATATAACCGCCAAGAGCCTTTTCTGTTTCTTTTGTATAAGAACCGACTGTTTTTGAATTATCCTTAACGAATTCCTGTTCAACAAGACAATTTTCTTTGTAGAACTTGCCAACTTTACCGCCAACTATCTTTGCAAGAACCTGCTCAGGCTTATTAGCCATTTTGGGATCCTGTTTCATCTGAGCTATCATTATCTCTTTTTCATGCTCAATAACATCGGCAGGAACATCAGATTCATCAAGATACTGTGTATTGAGAGCCGCTATCTGCATTGCAACATCCTTTGCATAAGCACCGAAACCATCTTTGTCTGCAACATCGGTATCGAACTGTACCATAACGGAAATTTTACCGCCCATGTGGATATAAGTTGCAACTGTACCCTCGTAACGAACAAAACGACGAATTATGATATTTTCACCGATAGTCTGAATTTTCTCCTGAAGAAGTTCGGCTACTGTCATTTCAGTTCCGACAGCTTTCTTTGTAAGAAGGTCTGCTACATCGGCAGGATTTTCAACAAGAACAGTATCGGCAACTGTCTTTACAAATGCCTGGAAATCAGCATTCTTTGCAACAAAGTCTGTTTCTGCGTTTACTTCAAGTGCAACACCGGCTTTATCATCCGAATATGCTACCGCAACACCCTCAGCAGCAATTCTTGATGCTTTTTTAGCTGTCTTTGCAAGACCCATTTCTCTCAGAATATCTACTGCCTTATCCATATCACCGTCTGCTTCTGAGAGTGCTTTTTTGCAGTCCATCATACCGCAGCCTGTCTTCTGTCTTAATGTCATTACATCTTTTGCTGTAAAAGCCATTTTTAAAACCTCCATAATCAAATCTTTATTTCTTCAAAAAATACCCGCAAAAATCATTCTTGCGGGTATTCTGTTTATTTACTGTAAGTGTACGAAATTACTCCTCAACTGTGTCATCGTCATTTTCCGTTTCAACAGCTGCTGCACCCATCTGACCTTCATTGCCTTCGATTATAGCATTCGCTATTGCTGACGAGATAAGTTTTACTGCACGTATAGCGTCATCATTGCCGGGGATTACATAGTCTATCTCATCCGGATCACAGTTTGTATCAACTATAGCTACTATCGGAATACCGAGTTTTTTAGCTTCTGCAACTGCAATTCTTTCCTTACGGGGGTCAACGATGAACAATGCTCCGGGAATTTCTTTCATTTCCTTAATACCGCCAAGGAATTTTTCAAGTTTTTCAATTTCGAGATTCAATTTGATAACTTCTTTTTTAGGAAGAAGATCAAATGTACCGTCAGATTCCATTGTACGGAGCTGACTGAGTCTCTGGATTCTTCTTTTGATTGTTGTAAAGTTTGTAAGCATACCACCGAGCCATCTTGCATTTACATAATATGCACCTGCACGGAGAGCCTCCTCCTTTACAGAATCCTGAGCCTGTTTTTTAGTGCCTACAAAAAGTACAGATTTGCCATCTGCCGAAAGCTCACGAACAAAGTTGTAAGCTTCTTCAAGTTTTTTAACAGTCTTTTGAAGGTCGATAATATAAATACCGTTTCTCTCCGTGAAAATATACGGAGCCATTTTAGGGTTCCATCTTCTTGTTTGATGACCGAAGTGAACACCTGCTTCCAAAAGCTGTTTCATTGATACTACTGATGCCATTTTTTTAAATCCTCCTTAGGTTTTTCCTCCGTCAGTCTTTAATCCAAACGCACTATATTACTACGCACCTAACGAATCAGACCAACGTGTGATTTGCGTTAAATATTATATCATACCTTTTTTTAAATTGCAAGCATTTTTTATTAAAAAACACAGAAAAACAATTTCTTTGTTTGGTCAAACTTTATTATACATCATCAAATAAAGCTGATGTTTGTATCAGAAAAAACAAATATCAGCTCTTTTATCTGCAACGAAAAAATTTCAACGAACAGTTACACTGAAATATTTTTTGGAAACAGTACCTTCAATATCCCTGACCTTAATGCAGATGTCATAATTTGTGTTCGTATATGGTCTGACAAGAATTTCATTGTTTTCTTTGTATCCCTGTCTTACAGTCCATTCGGATTCAGAGGCTTTTTTGTAAAGCACAGCATACTCATAAGCTCCTATACCACCTGTGGCAGAGCCTTTCACAGTCACGGTATTACCCTTTCTGATAACAGTTTCCGAAATATCAGAAGTATTTTTAAGTTTCTCATTAACGTGTATCTCAAAAAATCTTTTTACAATTTTTCCGGTACCATCCTTGACTTTCACACAAACGTCATAATCTGTCGCTTTTGCCGGCTTTACAGCAATAATATCATTCGTACTGTAATTTTGTTTGACTGTCCATTTTTTGTCTGATTTTTTCTTGTAGAGTACAGCATACGTATAGTTTCCGTCACCACCCTGTGCATATCCGTATACATTCAAAGTATTGCCAATTCGGATAATATCCGTTGACAAATTTGAATCATTTTCAAGCTCGGTAACGTATCTGCCCTTTTCTCCCAAAAGAGAATATGTACTTTTGATATACACTTCACCGTTATCGTTTTCATGAAACATTACCACATCTACAAATTTATCGGGATTGGGAACAACAGCATACGTTTTTCCAAGAACAGCGTAATCAGTACCCTTATCGGTGTGCTTTTCACCCAAAAATGCAACAGGCATACAACCCCATCCATCATACAATTCAAAAAATTTGTCATACACTTTCTGTACATTATCAGGTAAGCCGCAGCCACTAATATCGCTTGGTATTTCTGTACCGCCACAAACGGGATATTCCGGCAAAGTATATGAATTATTATATTCATAATCCTCCAAATCAAAATTCTCTATATAACTGATACGAGCCGGTTTTTGCACATTGCTTCCAATCGGATTGGGGTCATAAACAATTACTTTTTTAAGTGAAATATTGCCATTGCCTGTCTGCTCCTGACAAATCAAATCATAATTATAGCCTGCTACAACCTGTATGCCATAGTATGCAATTGGAGTGAGAGGAAAACCATTATAGTTCTGCATTGCCTCATCAAATGCTCTTTGTACATAATAAGGCAAACAAGAACTTTCTGTTTTTACATCACTGACATACCACGAGTCATAAAGATTGATTGTTGCAGATGCAGATATACAACTGCATGAAATGACCGGTACGGTTATTGCCGCTGATAACAATACTGCAAATATTCTTTTCAAAAGCTTATTTTTATACATGATAAATGCCCTCTCAAATCTGTTTTTTAATGTATTATACTACATTCCGTATTTTATTGTTTATATATTATACTACATTTAATCAGATAATAAAAAAATTGTAAAAACATATAATTTTCTGATTCATTTTTTATTTACACCGTCAATACAACTTGTTTCATTTATTTGATATAATAGATATATCATAAAATGAAGCTGAAAATCTTCTGCATTAAACAAATTAAAGAAAGGTTGTGTTTATCATAAAAAGAAAAAGATTTAAGCGAACTATATTGACTTCTGCTATCGTTGGAACATCTTTAAGCATGAGTGGTTGTCTGGGAAATTTAGGCTGTGTATATGGTCCTCCCCCCGTACAACCCAATAATAACAGCGAAATAACCACACCTTCAAGTCAAGCTGAAAACTTCGACCCGTCTGATAATATTCCGCAAGATGTTTATGGACCTCCTGTCGAGGAATCATTTAATGATGAAAGTCAGCTTCCGGATAAAACATCTTCAGAAGAAAACGACTTTGACCCATCCGATGAAATTCCTGCCCTTGTATATGGACCTCCATCCGATATGTAATTTTATTAACGGAGGTAAATCAGGTGGAACAAATCACTAAAATTTCTCAGCTTACCGAGCTGGCAAAATATAAAGATAATTTAAGAAAAGAACCTCAACTCAAGTTTCTGTTTTTTGAGCTTACAATGAACTGTAACGAACGATGTCTGCACTGTGGAAGCTACTGCGGAGATATTAAATCGGAAGAAATACCCGTACAGAAATATTATAAATTACTCGACAAAGTAAAACAGGACTTTTCTCCTTTGCCTATGCTGTGTATTACAGGCGGAGAGCCTTTGCTCAGAAAAGATTTTTTTGACATAATGTCATACGCACACAAGCTCGGCTACAAATGGGGTATGACAAGCAACGCAACTCTTATATCAAACGATATTGCAAAACGTCTTAAAGAATCAGGTATGAGTACAATATCTGTCAGTATTGACGGTCTTGAAAAAACACATGACAGTTTCCGAAGAACAAACGGCGGATTCAAAAAAGCTATTGACGGTATAAAAAATCTCCTGAAATATGATTTTTCGGAAGTACAGGTGACTACCGTAGTAACCAAAAAAAACATAGATGAACTTGATGACCTTTTTGAACTTATGAAAGAACTTGATGTCGATTCATGGAGAGTAATAAATCTTGAACCTATTGGCAGAGCTCTTTTACTTGACGACTATATGCTCGACAAACAGGACTATATCAGAATGTTTGACTTTATACGAACAAAGCGTAATGAAGGATACCCCCTTACATACGGCTGCACACATTATCTTGGTCTTGAATATGAAAAAGCTGTAAGAGATTGGTATTTCATTTGTGCCGCCGGAGTATATACTGCAAGCATTATGGCAAACGGAGATATCGGTGCCTGTCTGGATATCGAAAGACGTTCCGAAACTATACAAGGCAATATACTAAAAGACGATTTTACGGATATATGGAAAAATCGCTTTAGAATATTCCGTACTCCTCTGTATAACAAAAATGAAAAATGCAGTCACTGTGACTCAAAATATTTCTGCGGCGGAGGCTCATATCATAGTTGGGATTATTCTAACAATCAGCCGCTTGTATGCTTTAAAGACATGATTTTCTGAACATTCCATACCGCTTACAAACATAAAAAAACACGATAGATTTGCTGTTTATGTCAACATTTCTACCGTGTTTTTTAATTAATTTTTTAAAAGTGAAAAATCCACCGTACCGAGTGCTATCTCTGCCGCTTTTACTTCTATCGTAACGATATCGCCTATCGAATAGCTGACACCGCTTTTTCTGTCCTTGGTAGTTGTCGTACCGTTATATTCAAAATATGCCCTGTCATCATCTATCAGACTGACAAACCCCTCTATACCATTCTCTATTGCTACGAACAAGCCCTTATTTGTGATACCCGAAACTACTCCCTGATGTATCTCTCCGATATGCTTGGTCATATATTCAGCCGCATAGAATTTCTCACTCTCACGCTCCGCACGCATGGCTCTGAGTTCCCTTTCGGATGACATCTTAGAAGATTTTTTTGCAAACTCATCATATTTTGAACTTATAATATCCACAGGTATTCCGCTGACAAGGTCAGTCAATATTCTATGGATAGATGTATCCGGATAACGCCTTATAGGAGAAGTAAAATGGCAATAATCTTCCAATGACAAACCAAAATGTCCCAAAGGTCTATGGTCATACCTTGCTTTTGCCATTGAACGCAAAACCTGTGTAGAAATCAATCTTGAATACGGTGTTTCTTTAGCTTTATTTATAAGTGCGGCAAGGTCTGTCTGATGGACACCCTCTTTCAATCTTCTGCCGTTAAAACCGCACACTGCCGCAAGTTCAGCCAATGCTTCCAATTTATCCGGATCGGGAGCTTCATGAACTCTGTATACAAACGGTATACCTGCACTTTTCGCATATAATGCTGCTGCTCTGTTTGCCATTATCATAAACTGCTCAATAAGCTCCTCAGCATTTCCTCTGTCCCTTTCGGATACATCTATACATACCCCGTTTTCATCAAGTACAAATCTGAGTTCCGTACTCTCTATCTCCAATTCCCCACGCTGTTTTGCTTTAGATTTAAGAATCTCTGCCAATTCCTGTGCGGCGAATATTTCATCATAGACTTCGGAATATTTCTCTTTCAAGCTTTCATCTGCTGTACCGTCTATTATCTTGTTTACTTCGGAATATACTCCTCTTACTTTTGAAACAATAACACTTTTCTCAAACCTGTAATCTATGAGTTCGGCTTTTTCATCAAGGGTCATTATCGCTGAAAATGTAAGTTTTTTTGTATTTGCATTGAGTGAACAGCAGCCGTTTGATATCTCAACGGGCAACATAGGAATAACTCTGTCCGCAAAATATACCGACGTTCCTCTGTCCATAGCACTGTCATCAAGCAGTGTTCCTTCTCTCACATAATGCGATACATCCGCTATATGCACACCCAATTCCCAGCCCTTGTCGAGCTTTTTGACGGAAATGGCATCATCAAGGTCTTTTGCATCTTCACCGTCTATTGTAAATATAGGCTCATCTCTCAAATCAAGTCTTTTAGCAATTTCATCATCAGTTATAGGCATAGCCGCTGCCATAGCTGCTTCGTGCTTCACTGCAACCGTAAATTTTGTCGGTATCCCGTTGGCATCTATTATCGCATCTGCACATATCTTTGCACTGTCAGCTGCACCATATATTTTTATAACTCGTGCATTGATTTTTTTAGTCTTTTTATCAAATGCTACTGCTGCTTTGACTTTATCACCGTTTTTGGCTTTCAGCGACCCACCTTTTACTATCGGCAAAGAGTGTGCAAATCCCGTATCAGGCTGAATCATACCGTCTTTACCGTATGGACTTTTTAAGTAAATACCCGTTATGATACGGCTGCCCTTTTCTATTATTTTATATACCTCTCCTGCCGGACCTTTCGGCTCCATTGTGATATTCCTCAGGATAACTGTATCTCCCGGCATTGCTCCCTTATCGCTTGCACCCGGTATAAATACATCTGCTATACTTTCATCTTCGGGATGTGCAAAACAAAAACTTCCCGAATGTCTTACGATAGTCGCTCTCAGATATCCCTCATTTTTTGGCAACGAAATTTTCTTTTCCTTTCCGTTTTTAATAATTATAATATCTCCTTTGCTCTCAAGATACGATACTGCATTATTAAAATCCTCAGTATCCATGCCCGACATCAGCCATAGTTCTTTCCTATCCAAAGCTTCATTTTTCTCGTTTAATATATCTATTATGGTTTTATTATCTTCTGTATTCATCTCATTCTCCTATCCATTTTTTAAAACAAATATCAAAGTTTTCTTCATAATCGCCTGTTCCGTATCTTAAACCGTTCTTTACAATCATAACGGAATATTCTTTGATACCAACAATACTGTCTTTTGAAAAATTAAACATAAATTATTCCGTCATAAAAAGTATACCCAAAGTTCCCGGTCCACAATGTGACGATATTGTACAACTTGCACGTTCTATGAATATCTCCGTAAAATAGTGCAGTTTTTCCAATTCACTTTTCACTATCTCTACATATTCATTTCCTATTCCTGCATGAGTTATGAATATCTTGTCATTTCTGATATTATCATATTTTTCAAGCTGCTCATGCACATATTGTACAAGCACATTCTCCAATTTTCCTCTGTATTTCTTACCGACTGTCATTGAGCCATCTTTATTTGACACTTCGATACAAGGTTTTAATTTAAGCAGATTTGCACCAAGCATTGCAAGGGTGGAACATCTGCCGCCTGCTCTTAAATAATCCAATTTATCTATTATAAAACTCGAATGGCATTTCGGGATAAGTTTTTTTATCTCCTCAACAATGTCAAATGCCGACATTCCCTTAGCTATCCTTTTGGCTGTTTCTATAACAAGATGTCCGCTGCCTGACGATAAATTGCATGAATCTATCGGATAAACGTGACCGTCAAACTCTTTGGCTGCCGTTACACAATTCTGATATGATGACGATATTGCAGAACCTAAATTTATATGTATTATATCATAGCCTTTTTCTATCAACGGTTTGAATTTATCTATATATTCCTGAGTATTTATAGCCGCTGTTTTTGGGAGTTTTCCTGTTTTGGCGAAATTTTCATATATATCATCCGGCTTTATATTTACTCCGTCATCATAGCTCTTATCTTCAAGAACTATATGCAGCGGCATCAATTCCGCTTTGTATCTTTCAAGAAGTTCTCCGGATATATCACAAGTACTGTCGGCACTCAAAAATATCTTTGCCATTTTTTTACACCTCTTTATTACTATTTGAATAACTTTCCAATGCCTGCTTTAATCTTATATCACTCCCTTTAAAATACATTCTTTTATAAGAACCTAATATCCTTGATGCGATTCTCTGATCATAGTATTGACGAATCTCGTCTCCGTTAAAATTAGTACTTATTATTGTCGGTTTGGATGTTATCAGTCTTTTATTTATTATCGTATACAAGGTCGACATAACAAATGAAGTCATGAATTCTGTTCCGAGGTCATCAAAAATCAAAAGGTCACATTCAGCCAATGAGCGTTCAGTATCATCTATACTTTGGTTAAAACGCTCGTTTTCCATTTTCCTGCAAACTATCGGAGCAGATACATATATTACACCATATCCCTTGTCAACAGCTGATTTTGCTATTGCAAGAGACAAATGTGTCTTTCCGAGACCGGAATCACCCATCATCAAAATACTTGGAGAACTCACCGAAAAATCATTGGCATATTTCTTACAATAATCCAATATCTTATCCATTGTTTCACGATAATCTTCTTCATAATATTCAAGCAAAAATGTGTCAAAATCACGCAAGCTCAAACTCGACGAATTATTTATCCTTTCATATTCAAAATCCCTTATGAGATTTTTCATACAAATACACATCCTGTCATTTGCATATCCTGTATCCTGACACTTTTCACACTCATACCATCTTTCAAGATAATTTGCCGGAAATTTGAATCCCGCTATTATATCATCAAGTCTTTTTTGAGTTGCAAGATTCTGTTTTCTGAGATTTTCAAGTTCTGTTTTGACATCTTTTCCGTTATATACCGCTCTGGCTGCATTTATGGACGTTCTGGCGATTTTTCTTTCAAGTTCCCTCGCTTCGGGTGAACGTCCGAAAAGTATTGCTCGTCTTTGTTCAAGAGCCTTTTCACTTTCCAGTCTTTTCCTATCCAAAATAGCTTTTGCTTTTAAATAAGATTCTCTTGAATATCCCATAATTTATACCTCATCTACTACACTAAATCTTTTAAGCATTTCCCAATCGGCATTTGAACGGTCATCATTTTTTTTGTAAGATTTACGTTTACTCTCCGTTTCCTTGCGTGCCTGTTCAACAGTCCGTATTCCTTTATTGTGCCAGTTTTCGATGATTTTTTTCATATATCCCGGCTGATATTTTCCCAAACTATCAACGCACGCTTCATAAGCATATCTTATGAGTTCTTCACTCAGTCCCCACTGGTCTATCCACAATTCGGCTGTATTTATTTCCTGTTCGGTAGGAGTATGATAATCTCCTATAATTTTCTGTATTTTTATTGCAGATTTGCTTCCCGCCTCAAGCCGTTTTATTTCCTTATCTGCCTTGTCAAGGTCAAATATTTCCTTTTTCCACCATATATCTGCCATGTGCTGTATAGATTTTGTATAGCATCTGTCTACACTTTTTAAATACTGCATTATCATTATTATTATTTCTATCGGCATACCATAATTATCATGTATAAAAAGCAATATTGATTTATCATTAAAGCTTGTCATTCTTCCATACAAACTGTCTGCCATATTCATCAAATATGCAATATTCTTATCTTCTGCTATCCTTTGGGCAGTATATTCAAAATCTATTTTATTTGAATTGACAATTTTCTTTTCTTCTTTTTTATCATCTTCTTTTTCTTCGGACACAATATCCGCTGTACTTTCATCTTTATCCTGATTTTTCGATTCAGCAGGCTTTATCTCGCTTCCGTTCAAAGAAATAACTCCGACCTGTATCCAATACTGCATACAATCCTTTACATCTGCCGGATGCATATTCAATGCTTTTGATATATCATTTATATCGAATTTTTCTCCGCTATGCCTTAATATCCAAAGTATCACTTTCAGCTGAGTTGCACCTGCAAGCTTTATATGTTCGTCAACTATAACGCTCGGCACAGCAAATACACTGTTCCATATTCCCAAATTTATACTGTACTCCACGATAGATCCTCCTACATTTATTATACCACTTTTTATTTATCCAATCAACTTTTACATATATTTTTATCCATTTTTTCTGCATATTCCAACAAAATATCTTTTTTATTCTCTATTTCTTCATCTATCACTTTGATAAGCAACTGATTCAGACAATACCCTATTTCCCTGCCGTTTGTTATGCCTATATCTTTCAAATCCTGTCCGTTTATCTTCAACATTTTAAGCGTGAAATCATTATTATTCTCACGCTCCTTATTATACATTTCTTCAAGAAAATCTATATATTCCAACGTTTCCTTGAGATAATCCTCACTCTGAGCCTTTGCATCTGCTCTTTTCAGTTCAAGAAGATGCGGAAACAGTTCCATTCCGGACTGTGCCATCAGATGCCTTATACTCTTTTTTACGAACGGTCTTACATCATGAAATCTTATCAGCCTGCAAACATTTGCAATCGTCTTATTATCACTCTTTAGTCTTTTTAATGCTCTCTCTGCAATAACCGCACTCATTTCGGGATGTCCGTGAAAATGTCCTATTCCATTTTCATCCATGATAAACTTTGCCGGTTTGCCTATATCGTGAAAAAATGCCGCTAATCTTAATTCTTTTTCCGCTCTTATACCCGACACTACTTTCACTGTATGTGTCCAGACATCATATACATGATGCGGATTATGCTGTTCAAATCCTATCATAGGTTTTATCTCGGGCACTATTTCCGCTATTACATCAGAGTATTCAAGCAATATTGCTTCAACATTCTTTCCCTCAAGTATCTTTATAAACTCCGACATTATTCTTTCTTTTGAGATATTTTTGAGCAGATAAGCATTTTTATGTATACTTTTTGCAGTCCTTTTTTCGATATCAAATCCCAATACACTTGAAAATCTCAATGCCCTTAATATCCTCAGTGCATCTTCACCGAATCTTCTGTCAGGACTTCCGACACATCTTATTATCTTATTATCTATATCATCAATACCATGAAAATTATCTTGCAATCCCCTTTCTTCACTGTATGCAAGTGCATTTATCGTAAAATCTCTCCTTGACAGGTCTTCGTTCAAGTCCCTAACAAATGTCACACTTTCGGGATGACGATTATCGGTATATTCACCGTCAGTACGAAAGGTCGTTATCTCATAATTTTCTCCGTCAACTCTTACAGTAACCGTACCATGCTTTATACCGTTTTTGATTATATTATCTTTATCAAGACACAAAAGCGTTTCTTCGGGCAATGCCGATGTACATATATCCCAATCATTCGGTTCTTTACCCATTACGCTGTCCCTTACACATCCACCTACTGCATACGCCTCATATCCCCTTTCTTCCAATTTCTTTATTATATTATTGACCGATGACGGAATATCTATCTTCATTTTTTATACCTCCCCTTAAAAACAAAGCATCTCCAATGCCTGTTATAACATTGAAGATGCTATCCCCATCAATTTTGCAACTATATTATTCTGCAACACTTTCTTCAGAACTCTCAGCGTCTGAAGCTTCTTCCGAACTTTCGGTATTTGAAGCCTCTGCCGAACTCTCGGCATTGGATTCTGCTGCCGAAACTTCTTCCGAACTCTCAGCCTCTGAAACTTCTGCTGAACTTTCAGTGCTTGATTCTGCTGCCACACTTTCGGTATCTGAAACTTCTACCGAACTTTCATCATTGCCGTTTGCTGATACTTCGGAAACAACTGATGTTTCGGGAGTTTTAGTATCTTCTTTCTGTTTGCCTGTAAGTCCGAAATATGAAAGTGCGTTCAAAAGCACAACCAACATAAAAAATGCTATTGCACAATATTTTGTTACTTTTGCAAACAGTGCATCTGCCGTCTTTGCCTTGCCTCTTTGAAGAAATGAATCTGCTCCGCCTGTTATTGTACCAAGTCCCGAATCATGTCCCTCTTGAAGAATGATAACTATTATCATTATTACCGAAAAGATAAGTACAAATGCTCCGACTAATATTTCCCAAATTCCCATATTTAAAAATCCTCCCATTACTTTAACAATGCCTATCTATAATAACATATTTATTTATCAAAATCAAGTATCTATCAGAAATTTTGAACAATTTTAATATATAAAATTTTCTTTTTACAATTTATAACAATTTATCAGTTGAATTTCATCTGTTCACCGTCCTCGTCACCTCTCGGAAACTGTCCTGCCGACGGTACAGACTTTGCCCTGTATCTGTCAGGATTTCTCAACATTCCTTCTTTATATACATCAGCTGTCATTATCCTATGACCTTTCGACAACTTGAATAATGCAACGCCTTGTGTATTTCTCGATGTCTTGGCAAGCAAATCTGATGACTTAAATATCATTATCCTTCCCGCTGATGATTTTACCATTATCTCACTCTCGTCATCTTCAACATACAATATTGCCGCAAGTTTATCCTTATCCGAATATGCCCCGGTCAATTTCTTTCTGTTAGTCTTGGTCGCATAGGATTCCAACGGTACTTTTGCAGCTTTGCCGTTCTCGAAAAAGAAAAATACATAACCCTTATATTCCTTTGTCGGTATCATGTATATCGCATTCTCTCCCTCGTCAAATTCAAGTTTTGACGGAATATATTCTCCCAATACGCTCGCCTTTGTATCACCGAACATAGGTGCTTTGGCTTTATATGCCTGACACTTATCCGAAAAGAATATAATATCCGTATTATTCGTTGTTTCAAAGTGCTGTAACATCTCGTCACCCTCTTTGAATTTCTGTTCTCCTCCCATTCTCAGGGACAAGGGTGTTATCTTCTTGAAATAACCCTCTCTTGTGAAGAACAGATTTACGGCATAATCCGGAATTTCCTCCTCTATTTCTTCCTCTATCTCGTCAGCGTATATTATCATACTTTTTCTCGGCTGAGCGTATTTTTTGATAATATTCTCAAGCTCTTTTATGATAATTTTCTTTATCTTTGAGTCACTTCCGACTATTTCCTCCAACTCTGAGATATCTTTTTCAAGCTGTGAAATATCCTCAGTCCTCTTTAAGATATATTCCCTGTTCAAATTCCTTAATTTTATTTCCGCTACATACTCCGCCTGTATATCATCTATCCCAAATCCTGCCATAAGATTCGGTACGACCTGTGTTTCTTCCTCGGTATTCCTTATAATCGAAACTGCTTTGTCTAAATCAAGAAGGATTTTTTCCAATCCCCTCAGCAAATGCAGTTTGTCACGCTTTTTATTCAAGTCGAAATATGTTCTTCTCTTGACACACTCTATACGAAACGCCGACCACTCATTCAATATCTCTCTTACTCCCATTACTTTCGGTGTTCCGGCTATCAGAATATTGAAATTACATGAAAAACTATCTTCCAAAGGTGTCATTTTATACAGCTTCTGCATCAGTTTATCAGGATTTATACCCCTCTTTAAGTCGATAGTTATTTTAAGTCCGTCTATACCTGTTTCATCTCGTATATCTGCAATTTCTTTGATTTTTCCCTGCTTTACCAAGTCTATTATCTTTTCTATAATTGCTTCTGATGTAGTTGTCTGAGGAATACTTGATATATCTATACAATTTGCAAACTTATCATAGCTGTATCTGCCACGAAGCCTGACACTTCCACGACCTGTCTTATAGATATTCTCAATTATCTTCCTGTCATAAATTATCTGTGCACCGCCTGTGAAATCAGGTGCCAACAACGTTGTCATTATATCAAATTTCGGGTCTTTCAGCAATCCTATCGTTGTACGGCATACTTCTTCCAAGTTAAAAGAACATATTGAACTTGCCATTCCGACCGCTATACCTGTATTTGCATTGACAAGCACTGACGGAAATGCCGCAGGCAAAAGTGTCGGCTCTTTCAGTGTATTATCATAGTTATCAACGAAATCAACTGTATCTTTATCAATGTCATTAAAAAGCTCATTACATATACTGTCCAATTTAGCTTCCGTATATCTTGATGCCGCCCATGCCATGTCACGGCTGTAAAACTTTCCGAAATTACCCTTTGAATCTACAAACGGGTGCAGCAGTGCCTCATATCCCCTACTCAATCTCACCATTGTATCATATATCGCACTGTCACCGTGAGGATTCAATTTCATGGTCTGTCCGACTATATTCGCTGATTTTGTCCTTGTCGTGCCAAGCAAGCCCATTTTATACATTGTATAAAGAAGTTTCCTGTGTGACGGTTTGAAACCGTCTATTTCGGGTATCGCTCTCGACAAAATAACACTCATTGCATACGGCATATAATTTTCTTCTATCGTATTGGCTATTTTCTGCTCGACAATCTCGCCTGCCCCTGCAATATATCCCTGCATTTTAGGCATTTGTCCACTTAATGATGTTTTCTTTTTTCTCGCCATAAATTTCCTTTACTCCTCGTCATCAAAAATACTCTCATATTCTTCATCATCTGCCCAAGCTCCTAACCCTTCGGCTTGTCCTACATATAGTGTTTTATCACCTCTGATAATCCAATCCAGACCATGTTCAGGCTCCCATACACAATTACACTCTATATTATAACCTGCCACATCTTTTTCGGGAGTGAAAATAAACATATTCGGTGATGATATGTATTTTAAAATATCTCTGCCGACAATTTTTTCGGGCATTGTCTGTTCCATTTCATCAACAATATCATCAAAAATGCCGTATTCTTCCCATTCTTCACGCATAAATTCATAGTATTTTATTGCTCTTTCGCAAAAATCATCTACAAAACTATCCGAAAGATTTGTAAAATGTTCTGCACATTTTTCGGCATACTCCAACGGCACACTTTTTTCTATCCATACTTCTATACTCGTTCCAAATAGTTGTGAAAACAGCTTCCCACGTAAAAAACAACTATCTTTATCCGATATATTTTTGATAAGACTCATTATATTTTCCTCCATCAAAAATTATCCTGCTATATATGCCTGTTCTATTCCGTTTTCCGGTGTTCCGTCAACCAATATGGAATGTCCCCAAAACATATCGTCATCATCATAGAAAACTTCAAATCCGTTTTCATCAAAGCCTATCGAATTAAGTACCATTCTTTCGGCAAATTTTTCTTCGGTTATCTCGACAAACTCTTCTCCGTCCTCAAGGCTGTCCTGTAACCAATCGTTTGCATCGTCCGTTAGTGCCTCTGCCGCAAATGCCCTCATTTCTTTATCCCATTTATCAAACTCCGATACAAACTTTTTAAACTCACTTATCAGTTTTTCAACGGTTTCTTTGTCATTTATATCATCAACCGAGATTCCAAAATCAACATTTTCACCGTTTATCTGAATTTCTCCCTCAATGCTTCCAAGACTTTCATCAAATGATATTTCGCCTAAAATTTCATCTGTTATTTTCATACAAAATTCCCCATTTCAATCTTTCTTAAATCATCAGCATAATATCGTGTTTTCTTTTTTCTGCCATTCACTGATATATAATAACTGCAAGTTTCTTTTTTAAAATGCCAAATGATTTTATCTATTTTTCCCACTAATTCAGGATGAACAACAGGTACTGCCAAATCCCCGTAAACAAATTCAGGCGGTTTACTTAACACTCGAATTTTTTCAACAGGTATTTCTATGTCCCTGACCGGATTGATTAGCAATGCTGTACCACCATCATTTATTATTTCATATTCAACTACATTTTGACATAATGTACCGCCCAATACAGATATATCAAAACATATTCCCCACATTGGTATCACCTGCTTATGAAACATCAAGGTCATCTATATATTTATAGCCGTTCTCGACAATATAATCTTTTCTTCCGCTTAAATTATCACCAAGCAATATATCAAACATTTCTGATGTTTTCTTTGCATCATCAGGCATGATTTTTATTAATCGCCTTGTTGACGGGTTCATTGTCGTCAAACTCATCATGTCAGGCTCATTTTCACCAAGTCCTTTTGAACGCTGTACCGTGAATTTATTTTTGCCTATCTGCTTGATAAACTGCTCTTTCTCTGCCTCTGTATACGCAAAGTACACTTTATCCTTTGAGCTTATCTCATACAGCGGTGATTCCGCTATGAATACCTTGCCTTCTTCGATAAGTGTCGGTGTAAGCCTATATATCATTGTCAGCAAAAGTGTCCTTATCTGAAAACCGTCTACGTCTGCATCTGTACAGAATATAATTTTATTCCATCTCAGCAAATTCAAATCAAATGACGCCAAATCTTTATTCGCCTTTGATTTCACTTCAACCCCACAACCAAGCACTTTCAGCAAGTCTGTTATTATCTCACTCTTGAATATCTTATCATAGTCGGCTTTAAGGCAATTCAGTATCTTACCCTTGATTGGTATTATCGCCTGAAAATCGGGATTTCTTGCCTGCTTACACGCTCCCAATGCAGAGTCACCTTCCACTATGAAAAGTTCCCTTTCATCTTTATTCTTACTACGGCAGTCAACAAATTTCGCTACTCGTCCTGTCATATCCATATTACCCGACAGTGTACGCTGAATATTCAGACGGGTTTTCTCAGCACTCTCTCGGCTTCGTTTATTTATAAGAACCTGTGTGGAAATTTTATCCGCATCAAGTTTATTCTCTATAAAATAGACTTCAAGCTGATGGCGAAGATATTCCGTCATAGCTTCCTGTATGCCTTTATTCGTGATAGCTTTTTTGGTTTGGTTCTCATAAGATGTCACACTTGAAAATGATGATATCACTATCACAAGGCAATCCCTTACATCTTCAAAATTTATTTTACTCTCATTTTTATTATACTTTCCGTTCTGTTTCAGATAGCTGTCTATCGAATATACAAAGGCATTTTTGACAGCCTTTTCGGGTGCACCGCCATATTCAAGCCAACTTGAATTATGGTAATATTCCGATATACTTACTTTATTGGAAAATGCAAGTGCTATATTTATCTTTGTCTTATAATCAGGTTTATCGTCACGGTCACTTACCATTCTTTCAGTTTGCCATGACTGTATCTGCGAAATGGCATTATCTCCGACAAGCTCTTTTACATGGTCAACGATACCATTCTCATATTTGAATTCCTGTACGTCAAATTTGCCGTCCTTCTCAGTCCTGAATATGAAATTTATCCCTGCATTGACTACTGCCTGTCTTTTTATTATATCTATATAGTATTCATCAGATATATTTATATCCGTGAATACCTCCAAGTCAGGCTTCCAATGTATTTTTGTACCTGTTTTTTTACCCGTATACTGCTCACGATGAAGTCCGCCTATATTTTCGCCTTTCTCGAAATGCAGAGTAAATCTCGTCCCGTCACGCTTTATTTCAACGTCCATATATTCAGATGAATATTGCGTTGAACAAAGTCCCAGACCGTTCAGTCCAAGCGAAAATTCATAGCTCTCTGCCTGTGCATTGTTATATTTACCGCCTGCATACAGTTCACAGAATACCAGTTCCCAGTTATATCTTTCTTCATTCTTGTTGTAGTCAACCGGTATTCCTCGTCCGAAATCCTCTATTTCAACCGAGTTATCGGCATATTTCGTTATAATTATCTCCTTACCGTAACCCTCTCTTGCCTCGTCTATTGAATTTGAAAGTATCTCAAATACAGAGTGCTGACAGCCCTCTATACCGTCCGAGCCGAATATTACGGCAGGTCTTTTTCTTACCCTGTCTGCTCCTTTCAAAGATGTAATACTTTCATTTCCGTAAGTCTGCTGTACTGTTTTCTTCGCCAAAATTCTTCCTCTTTTCAAATTTAATCAATTTTCATACTTTCTGATAGTATCTTTTACCCATTTCAATGCAAATTCTTCAAATGTCATTTCATCTGATAAAGATTCATCTTTGTCCTCTATATCAATATAACCGACAGTGCCATTATCCTTTAATGTTCCGAATCTTCCACAGCCATAGTCCAATATTATCAGCATATTTGTCCTTTTATGTTTATTTTCAAGTTCCTCTATCGAATAAAATCCATAAGCCGGACCTGCACCGCCGTTGCCTACCTGTGTAAGAAATTCAACATATCCTTTAGGTAATTTCACATCACAGCGTTCTTCAAACGCCCTTACCTTAGAAAGCGGTATCACGGGATTATACTCATATTGATGTTCATCTGCACCGAATTCCTCAAATTCTCTGTCAAGTTCTTTCAGTCTGCCGACAAGTCTTGTAAATTCAAGTGCAAAAGGCGACATTCTCGGCAAATCATTATGAAATACTTGTCTGATTTTATCAAGTCCTGTTATATTCACCGTGTCAGACTCTTTCTTTATCATATCAAGTCCCAATATTTCCATTTATCCCCTCAGCTCCTTGATTTTATCCCTCAAATATGCTGCGTGTTCAAATTCCAACAGCTTGACTGCCGCTTTCATTTCTTTTGTCAGCTGCTCTATCAGCTTTTCACGCTCTGTTTTTGTCAATTTCTGTTTCGGCTTTTTGCCGTCATCACTGTGCGTCGATATTTCAAGTATATCATTCACTTTTTTCTCTATGGTTTTGGGAATAATGCCGTGTTCTTCATTGTATTTCTGCTGAATACTGCGACGACGTTCCGTTTCTTCGATTGCCTTTTCCATCGAATCCGTAACAACGTCTGCATACATTATAACTTTTCCATCTGAATTTCGTGCCGCTCTGCCTATGGTCTGTATCAGTGAACGTTCACTTCTCAAAAAGCCTTCTTTATCTGCATCAAGTATCACTACAAGTGACACTTCCGGTATGTCAAGACCTTCTCGCAAAAGATTTATACCTACCAATACATCAAATTCACCCAATCGCAAATCCCTGATAATTTCCATTCTCTCAACGGTATCTATATCATGGTGCATATATCTGACCTTTATTCCTGCCGTTGTCAGATACTCCGTTAAGTCCTCTGCCATTTTCTTTGTCAAAGTTGTTACAAGCACTCTTTGTTTTTTCACTGAACGGATATTTATTTCCGATATCAGGTCATCTATCTGTCCGTCTATCGGTCGGACACTTATTTCGGGGTCTAAAAGACCTGTCGGTCTGATGACCTGTTCCGCTATGACTTTGCTTTTTTCTTTTTCCAAATCTCCGGGAGTTGCACTAACAAACACCGCCTGATTTATTCTGTCATAAAATTCGTCAAAATTCAGCGGTCTGTTATCATACGCCGACGGCAAACGAAATCCGAAATTTACAAGATTATCTTTTCTGCCCCTGTCACCTCCGTACATTCCCTTTACCTGAGGAAGTGTAACGTGTGATTCATCTACAAAAAGAAGATAATCTTCCGGAAAGTAATCCAACAAAGTATACGGTGCCGAACCTGCCGGTCTGTTCAGCAGTACTCTTGAATAGTTCTCTATTCCACGGCAAAAGCCTATCTCTTTCAGCATTTCTATATCATAATTTACTCTCTGCTGTATCCTTTCGGCTTCAAGAAGTTTACCCCTGTCCTCGAAATATTTTACTCTTTCGGCAAGTTCCTTTTCGACATTCTCTATCGCTATATCCAATTTGTCACGGGGGATTATATAATGTGATGCGGGATATATCGCTGTATGCTTCAATATACCTTTTATCTCGCCTGTAACGGGATTGACTTCCGATATCCTGTCTATCTCATCACCGAAAAATTCCACCCTTATCACTTTATCGCTTGACGACACGGGAAATATCTCGACTACATCTCCACGTACCCTGAATGTATTCCTCTTGAAGTCAATGTCATTCCTTTCATACTGCAATTCTACAAGCTTTTCAAGAAGTTCATCCCTTGATTTCTCCATACCCGGTCTTAATGATATTACCATTGTACGATAATCAATAGGATTTCCCAATGAATATATACATGATACACTTGATACTATTATAACATCCCGTCTTTCGGACAATGCAGATGTTGCCGAATGTCTTAACTTGTCTATCTCGTCATTGATGGAACTGTCTTTTTCAATATAAGTGTCAGTCGTGGGAATATACGCTTCCGGCTGATAATAGTCATAGTATGAAACAAAATATTCGACTGCATTTTCGGGGAAAAATTCCTTGAACTCCGCACAAAGCTGTGCCGCTAATGTCTTGTTATGTGCCAATACAAGTGTAGGTCTGTTCAGTTCCGCAATAATATTTGCCATTGTAAAAGTTTTTCCCGAACCCGTAACACCCAAAAGCGTTTGTTCTTTATTCCCTGCATTGATACTGTTTATAAGCGTCCTTATCGCTTGCGGTTGGTCGCCTGTGGGTTTGTAATTCGATACAAGTTTGAATTTATCCATTTATATATCACACCTTACTGCATATTTATCAAACAAATAATTATATTCATCTCTTGAATCTTCACATATTTCTTTTAAATCATTTTCAGACAAAACCGTAATACTTCCGTTTTTCTCCCATAGCTCAAAAACGGCTTTTTCTACATCAATCAATTTTACTTTTGAACAAATATTATTAAAAATAAAATGCACAATATCTCCGTTGTGAAAATCCATACAGTTTATTATCCATTGACATATATCCTTTTTATCAGACTTGCAATTTATTTTACTTTCGGGAATTTTATCACATGAAAAATATTCTGTATTTTTCAATCTTTCAATGATATTTACTTCATAAATTTCCAATATCACAATACCGTTTATATTTTTCAGCATTTCGGTAATTTCCTGTAAATATCGCCTTTTCTCCATATCACGCTTTAATTTCTCTTTTCTTTTTAAAAGCTCTCTGTCCATTTTACACACGCTTTTTTCTCAAAAGTGAGCCTTTCGGTATTTCAATTTCTGTCGGCATTGTCAATTTCTGCATAGCATGGGGAGCTACTTCTATTTCCTCGTTCTTATCATTGAACATCTTTTCAACTTTCACATTGAACGGCTCTCCGCTTGGTGGCAACACATCAAGTGTATCTCCGACAAAAAATCTGTTTCTCTGTGTCAGATATGCAACTCCGTCTTTATAGTCATCACATACTGCAACTACATCATAATGACGGATATATCCTCCATTTGAAGTCACCTGTCCCGGTTCTCCGCCATAGAAAAAACCTGTATTATACTCTCTGTGACTTACTTTCTCCAATTCCTCTTTTATCCATTCAGCTAACTTCCAATTATCGCCCTGTGCATAATAATCATCAAGTGCATGACGATATGCGTTAGTAGTAACCGCTACATAATATGCAGACTTCGCTCTGCCCTCGATTTTAAGGCTCTTTGCACCTGCTTTCAGAACATCATCTATATGTTCTATCATGCACAAATCCCTTGAATTATAAAGATAAGTGCCGTCATTTTCCTCCACTACGGGAAAATATTGTCCTTCTCTGTGCTCCTCATACAAGTGATACTTCCATCTGCAAGGCTGTGCACAATCTCCCCTGTTTGCATCTCTGCCCGTCATATAGCTCGATATCAAACATCTTCCCGAAAAAGATACACACATTGAGCCATGCACAAATACTTCCAATTCCAATTCGGGATTTGTCTTTGCCCTTATCCCTGCAATATCTTCCAATGTCAGCTCCCTTGCAAGCACAACTCGCTTTGCACCCATCTCATACAGCACTCTTGCCGTCTGATAATTGACTATTCCTGCTTGTGTGGAAACGTGTCTTTCAACTTTAGGTGCATATTTCTCCGCAAGTGACATCACACCCAAATCCGCTATTATAAACGCATCTACTCCGCAGTCCTGAGCCCGTTCGAGAAATTCAGGCAGTCTGTCTATTTCACCGTTTCTTGGAAGTGTATTGCAGGTCACATATACTTTTACATTCTTTTGATGTGCCTGTTCAACGGATTTTTTGAGCGTTTCCAAGTCAAAATTTGCCGAAGCTGTCCTCATGCCAAATTCTTTTCCGGCTAAATATACTGCATCCGCTCCGAATTTCAATGCACTGTCGAAACATTCCTTATCACCTGCCGGTGAAAGCAATTCTCCTCTTAACATATCCAAAATACCTCCGTTACTGCTTTTATTATACTGATTTTTTATTATATCACTGAAATTTTCAAATTGCAACCATACTAAAATTGTTTTATCAGTCCGTATAGTCCAAAAAGTGCCCCTAAAAATATGATATTATATATAGTAAACTGTATCACATATTTACCTTTGGTTTCTTTGAAATTCACTGCATAACTTTTGTATGAAATAAGGCTCGCCATTGACGCTATAAGAGTTCCGAGACCGCCCAAGTCAACTCCTATTATCAATTCCCTGTAATTATCCGTAAATTTCGACAGCATCAAAGCAGCAGGTACATTACTTATAAACTGACTTGCTATTATTCCCGTGACCGTCTCTCTGTCCTTTACGATACCTTCAAGTGTATTTCTTACTATCTCAATACTGCGGATATTTCCTATAAATATAAAGAAACATACAAATGTCAGCAATAAAAAATAGTCAACTCCTTTATATGCTCTTATATCACATATCGCCATTGCCGGAAGTGCAGCTATGAGAAATATCTCATACGGCAATACCCTACATACCGTCAATATACCCATTATAAACAGTATCGCATAAACTACTGTAAAAATTTTGCCTTTTTTTGATATCTTCATTTTACCCTTGTTATGTATATTTACAGGCTCTTTTTTTACAAGTATCATACATATACTCAGCATTATAAGTGCAGTCACAGCATACGGCAGCAATAAAACTACAAATTCGACGAATGACATTCCCGACAGGTCATACAAATACAGATTTTGCGGATTGCCTGACGGCAACAGCATACTTCCTAAATTTGCCGCTATCGTTTGAAGAACTACAACAAATATTGCTTTGTCCTCATGTCCCGACTTTTTCAGCGAATATATCGCAAACGGTACAAAGGCTACCAATGCCACATCATTCGTTATCAGCATCGACGAGAAAAAACTCAGCATTACCAATACAAAGGTAAGTTCTCTTACATTCTTTACACTTCCAAGCAATCTCAAACATATATTGTCAAGTATACCCACCCTTTTGAACCCGGACATTATCAGCATCAATCCCAATAATATTCCCAATACTCTGAAATCTATATTATCCAAATATTCTATCCCCAACGGATTGAAAAACATTGATACCAATGCAAGCAAAAGTGATATGACAAAAACTGTTTCCTTTTTCACAAACTCTTTTAACATCTTCAAATATACCTCCCAAAAAATTCCACGATTTTGATTATATTATGCTACAGGGATTTTTGCAACTGTTATTTTTGTGAATTGTTTATTTTTGAGAGTATTTTTTACCCCTTTAATATTATTTTTTGCCACATTTTGTAATATTCCATAATTTTTAAACATTATTGCAAGAAAAATTTAAATATTTTTTGCTAAAAAGGTTGCATTTTTTTTATTTTTTGTGTAAAATGTATATAGTAGTATTGATGAATATGTCAATCGTAATGTTCAAAGTTTTATCAATTTTTTATATCAAAGTGAGGGAAATTATATGTCTAACAGACTTTTTCAAGGTGTTATCCATCAGATGCGTGATACTATCGACAGAACTATCGGTGTTATAGACGAAACTTCTGTTGTTATCGCCTGCAGTGAGCTTGGAAAAATAGGTGAAGTCAATGAACATATCACCTCCGATATGCTCACTTCTTCTGCACCTTTTGTACTTAACGGCTATACATACAAATCCTTCGGCAACAAGCCCCGTGGCGAATATGCCGTTTTCATTGCCGGAAATGATTTTGCGGCTCAAAAATATGCCGCTATCCTTGCAATATCTCTTGGAAGCATCAAACAGTATTATGATGAGAAATATGACAGAGGAAACTTTATCAAAAATGTCATCCTTGACAATATCCTTCCGGGCGACATATATCTCAAATCAAGAGAGCTTCGTTTCAATGCGGATGTGACAAGAGTTTGTATGCTCATAAAAATTTCTTCAAAAACCGATATCTCCGCTTATGACGTTATCCAGAATCTTTTCCCCGACAAAAACAAGGATTTCGTTATAAATATAAATGAAACAGACATCGCTCTTGTAAAAGAAATCAAAAATGACATCGACTCGAAAGACCTCGAAAAACTTGCAAGTTCTATCGTTGATACTCTCTCAGGCGAATTCTATACCCATTGCGTTATAGGTATCGGTACCCCCGTTGTCGGTATCAAAGACCTTGCACGTTCTTTCAAAGAAGCTCAGGTCGCTCTCGAAGTCGGAAAAGTATTCGACACCGAAAGAACTATTGTAAGCTATGATAATCTCGGTATCGCAAGACTTGTTTATCAGCTCCCCACTACTCTTTGCGATATGTTCCTCAAAGAAGTTTTCAAGAGAGGCTCTATTGAATCTCTCGACCAGGAAACACTCTTTACTATCCAGCGTTTCTTTGAGAACAACCTCAATGTTTCGGAAACTTCAAGAAAACTTTTCGTTCACAGAAATACTCTCGTTTACCGTCTTGAAAAGATAAAGAAACTTACAGGTCTTGACCTCCGTGAATTTGAGGACGCTATCGTATTCAAGGTAGCTCTCATGGTCAAGAAATATCTTTCATCCAATCCTATCAAATACTAAAAAACAACGCCGGTGTGATTTTTATGGTCACATCGGCTGATTTTTTGCACAAAAAAAGCGGTATGCCGACAAACAAGCACACCGCTCCCGAAAAGCTGTTACTGTATAGAACCGTCAAGATATTGCTCCATTTCTTCATCGTCTCTCTTTTTCTTTTCCTTGACCATAAGTACAGTTGCAACCGTTGCAAGTGCCGTCATTATAAGCAGCAAACCGCCCAAAACGGATACCAGCGTAATCCAAAGTTTTTTCATTAGCTTATACCTCCCTGCACAAGTTCTATCAATCTAAGACAATTATATACTTTTTTTCAAAAAAAGTCAATACATCATGCAAATTTTTTGTTAAAAACACAAAAACTCTTTGCCTTATCCAAAAAGACAAAGAGTTTTTCCGATACCGTTTATTTCATGTACTCTTTCATTGCACCGGCTGTATCTGCCGCAGTCCGAACAGCTTCTTCATTGGTTTTACCCACTGCTGTTATATATACTTTTATCTTTGGCTCTGTTCCCGATGGTCTTACAATAACTGCTCCGCCATTATCCAACGAATATGAAAGCACATTGGACTTCGGAAGATGTATCTCCGTCTGTGAACCCGTTGCAAGGTCTTTTGTATATGATTCAAGATAATCAGACACTTCCGTCACCTTAAAGCCTGCAATATCTGTCGGATGAGAATTACGCAGTGCTGTCATTATATCAGACATTTTCTGCATACCTGTCGAACCTTCAAACTTATAACTGTCAGTCCTGTTTATATAATAACCGAATTTATCATATATTTCCGTCATAACTTCATCAAGCTTCTTGCCCAACGTATTATAATATGCCGCCATCTCACATATAAGCATTGATGCTACAACTGCATCCTTATCTCTTACATAAGTTCCTGCAAGATAGCCATAGCTTTCCTCGAAACCGAATACATATCTGTCTTCTTCATTCTTCTGTTCAAGCAAAAGTATCTGTTCACCGATATACTTGAATCCTGTCAGAACATTCTTCAATTCACAGCCGTATTCCGCACATATCTTTTCTATCAGCTTGGTTGTAACTATCGTCTTAACGGCAACAGGTCTTTCGGGCAGGGTCCCCTTTGCCTTTCTCATTGAAAGAATATAATTCATAAGCAATATACCTGTTTCATTGCCCGTCATAAGACGATAACCGTCTTCTGTTTTGACAGCTATGCCTACACGGTCACTGTCAGGGTCCGTTGCCAAAAGCAAATCCGCCTGTTCCTTTTTACAAAGTTCCAATCCCAATTCCAAAGCTTCTTTTGTTTCGGGATTCGGATAAGGACAAGTCGGGAAATTTCCGTCAGGCATTTCCTGTTCAGGTACAACGATAACATCTTCTATACCTATCCTTGAAAGTATCTCTCTTACCAGCTTATTGCCCGCACCGTTGAGAGGCGTATAAACCACCTTCAGTCCCGAACCTTTGCATACATCTGGATTTACAGACTGTTTTCTGACATTTTCAAGATATGTTTCATAAAGATCGTCACTTATCCATTCGATCATGCCGTTCTGCAGTCCTTCTTCAAAGTCCACGAGCTTTATATCACCGTTGAAATAATCAACTTTGAGTATCTCATCATACACGGCATTTGCAGACACATCCGTCATCTGACATCCGTCATTTCCATAGCACTTATATCCGTTATATTCAGCCGCATTATGACTTGCCGTTACCATTATTCCCGCACTTGCTTTAAGTTCCCTTACTGCATAGGATACAACGGGTGTCGGTTCAAGTTCTCTCGATATATACACCTTTATTCCGTTCGCTGCAAGAACTCTTGCAGCTTCTCTCGAAAACAAATCTGCTTTTATTCTTGAATCGTGTGAAATTGCAACTGACGGGCTTTCATAACTCTTATTAAGAAAATTGGCAAGTCCCTGAGTTGCACGTCTTACAGTATATACATTCATTCTGTTAGTGCCTGCTGCGATTATACCTCTCAGACCCGCTGTTCCAAACTTCAAGTCCTGATAGAACCTCTCGAATATCTCCGAATCATTATCCTTAATATCCTCCAATTCCCTGATAAGGTCAGGGTCATCTTTCGCCTTAGCAAGCCAATTGTTAAAAATCTCTCTCGTATCCATAATAAAATCCCCCTAAAAAATACGATTTCAGAACATCAAAATTCTTATAGGATTATAATAGCACATTTTTCTTCTTCTTTCAACAGTAATTTATAAGATTTTTTTCACTTAACAATAATATTTTTTATTATACGTTAATATTACTAAATTTCAACATATAAAAAAATAAAATATTTACAAAAATATTCCATTTCATACTTGCAACAAAACTTAATTTACGATAAAATAATATCTGTAAGCATTTTTAAGCGGAGGATTTTTTATATGTCAGCAAAAAATATATCACCTGCACAGAATACTCGTAAACGTTCTGTCGATACGCCCGTTATGGTCGCTCTTTTTATTGTTGTTATCAGCATCATCATTTTATCTGTATGGACAATGTTCTTCGATACAAGCATAAAAGGAAGCTGGCGGCTCAGTATCAAAGACGACAGCGGTGACTCTTTCTATGAACTGAACTTCAAAGATAACAATGAGTTCGATTACGGTTTCGGCGGCGTTACATACTCAGGCAGATATACTCTCGACATTGAACAAAATTCTCTGGCTCTGTCTTCATCAAGCTACGGTAAATATAACCTCAACAGCCGTTTTAATTATCAGGTCAACGGAATTTCTTTCGGCAAAAGGGAACTTTTACTCTATACCGCCGACAATGATGAACTTTCGTTCCTTTCGAGCGATAATTATGTACCTGTCATAAAATATTACAGCGATTTCTCACCGAATGAAAAGCTCCTCGGTTCATGGCTGTATAAAGACAACGAACAAGGCTATAATTACACCTTTACTTTCTTTGACGATGGCAGATATGAATATCTTTGCAGCGGTTCAAGACATATTGGTGCTTATAAGACAAACAGCGATAAATTCACCTATAATCTCATAGTAGATAATAATACCGTCAATGAAGAAACTATGACATATTCTGTCATTGACGGCAAACTTACACTTATTTCAGGCGATTTTTCGGACACACTTACAAAAACAGACAATAAATTTTCTTTTGAAAATGAAATAAAATAAAAAGGAGCGTATTTATTATGTTAAACGATTTTTGGAAAGCTTTAAAAAGCGGTACCGATATCAGAGGTGTCGCTGTCGAGGGGGCAGGATATGAAGTCAATCTCACCGATGAAACGGTTACTGCAATAGTAAACGGCTTCATGATGTGGCTCTCCGACAAAACAGGCAAATCTCCCAAAGAAATGAAAATATCTGTTGGTCGTGATTCAAGAATATCAGGTCCTCAGATTGCAGGAGTTACAAAAGATACTTTATTCAATGCAGGTGTATATGTAGTAGACTGCGATATGTCTTCTACGCCCGCAATGTTCATGACAACCGTTGAATTGGAATGTGACGGTGCTATCCAGATAACTGCAAGCCATCACCCGTATTACAGAAACGGTCTGAAATTCTTTACCCGTGCAGGCGGTCTTGAAGGTGATGACATCACTGCTATCCTTGAATATGCACAGAACGGTGACAAACCCTCTTTCAGTGACATGGGATATATATTTGAAACCGATTTCATGACATATTATGCAGGTTCTCTGCGTGAACTCATCAAACAGGAAATAAACTCCAAGGAAGATTATCATCATCCTCTCAAGGGCTTCAAAGTAGTCGTTGATGCCGGCAACGGTGCAGGCGGATTCTATGCAACAGATGTCCTTGAAGCTCTCGGTGCGGAAATAACAGGCAGTCAGTACCTTGAACCCGACGGAATGTTCCCCTATCATGTACCAAATCCCGAAGATGCAAAAGCTATGGAATCTATATGCAATGCAGTCAAAAAATTCCATGCAGACCTTGGCGTTATCTTTGATACAGACGTTGACCGTGGCGGTGCGGTTGACTCAAACGGAAAAGAAATAAACAGAAACCGTCTTGTTGCACTCGCTTCCGCTATCGCTCTCGAAAAAAACAGCAAAGGTCTTATCGTAACAGACTCTATCACTTCAAGCGGTCTTAAAGATTTTATCGAAAATACTCTCGGCGGTAAACATCTCCGCTTCAAAAGAGGATACAAAAACGTAATCGACGAAGCTATCAGACAAAACAAAAACCGTGTTGACTGTCCTCTCGCTATCGAAACTTCCGGTCATGCTGCAATGAAAGAAAACTATTTCCTCGATGACGGTGCTTATCTCGTTACAAAAATAATCATAAAAGCCGTTCAGCTCCGTAATGAGGGCAAAAAACTCGAATCTCTTATTGAAAATCTCAAAGAACCTGTTGAAAGCAAAGAAATAAGAATAAATATAAATGAAAAAGATTTCCGCAAGTATGGTGAAAAAGTTATCTCCGACCTTTACAAATACGCTGCCGCTCACAAGGAATTCAAAGTTGCAGACGACAACTATGAAGGTATAAGGGTATCATTTGACGAGAAAAACGGCAACGGTTGGTTCCTGCTCAGACTGAGCGTACATGACCCGATAATGCCCCTTAACATTGAAAGCGACAGTGTTGGCGGTGTTGACAAAATATACGCTAAAATAAAGCCTTTCCTTGAAGATTGTGAAGGACTTGACACCTATGTAAAGAAAGCTGTTCCCAAAGCTGAAAACAAAAAGCCTGTTTCAAACAAAAAAGCCGAAAAGAAATCTCCTGTTACTGAAACAAAGCCTAAAGCTCCCGTTGTTGAAACAAAGCCTGAAACCAAAGCTCCTGTTGCTGAAACAAAACCTGAAACCAAAGCTCCCGTTGCTGAAACAAAGCCTGAAACTAAAGCTCCTGTTACTGAAACAAAGACTGAAACTAAAGCTCCTGTTGCTGAAACAACGTCTGAAACTAAAGCTCCTGTTGCTGAAACAAAGTCTGAAACACCAAAAACTGCAACTTCAAAAAAACCTGCAAACAAAAATTCAAAAAATTCACGCAACAAAAAACGTAAATAATATCTATTTTTCAGAAATATAGAAATTTAACCCAAAACTGCTTAAACCTTTCGTTTAAGCAGTTTTTTATTTTATTCACATTACATAAATAAATGCTTACATAACCGTCATAATCAACAAAATTACTGATAAATAAACTACATATTTTACATAGAAATATTCCATAGTCTTATGTTATAATATAGAGTAACAATATATTTGAAAAGAGGTATTTATGTGCATAAAAAGTATAAAAAATTGGATTTTGAGATAGTGGAATTTGATACCGAAGATGTTATAACTGAATCACCGGGCAATGACATTGGTGCTGAAAATCCCGGTGATGATTTTGATGAACCTTAACATTAGCTGACTACGGGCGGCAGACGGCTTTGGCTGTTTATTACAGGGAGAATATATGAAAGGTATATATAAAATAGCGAACAAGATAATACAGATAGATTCTTTGTATGATAAAGTACACATATACTGCAAGGACTATCTCTTTGACGGAAAACCCGACTTTTCCGTAAAAACAACTCAACAGGATATTGATTATGAACGCAATAAATCATCTGACATTCACAAATATTCTGACGGCTATCTCGAAGAATTGGCTGTATACCGCAAGATAGCAGAAATAATGCCCGGATATGATACTTTCTTGTTTCACGGCTCCGCCATATCCGTTGACGGACAATGCTATCTGTTCACCGCCAAAAGCGGTACGGGAAAATCGACACATACAAAACTGTGGAGGCAATTACTCGGCAATCGTGCCGTTATGGTGAATGATGACAAACCTCTTATACGTGTCAGTGACAACGGTGTTATCGTTTTCGGTACACCATACAACGGAAAGCACAGGCTCGGTAATAATATTTCCGTACCTCTTAAGGCTATCTGTATACTTCAACGCTCGGAAAATAATCATATCACACATATCACAAGCTCGGAAGCATATTTCACTATTTTGCAGCAATGTTACAGACCTATTGACCAAAACGCTCTTTCAGAAACTCTCTCTCTTATCGACAAAATGATGGAACGTGTTGATTTTTGGAAACTTGGCTGCAATATGGATATTTCGGCAGCAGAAATATCATACAATGCCATGAAGGGAGAGTCACTGATTTGACAAAAGAAACTTATATCAAAGCAATAAATCAAGTCATATATCTTTCGGGCTGTGCTGTAAATGGTGTTGTGCCTGACTTGAATAAATTTCAGGATATTGACCTTGAAAATATCTATAAAGCTGCTCAAAAACATTCATTGACCGCTATTGTCGGCTATGCTCTTGAATCCGCCGGCATCTTCGATAAAAGATTTGTTCAGGCAAAAGCAAAGTCTATCCGTAAAATAACCGTTATGGAGATAGACAAAGAAAAACTGTTTCAGCGGATGGAACAGGAAAAAATTCGATATGCACCCCTTAAAGGCATTATCATAAAAGAACTGTATCCCTCAATCGGTCTCAGGCAGATGTCGGATTTTGATATACTTTTCGATAGTAAATATTCCCAGAAAGTAAGGGATATAATGCTTGAACTCGGCTTTTCCTGTGAATCTTTCGGCAAACATAACCATGATGTATATTTCAAGCAGCCTGTAAGCAATTTTGAGATGCACGGCAGACTTTTCAATGATACTCACAAAAAAGAATTCCGTGAATATTACCGTGATGTAGAAAAACGTCTGATAAAAGACGACTTAAACAGCTTCGGCTATCATTTCGGCAACAATGATCTGTATATATATCTGACCGCTCATGAATACAAACATTATCATGGCAGCGGAACAGGGCTTCGCTCCCTTCTCGATACCTATGTGATATGGAAAAAACTTGGTGATGAACTTGATGAACCATATATAATATCCGAAACAAAAAAACTTGGTATCGACACTTTTGAACAAAAAACAAGGCAGCTTGCTTTAAATCTTTTCGGCAACGGTCAACTTACAGATGAATATCGTAAAATGTTCGATTACATTATCTTTTCAGGCACTTACGGCACTCTTAAAAACAACATTGAAAACTCTGTCAAAAATAACGGCGGCGGTAAAAAAGGCAAACTTAAATTTGTGACACAAAAACTGTTTTTACCAATGGATAATATAAAATCATATTATCCGTTTTACTACAAACACAAAATTCTCCTGCCTGTACTTTTCTTTTACAGACTCGGAAAAGCTGCTACCATAAAACGAAAAGATACAATAAATAAGCTTAAAATACTACGAAAAACCAATGATACAAAATAATTATAGCCCCCATATAGTTGTTCAATAAACTATGGGGGCTGTTTTGTATATTATTTTTTCTTGTCAAATTCGGGATTAAAGGCATAGAAATTTTTACTGTCAAGTTTATCTGTCAATATTCTTAAACTTTCTCCGAACCTTTGGTAATGAACTACCTCCCTTGCACGCAAAAATCTTATTGGATCTATTACATCAGGGTCATCGCAAAATCTCAGAATATTATCATAAGTTGTTCTCGCCTTTTGCTCAGCCGCAAGGTCTTCATGCAAATCGGTAATAGGATCTCCTTTTACCTGCATAAATGCCGCCGTATAAGGAACTCCACTGCTTGATGACGGATATACACCTGTGGTATGGTCAACGAAATATGAATCAAATCCGGATTTTTTTATTTCATCCATTGTAAGATTTTTAGTAAGCTGATAAACAATTGTTCCAATCATTTCAAGATGTGCAAGTTCTTCTGTTCCTATATCAGTCAAAACAGCCTTTATTTCGGGATACGGTACGGAATATCTTTGACTTAAATATCTCAACGATGCACCTAACTCTCCGTCAGGTCCTCCATACTCCAAAAAGATATACTTTTCAGATATAGAAAAATATCTCGACATCACACTTTGAACGGTCAAAAATGATACGCCTGATAAATGATTTCAGCATGGTATTCTTTGTTTCCTCGGGCATGGCAGGCGATTTCATCAACGGCATGAATTCTATTGCCTTTTTATGAAATTCCTGTATAAGTACCTGCTTATCGTCAATTTCTGACTGCTGTGCATGGAGTTTTTCTTCAAGTTCGGATATCTTATTCCTTACACTGTCACGGCTCTGCCTATATTCCTCAAGAGTGTAAACACCGTTTTCATAAGCGTCTTTGATACGTTCCAATTTCTTTTCTTCTCTCGATATCAGCAGAGGGATATTTTCATCCGATTTTTTCTCGGATGTGAATTCCATATTGAATTCAGAATTTTCTATGCACCTGTCGATAGTTTCTATGACAAGAGCATTTATTTTTTTCAGGCTGATGCTGTGCGACTCATTGCATTTGCCATGAGCATACGCATAGCACTGCAAAGATGTATGATTCACTGCCATACACAATGTCGCTCCGCACGCTGAACATCTGACCAATCCCTGCAACATGAAAGGCTCTTTTGCCGAACCCTCCCGCATATATCTGACAGTATTTTTATTCAATCTTTTCTGCACCTCGTCAAATATTTCCTGTGAAATTATCGGCTCATGTGTACCGTCTATGATAAGCGTATCTTTATTATCCTTGCGGTGATTTGCCTTTCCTGTCGGTGTCCAGCGAATTTTACCGATATATACGGGATTTTTCAGCATATATCTTATAGTCCTGTTCTCAAACTTATTTCCACGTCTTGTACGATAGCCGTTTTCATTGAGTTCCCTTGCAATAGTGACAAGTCCTTTGCCGTCAAGAAAATCCGCAAATATATTCTTAACAACAGGGGCTGTTTCAGGATTGGGAACATACTTTCCGTCAATAATATCATATCCGAATGACGGTATTGTAACCGCCTCTCCCCTATTCGCTTTCTCATTCATGCCACGCCTGACTTCTTCACCGAGATTTATCGAATAATACTCGTCCATAGCTTCTATCATGGCTTCCATGATGACCGACATTATAACGTCAATACCGCACTGTTTTCGGAGCATGGATTTATAGACAATGCTGTCCTCACGGTTTCGGGCGAAACGGCTGAATTTCCATAGAAGAATAGCGTCAAAAGGTTTGGGCTTTGTTTTGGCAATGCCAATCATTTTGTTAAAAGCAGGTCTTTTGGCGGTAGTTCTGCCCGATATTCCCTCGTCAATGAAGATGTATTCGCTTGGAAGAATATAACCGTTTTTCTTGGCGTATTCCTGTATTTTTTCAAGCTGAGAGCTTGGAGAATATTCTATTTGGTCGTCAGTCGATACTCTTATATATGCCGCTGCTGTTTTCATAAAATCACTCCTTTTGTAAATATATTCCCTGTCGGTAGCCGGCAGGGAATTTTTTTGTTTACATACATTTTCCTAACATATCCGTTTGAGAATTTAAGTGATATTACAAAGTTTATCTCTGCTGTTGTTGCCAATTTGACCTGTCCTCGTAATCTTTCCGTCAATATGTAAATTCAAACTGTCTTTAATTGGATGGCGAAGAGGATCTAATATAAAATCAATACCCTCTCTTCTGGCATATTTTGCAGCAGGAACAAAATCGCTGTCACCGGCAATCAAAACGATTTGATTAACAAGTCTCTTGAAAGCTAATGATGCTATATCAAGACCAATACGCATATCAACACCTTTTTGCTGAATATCCAAAATCAAGTCACTTTCAGTTATATCGGTTACAACTAAATCGCCTTTCAAAAGTTTTTTGGTTATTTCGGGTTTAAGGTTATAACTTGCATTGCTATCAGATAATTCACCCATACGAAGAGCAACTTTTCGTTGTTCCGAAAGTGCCTTGAAAAAGTCGTTCGTCCAAGTATATTGAGGAGTTTTTCCAAGATTGACACTTCTTTGTGTTATTGGATTGTAAATCGTTTTTTTAGATGGCTCGCAATCGTAATAGAATATACGATATAACCTTTTTTCCTCTCCTGGAAAATCGGGCTGTAAATGTCTGAAACAATACGTTATCAATTCTTCTGCTCTTTCCTGTGGTGTTTTTTCTCCAAATAATTTTTTTGCTTGCTTTCGGTAAAAGCCACCATCAACTAATATTGCAGTTATTGTATCCAATTTTATCACATTCCCTTACAAAAAAATAAAAACCTTGACATCGTAACTTCCCGTATGGTGGGAGAACTACTGTCAAGGCTTGGTTAAACAATATAAGAGTAGTTAAACTACTAATATATATTATGCACCTTTAACAGCAAAAATCAATCATATTTTCAAAATTGTAACTATTTTTATACATATTGTTTAAAAAATATAACAATAATTACATAAAATAAGTCACTTTTTATATCATTTCCCATGCTGTTTTCACAAAATCACTCCTTGTATAAATATATTCCCTGTCGTTTCAAAAAAATCGACAGGAATTTTTTTGCCTATTCCATTATACCACTTCCCGTTACTCAGCGAAAGAGTAATGGGGATTTTTTTATTGATTCAAAGATAAAGATTGATTATACTGTTCAGCCAAAGCTGTCATTTTAAATTCAGCAGATGGTTCTATTTGATGAACAATGTGTTCTATCTCATTGATATCAACAGCGAAGAATTCTTTACGTTTGTTAATCTTATTAACACGCTTACTATCTAAAATCTTGTGCATACGGTTTTCAAGTTCAACTGCATTTGAAGAAAATATAAAGCTATGTACATCAAACGGGAAAGGTACACTTGCATTTCCCAGTTCATCAATTCTGTCTTGAGGTTCATCACGTCTGGTCATGCCGACTTTGAATACATTTTTACCGAAAGAACCGATATTACTGATGATATAGACATATCCAGCCTGACCGTTTTGCAGATTGATAATTTTTTCCTTGCGTTCATCAATTTTATTAAGCTGTTCTGTGAGTTCCTGCAAACGCTTTTTAAGGGCCTCGACTTCATTTTGATTTGAAGTTGAAATAGCTATTTTAACATTTTCGATTTCGTTTTTATATTTATTTTCTTCTTTTTCAAGTTTTTTCTGTTGCTGTTCAAGAGCCTTGCGTTCCTCTACCTCCTGACGCATCTGTTCTTTTAATGCACGCTGTTCTTCTTTGATTTTTTCCTTTTGGGTGTAGTACTCATATTCAATGTCAATAGCCTCTAAATATAAAATTTCAATTTCAGATATGAATTTTTTGACCGTTGGTGCTATGCTCTGATTCCCGTTAGAGGATATTGCATAATATTTTTGAGTAATTTCTTTAATTTTGGACTTTGCTTTGTCAACAGTACCGAATTTAAGATTTATAAGAACATTCTGCAATTCAGCTTCCAAACCAATAACCATTAACTGATATATAGCCTGATTGCTTTTTGTGGTATATCTTTCTTCATATTTTTGAATAACCTTTTTGATATTGGTTTTATTTGCACTTACAAGCTTACGGAGAGCCGGAACATCAAGACAATTAAGGTGCATATCGGAAATATGAGTCATCAAAGAAGCTGCATTAATTATAAGTTTAGGAGCATCAGCGGCATTTGTATTATCAGCTTTCATAGCTTTTTGGGCAGCTTTCAGTGCAGTGTCAGAGGTTTTTATTTTTAGCTGTAATTCCTGCAAATCTTTGTTCAAAGTTTCCTTTTGATTGACCAAATTGGATATTTCATTTTTTAAATTATTGAGAGTTTCACCGCTGATTGTTTTTGACAGGTCGTGATAAGACGCACTCAAAGTATTGTATTTTCGATTAGATGAATCCACTTCATTACGAAGATTAACATTTGCCGCTGTCAATTCTTCAACTCTCTTTTTCAGTTCTTCATTTTCAGACTTTATCTGACCGACTTTTAAAAAATCAAATATTCCCATTTTTATCAACCTTTCATGTTTTTATTTCTTTATCAGCAAACCGTTACCGTCAGTGAATTGACCTTTGGCTATTTTAACAATATCAGAAATCCAGCCAATGTAAAGCAGTCCTACTGTAAATATATATAAAACACCCGAAGCATTTTTTCCGACATAAAATCTGTGTATCCCTATATATCCCAAGAATATTGCAAGTATAAGCGTTATCCATTTGCTTTTATTGCTTATTCCTGTCCTTTGACAACTATGATTATTAGTGTGAATATTTCTGTTATTATTGACATCTTGAATATCACATTGAATAACAAGCGGTTTGGCAATTATTTTCATAGTTGATATTGCTTTTGTCGGATATTCAAGTTTTGAATGGCAATAAGGACAAAAACCGCTTCCGTTATTCACTTCGGCTTTACAGTTCTTGCACTGTACAGTAATAGTTTCATTTTCATTTGGTTTGAAAGTGGCTGATTTATAGTTTGTTTCTATATAATCAATATTTTCACTATTCATAAGATTATAGTACGTCTGCAAGCTCTGATAAAATTTTTCATATTTGTTGAGCTTTCCTTTATCTGTTTTCATATTGTCAGCCTGTTTTTTTGTATCACTGAAATATCTTGATAAAAAGATAAGAGTTTGTTCCTGTTTAGATGCCTGTAATTTATCAAGTTCAGAAGAAGGTTTGTTTCTTTTGAATTTTATGTAAGGTTCAAATAAAGACAGAATACCCAAATTTTCTTCAATAAGTTCATAGCGTGAAAAGAAAACGTCAGGTTTTACGGTATTATTAACAAGCTGTACGCTTTCATTGACAATAGTTAAATATCTTTGTGCCTGAGGATAAGCCATTTTTAGAAGTTGCTGTTCAGAATAAACAAGTTTATTTGGTGGATTATCCACGACCATTCTTTGCAGAGTAAGAAGCTCTTTTGAATTAAAGCTCATTTTCATCACCTTTTCATTTCTTATTTTTAACATACTGCATGACATCAACCTTGTCGTCAAAGTCAAGTTGCTCAAACTTCTGTATAAACTGCTCCGTCAGTGTATCCTTTTTATTATCAGCGGCATTGACACTTATACTGTTGTTGCCTGTAAGGCTTGTTTGTTTGTTATCTGTTACACTTATGCTTGTTTCACGAGGATTATCTGTCCTACCAAGCAAATAGTCAGCAGATACATCAAAATAATCTGCTATTTTTCTCAAAGATTCAGGATTTATATTCCCTTTTTTCCAAGTTGACAAGTTACCTTTACTTCCTGTAATTTCTACACACAATTTTGTGATAGAAATATTATTTTTTTGACAAAGACTTTCTAATCTTTCATACATAAGATTCACATCCTTTTGTAAAATATGAACATAAAAAATATATATTTTTTGTGATTTTAAACAAAGTGCGAAAAACCGAACTTAAAAGATTGACAAGTGCAGTATTTTGCACTATAATATAACCATGCTATTTATATAGCGGCGAGACCCCTATGGGGTGTGGGAGTTGCAATGCGTGGACGAGTGACAGAAGTTATTTTAATCACGTTTCCGTCCCCTATGGGGAATGGATGTTGCAACCGGACGTTCCACCCGAAACGGAAGAATGCCAAAATTTTTGTCCCCTACGGGAAACAGCGAGCTTGGTACACTCGTAGTCGTTTATGTTCCTGATGAAAAAAGTATATGATTGTAGTTATAATTCTGTCTTACTATAATCGTATACTATTTTTCAGCAAATGTCAATAAGTTTTCTTATATTTCACAAAAGGGGGTGTTTGAGATAGACTTTGCAGATAATCTGAGAGTATTAAGATTAAAAAAGCAGTTTACTCAAAAAGAACTTGCTGAACTTGTTGGAGTAGCCCAACCCGCAATAGCCGATTACGAATCAGGCAAATATAAGCCTAAATTTGACGTTGCAACGAGGCTCGCAAAAATTTTTGATGTGACCGTTGAAACACTCTACAGCGGTCAGACGGAGTGAGGTGAGAGAGATGACCGAAAGGGAATACTGCGAAAGTACGTTGAGAACTTTGATGATGTCAGCGAAACTTGCGTACAAATGTACCGAAGAAAGCATTTGATAAACCTCGTGTGCTTAATGCAATAGCAAAGACACTTGCTGACATTCTCGGTGAACAGAAATGAACGGTTGGCGAAACTACAAATACCGTATATGCCACAAGTGCGGTACGGAATGGAATGTATCGGTGCAGGGAAACAGCGGCAAGCACTATATCTGTCCAATATGTGCCTACAAGGAAAGAAAACTGCATAAACATTGAGGGGAGGTGACAGCATGGCAAAATGTTATATAGAGATTGATGCAAGTCCACCCGAACTGCTGTATGAAGATATGCGTGACGGCAAGGGCAACTTCATTGAAACGGTATATCACAACAGGGAACGTGTTAAAAGCATTTGGGAACAGATGTCAAAGAATGTTGCAAGAACTGTCAGGGAAATTCTTATTCAACAGCCTGAACTTACACCCATTTTTGCGGAATTTATAAAGGCTAACAAAGAGGAATTTCCTGATACGCTCACTTTGGGGGAGAATGAAAACAAGGAGGACTAAACAAAATGGATTGGAAGCAGGAAACAATACTTACTCTGATAACAATACCTATCGTATCAAGTGTAATCTGTGGTATCTCGGAAGTTATCGAAGACAAGTTAAAAAGTTTACCTTACGAATATCACAACAGCTTTGAGTACCAGAGAAATCTTTAAAAAGAGAGTATGAAGGAAGAATCATGAGTAACAACAAAAAAATATCCGCTGTCGGTATGGGCGTACCGGCAACGGACAATGAAAACTTATCTGACAATATTATATCCGATACTCGCAAAAAAATCAAGACTCCATTAAAAGTTTTGATAGCGTGTGAGGAATCACAGAGAGTATGTACGGCGTTCAGAGAATTAGGACACGAAGCGTATTCTTGTGATATACAAAAGCCGAGCGGCGGACATCCTGAATGGCATATACTTGATGATGTTTTGCACATTATAAATCCGAATAGCTATTGCGGAACAATTTCATTTACAACAATGGATGGTAGGAATCATTGGACACATGGAAAATGGAACTTGATAATTGCACACCCACCATGCACATATCTTTCTGCTGCCGGTGCTGTCCGGCTTTATGATAAAAACCATAAAATCAAAGACATGGATCGTTATAATAAAGGGTTGAAAGCAATGACATTTTTTTACAGTCTGATGTCGGCAGAATGTGAGAATATAGCTGTTGAAAACCCTGTCCCGCTTAAAATTTTCTGTTTGCCGCATTACAGCCAGATCATTCAGCCGTACCAATTCGGAGAACCCTGGCAAAAAAGAACTTGCCTGTGGCTTAAAGGACTGCCTGAATTACAGCCTACAAATATTGTCGAGCCGCAGGGGTATTGGATTGGTGCTCACGGAAAAGACAAAGCACCTCACGGAATGAGCAAGGGATTCAGAAACCAAAAAATGAGAAGTAAAACTTTTCAGGGAATAGCCAAAGCAATGGCAGAACAGTGGGGAGGTTTCTGTAATGCCTGAAAACATCAATAAGATACTCGGCAAATTAACAGAGGTTCTTCAGCTTACCGACAAGTGCTGTGATGTTACCGAGATAAAAAAGATAGATGACGTTGCAGTGATTTATTACATTGACGGCAGTGTCGAATGTATCAATATCGGCGGTGACAGCGGTATTGCTGCTGTACATGATATTGTAAAAAAAAGTGATGTACCAAAAAGGAGAAATTAAAATGCTTGAATTGACTTATAAGGATTTATGTTTACACCAATTGAAACTTCAATCAAAACCTTGCCGAAAACCTTTTAAACCGGATAATACTATTTCAATAGTGGATACTATACAGGGAGCTAACAGCAATCAAGGATATAACATTAATTTTTATGTTGCATTGTTTATTGAATATCCATTCGTAAATATATTTCAAATCGGCAACAGGATATATTTTGAACCGACAAGCGATTATTTGAACGGATACAAAATAACCGTCAACAACAATTCAGCTCCTGTAACAAAGGTATCTGCAAAAGAAAGTTGTAACTGCCTTGTTGGTTTTGAAGGGTCTTGGAAAGCCAACTATATATCCATTGACGGAAAAGCAATGTTTTTTATTGAAAAGTAAAGGAGAATCTTCTAATGAATATCTACGAAATTACAGGATACGCACTTGAACTTATGGAATATCTTGATGCGGAAGAAATCGACGAACAGACCGTTGCAAATACTCTTGAAAGTATCGGTGCTGATGAAAAGATAGACAGCTACTGCAAGATAATCGAGAATTACAAGAGCGATATTTCGGGTATTGACGAAGCTATTGCCCGTCTGAAAGCCCGTAAAGAACGTGCGGAAAAGAATATCGACAGAATGAAACAGGCTCTTGACGGATTCATGCAGGCTACCAGACAAGACAAGGCTAAAACCAAACTCTTTACTATCAGTTATCGCCCGTCATCAGCCGTTGAAGTTCTTGATGAAAGCCTTATCCCCGAAAAATTTATTATCAAAAAGATACTTGACAACGGCGGCACTGTTGAGGGCTGTATTCTTCGCAAAAATAAAAATATCCAGATAAAGTGAGGTGCTAAAATATGGCAGAACTTAATTTTTATCAGAAACTTTCGGATATACAGCTCAGGCTGAAAGCTCCCAAAAGTCAATACAACAATTTCGGCAAATACAGCTATCGCAACTGTGAGGATATACTTGAAGCTGTAAAGCCTCTCCTCAACGAACATCAGCTCTACATAAACATTTCAGACAGCATAGAAGTTATCGGAAACAGATTCTATGTCAAAGCAACTGTGACCGTAAGTGACGGCGTAACTTCTCAGACAACAACAGCATATGCCCGTGAGGAAGAATCAAAAAAAGGTATGGACGGCTCTCAGGTCACTGGTGCAAGCAGTTCTTATGCACGCAAATATGCCCTTAACGGTATGTTTGCGATAGATGACAACAAAGACAGCGACACAACCAATCAAGGACAGAAAACAAAGCAGGAAAAGCCCAAAGAGCAAAAAGAATACTGCTGTTCAAACTGCGGCAAGCCGTTTGAAGGATTTACAGCCAAGTCAACAGGTCAGAAGTACACAGCAGCTCAGGCATATCACATGAGCAAAGAAAAGTATGGCAAAGCTCTGTGCGGTGACTGTTCCGGCAAATCCAAAAATCAGAACAAGCCGGAGGAAATGATATGATGATAAGAATTCTTCCAAAGCTCAAAAGATTAGAAAAAGAGATTGGTGACAAGTATCGTATCTGTATTATCGACTTTGAACCATGCTTGTATCGTACCTTTGGCAATGGCTTTAATGTTGAAGTCAGCGGCTGCAACACAAATAACCGTAAAACAAAAGCAAGTCTGTATCTTTGGTTTGGTGAAGGTATCAGCAGCATACAGGTAAAATCCGTACACGATATTGAGAGAACAGCAAATGCAATAGATAAGGCTGTTGAAGAATTGTATACCTACTCTCAAAGCCTTCTTGAACAGGGCTATAACAATAGAGATAAAATTTTCGATATGATTTGGAGCAACAAGCATAAACCACAAAATTACGAACCAAAAGCAAAATGTATATATGATCCTCTTAACGATAAGGAGAATGAAAATGAATAACGTATCACTCATAGGCAGACTGACTGCCAATCCCGAACTCAAACATACTCAGAGCGGAATTTCTTACACGAGATTCAGCATAGCAGTTGACAGACAGTACGGCAAGGACAAAGAAAAAGAAGCCGACTTTATAAACATAATAGCATGGAGAGGCACAGCGGATTTTGTATGCAAATATTTCAGCAAGGGTATGAAAATAGGCATTACGGGCAGGATTCAGACAGGCTCATATACAGACAAGAACAATAACAAGCGTTATACATTTGACGTTATTGCAAATGACGTTGAGTTTGTGGAACGTAAGCAGAGTACATATACGGGTGCTGATGATTTACCGCCTGAATATCAGAATTATTACAATACAGGAGATTTTATAAAAACTCCAAGTGATGAAGATTTGCCTTTTTAATCATGAACATATATGAAACGATAAAACAGCTTGTTCCAATGCGTGACTTGTTGGAGCATTACGGATTTGAAATAAACAGAGCAGGTTTCATAAACTGCCCGTTCCATACAGAAGATACTCCGAGTATGAAAGTTTATGAAAGCTCCTGTTACTGTTTCGGGTGCGGAGCTGGCGGCGATGCCGTCAGCTTTACCGCTAAACTTTTTAATCTGCGAAACTCTCAGGCGGCTTTGAAAATCAACAATGAGTTTGGATTAAACCTGAGTTCTTCAAGAACAGTTCCCACTGCCAACAGTCCATATCTCAGAGAACAGGCTAAAAAGAAAACAGAGCTTGAAAAATACAGGAAAGAATACAACCAAAAGACCACAGAATTTCGTGAATTGTTCTGTGGCATAAAAAAAGAAGCTGATCCATGGAAAATGGCTGAAATGCAGTCAAGACTTGATTATCTCGAATACTGGTTCGGCGAAAATGAATGGAGGTGATAATTTTGGCAGACGAAATTATCGAATACAAAAAAGAGGATTTCACTGACGGTACTGCTCCATTTGAATATGTCTATCAGTTCCATAACAACAAATTTACCGAAAGACAAGCTATTGAAAAAATGGCGGCTATTGCCCTGAAAGTCGGTGTTCGTGGATTCAAGGCAATGTATACCGAATATTTGAAGGAACTAAAACAGCTCCATGAACCTATGATGAAGTATACGCAGTTTGACGGACAGCCTTTTGAATTGCAGTGCGGAGAATGGACAGCTAATGACACGGGAGTTTACCGTGAGGGTATGTTCAATACGGAAACAGCCTGTCCCCATCCGATAATGCCTGTACAGCGTCTGATAAACATTGATACGGGTATCGAGAAAATGAAAATAGCCTTTCGCAAGGGCAACCGCTGGAGAGAAATTATCGTTGACAAAAGCGTGGTTTCCTCTGCAATGAAAATAGTCTCTCTTGCCGATAACGGTATTGGAGTTACTTCCGAAAATGCAAAGGCTCTTGTCAGATTTCTTTCCGAAGTCGAAAGCTCAAATTATGACATCATTCCCGAAACATACTGCTTTACACGACTTGGTTATTTTCAGAATGAGGGCTTTGTACCATTCGTTGACAGACTTATTTTTGATGGTGACTTAAATTTCAGGACACTTTACAATTCTATTACAACGTGTGGTGAACGTTCTGCATGGATAGATGAGATTATCAAAGTCAGGAAATATAATACTGTCACTAAAATAGTCATAGCGGCAAGTTTGGCGAGTGTTTTGGTATCTATATGCAATGCACAGGTATTTTTTACGCACTTATGGTCAAGTGAATCGGGAAACGGTAAAACAATCGCTTCTATGTGTGCGGCAAGTATTTGGGGAAATCCTGAACTTGGCAAATACATACAGACTTTTAATGCAACGCCAACCGGTCTTGAACGATATGCTGCATTTTTGAATCATTTGCCTTTGATATTAGACGAAAAACAGCTTGATCGTGAAAAGAAATTTTCTGTTTATTATCTTTCGGAGGGTGTAGGCAAGACAAGAGGTAATAAGACAGGCGGTGTAGATCGTACATCTACTTGGGCAAACTGTATTATAACAACGGGTGAAACTCCATTGGTAAAGCAGTCGGATGGTGCAGGTGCTTATAACAGGACACTTGATATTGAGTGCAAATCTTCGGAAAAAGTGATTGAAGATTTTGCAAGAACGCTAAACATTATCCAAAACAATTATGGCTTTGCCGGTCGAGAATTTGTGCATTATCTGTATAATACAAAAGATTTGATTGAGTGGACGAAAAAAAGATTTGAATATTATTGCGAAGAATTATCCCAAAGTGATACAACGGGAAAGCAGTCCGTAGCAGCGGCACTTGTATTAACAGCAGATGAAATATTTTGTAAACTCATTCTTAAAACAGAGGACTGGCTCTATCCCGAAGAAATCGCCAAGCATCTTGCAAGCAAACAGGAAGTATCTGTTGGTGAACGTGGATATAATTTTCTGTGCGACTGGGTGGGAGCGAATCAAAAGAGATTTGCAACGAAAGAAGCAGCTCCCGAAAACGGTGAAATATACGGTATATTCGGAGATAACGACGGCTATGTGTATATTATCAGAAGTGTATTCATGCGTGAAACCGAAAAAGAGGGATATAATCCGAAGTCATTGCTCTCTTATCTCAAAGAAAATAAACTCATTTCCACTCGTGGCAGGAATATGACAAAGGGTAAACGTATCAACGGCAGATTGGTTGAGTGTATTGCACTTGAATTACCGCATATTTACTGTGATGATGACGAGGTGCTTGATGATGATGAATTTATATAGTGTGGGAGTGCGTGGGACTTGGAAAAGCCTGAAAAATGGCTTGAATACTGATGTGTGGGACTGTGGGACATTTGGGACACGACATACACCCTATATATATACGGAATATATATATAAAATCATATACATACTTATCCCCTATATAGTATATTTAAAAATTTGTCCCACAGTCCCACAACATCTTGAAACACTGATAAATACTGGATTATTTTGTTGGGTCATACAGTCCCACACATTCCCACAAGTCCCACATAAAAGGAGATTGAAATGAATTTAAGAGATTATCAACAGGAATGTATCAATAAAATCAACCATATTGACAAAGGAAATTATCTTATCCAAATGGCAACAGGTTTAGGAAAGACCGTTACTTTTGCCAATATTCAGCGAAAAGGGCGTGTATTACTGCTCTCTCACCGTGAGGAGCTTGTTAATCAGCCGAGAAAGTATTATGACTGTACATTCGGCATTGAACAAGGTAAAAATCACAGCACAAATGAAGAAGTTGTGAGTGCATCCGTTCAAAGCATTGTCAGGAGATTAAACAATTTCAGCCCGAATGACTTTGACATGATTATCTGTGACGAGGCACATCATGCAGCCGCAAATACCTACAAGAAGATTTTTCAATACTTCAAGCCGAGATTATTATTGGGCTTTACGGCTACTCCCAATCGTGCTGACGGTGTAAGACTGAATGACGTATTTTCGGAGATTATCTTCAAGCGTGATTTACGTTGGGGAATTAAAAACGGTTACTTGTCGGATATATTCTGTCGCAGAGTTGACATAGGCTATGACTTGTCAAAGGTTCATACACGTATGGGAGATTATGCTCCGGGAGAACTCGAAGAAGCTATGTCAGATACATCAGACGCAATAGCCGAAGCCTATCGGAAGTATGCCAAAGGTGCAACACTGATATTTGCAGTTTCCGTTAAACACGCTCACGATATTGCAAATAAAATAGGCGGTGCAGTTGCCGTCACAGGCGATACTCCGAACCGTGCAGAGATAATCAAAGACTTTTCCGAAAGAAAAATTCCATGTCTTGTCAACTGCATGGTATTCACGGAGGGTACGGATATTCCATTGGTGGAAACGGTTATAATTGCCCGTCCTACTCAGTCGGACAGCTTATATGCTCAAATGGTAGGCAGAGGATTAAGACTTCACCCCGATAAAGATAAACTCACTCTGATAGATTGTGTCGGCATTACAGGTAAAGCTAATCTATGTACAGCCCCTTCACTTTTCGGAATAGATATGTCACAAGTTCCAAAAAATCAGAGAAATAAAATTCAGGGAGATTTGTTTGACTTATCAGATAAAGTCACGCTTGCAATGGATACGCCTGAATCATGGATTCGCAATACAGAGATAATTGACCTTTGGGCACAGGAACAGCAGTATAATTTGCATAGCATAAATTTCTTCAAAATGCCTGATGGTTCATTGACACTATCACTTCCGAATGAAATAATAACAATTCCATGTCCTGACCCGTTGGGTAATGTTGACGGAGAGCCTATGCAGGAAGTAATTGATGATTTGTATGCGGAATTGCAAAGAGATTATAAAAGCAGTCGTGCTATTTGGGATACCAATGAAATTAAAAAGTGGGGTTCAGACCCTGCCACAGACAAGCAGAAAAATATAATTACAAGGAATTTCAGTGACTTTGACTGTACGGAGTTGACAAAGTTTCAGGCAAGTCAAATACTGAACCGTATATTTTCACAACAGAGGAGAGCATGACAATGACAGAAGCACAACATCAGGCAGCTTTGATTAAATGGTCACAGCTACCGCAGGTAAGAGAGAAGTATCCGGAATTGAAGCTGCTTCATCATATTCCTAATGGCGGTAAGCGTGATCCGATAGAAGCCAAGCACCTTAAAGCACAGGGAGTAAAATCAGGTGTGCCTGATTTGTGCCTTCCTGTTGCGAGGAAAGAGTATCACGGCTTGTATATCGAGATGAAAACAGAAACCGGTAAGCCGTCAGATAATCAAAAATGGTGGATAGAACAGCTTAACGGACAAAGATATAAAGCCGTGATATGTTACGGTTGGGAGGAGGCTAAACAATGCCTGACAGATTACTTGAGTTAGAGAAAAAAGCCATGCACAATGAAGATATGCCGCATGGTTTAACGCAGTCGGAACTGGTACAGCTTTACAAGTTATATTATGACCATACATACAGCAGAGAACAGGCTAAAGACATCAAACAGGAGCTTATAGCAACGTATCAAAACAATGCCTTTTGGGAAAAACTTTTCGCATATCATGCAAGTATACGCAACAGATACAGCCCTGTTATGACGGAAGCTGAAAAACACGGCTGCCCGATATGCAAGAAACTTGTACGAATATTTGACGGGAGGGAAACTGAATGAACTTTTTTGGAGGACTCTTTTTAGGGGCGATATTGGGATATTTTGCAGCGGCTTTTTGTGCAGTCGCAGGAAAGGACGATGACAAATGACGATAAAAGATGCGATATATCAGCTTGAGGATTTGATAAAAGACAGGGAAAGTTTCTGTCAGCGTGACGACTTTGACGATATTTTTTTGCAGGATATAGAGGCGTGCAAAATGGGCATTAAGGCATTGAAAAAAATATCATCTGTTGGCAAATGGAAAGCAGAGAATACAAGACCGAAATCACCTGTATTTGTATGCTCTTTGTGCGGTAAAAAAGCGTATGACAGACCGTATGGATCGGCAAAACACATGATGAACAAAAAAAACTGTAAGTTGAAATATTGTCCGAATTGCGGAGCGAGAATGGAGGGAATGGAATGAGTGAGATAATAGAAATGCCCTACGGCACCGGAAAAACTGTCGGAATTTGGAGAACAATTTGCTTACCGAGTTATCCGCCACAGTACAGATATGAGTGCAGCAAATGTAGTGTTTGTTCCAAACAAATGAGCAATTATTGTCCTTATTGCGGGGCTGAAATGCAATTTCTGGAAAGAGAGTTCATCAAAAAGTATTCGGAAGTACAGCTTGATGTTGAAATTGATGAAGAAAACACGGAGGAATGATGATGAAAAAGATTTTGTTTGTAATGTTGATGGTATTGGTTATGATGGTTGTTTGTTTGAGTGGGTGCAATCAGACTACAAAGAAATCCAATGATGCACCGACACACGAAATGACAGTTGTTGATGAAACAACAGGTTATACCATATACAAGCATGATGTAACAGGAGTTTATTATTTTTGCCGTGACGGTGGTTCGTATGGCAGGTCAGTATGTGTCATGGTAAATGCAGACGGTACGCCTTATAAGGGAGAGTGAAGATGATGGAACAGCTTAAACCTTGCCCGTTCTGCAATGGGAAAGCCCATGTTGAATTGGTATATCCCGGTGTTAGTCCTGAATATTCTGTAAAGTGTGAGAAGTGTAAAGTATGGACAACTTGGTATAGGAAACGTCAAGACGCTGTAAAAGCATGGAACAGGAGGGCAGGCAAATGAGAGAAATATTGTACAGAGCAAAGGTTAAGGATAAAAATGAACTTATTGGAAAAGGTTTTCCTATTGACGAAAACGGAAATTTGAAATCTGAATGGGTATTTGGTGTTCCGATTCCTCGTTATCCTGAAATATTCCTTGCATGGAATGAGGCTTGCAATGAATACGAAGAAGTAACCATTATTTCTGAAACAGTCGGACAGTACACAGGACTTACAGACAAGAACAGCACAAAGATTTTTGAGGGGGATATTGTCAAAACCAAATACGGCAGATTGTGTCAGGTTTTTTGGTTTTCAAGCCCTTGCAGTCAGGGTTGGGATTTGATGCCGATTGGAGATAAACATAAATGTCCCGATGAATATGATTTGTGGATTCCAAAAAATCTTGAAGTCATCGGCAACGTCCACGACAATCCGGAACTGTTGCAGAATTGAAATACAGCCGTTTTCAAAGTATTTTTGGCAAAGGGGTATAACTATCTCCTAATCCCCTTAATGCCCCGTAGCGTTAAAATTAGAGGTATTACAGACGATTTTAAAAACAAGTACAAAGAGGTGCAAAAAATTGACGGCAAAGGAATATCTTATGCAGGTAAGAGGATTGGAAACAGAGCTTCAGGCTAAAAATAGATTGCTGCAAAAGCTCAGGGAAAAATCTGTATCACTCACATCTCCGCAATACGGCGATAAAGTAAATTCAAGTCGTTGTGACTCCAATCTCATAGACAGAATAGTAGACCTTGAAAACGAAATAAAAAGCCGAAATTCTCAACTGTTGGACAAAATTACCGAAATCAACAAAAGAATAGAATGTGTACACGATCCTTTGCTGATAGCGGTTTTAACGGACAGATACATCAATCATCAGAGCTGGGAACAGATAGCCGAAAACTTCGACAAATCCGACAGAACTGTCAGGGTATGGCATGGTCAAGCTTTACAGATTTTCCGCAAGGAAACCGGAATGAAATAGCTATACAAAATGCACAAAATAAATTAAAAGTTATTGTAATCTAATTTCCTGTTATTTCCGGTATGAATGTGCTAAAATAGTATTATAAGAGTTTGTGAAATTTTCAAGTTTCATAGAGTAATAATAAAAAACTTTTCTTTCAGCAAAAAAAGTCTGTTCTTTTGTACTCCTTTCAGAACAGGCTTTTTTGTTTACATTTTTTTTGAAAGAAAGCAGGTGTTATCGTGAGTGAAAATCTGAATCCAAGACAAAAGAAATTTGCCGAATACTATGCACAGAGCGGTAATGCCGCTGACAGTGCTGTTAAGGCAGGGTATTCCGAAAAATATGCTGCACAGAATACCGACAAATTACTAAAAAATACTAACATTTCAAATTATATTAAAGAGCTTTCCGAAAAAGCCAAAGATGAACGTATCCTTTCCGCAAGGGACAGACAAGTTATGCTGTCGGAAATTGCAAGGAATACAGGTAATGAACCGTCAGACCGTATCAAAGCCGTTGACACGCTGAATAAAATGACGGGTGAATATACCGTCAAAGTCGATACTACCGTGAAGACTTCTCCGAAATTGGCAGATGTACTCTCTCAATTAGGCGGTGAGGGGCTTAATGAATAGCTTTCCTCTATCGAAGAAATACATTGATTTCATCAATTCTGTGCAGAATGTCACAGCTGATTTTCTTGAAGGAACGACATCCTCTGGGAAAACAACTGTCGGTGCAGGGATAAAGTTCATGCGAATGGTGTCGGCAAGCAACAAGAAACTCCATGTCATAGCCGCCAAGACAACAGGCAAAGCTGAGGAAACGATTATTCAACAGGACAACGGCATTTTGGATATACACGCAAATGCGGTGTATTACGGCAACGGTGACAAGGACTACAAGCTGCCGCATATCAAATTCGAGAGTAAGATAATTTACATACTCGGATATGACAACAAAGACAAGTGGCAGAATGTTCTCGGTGCACAGTTCGGATGCGTGTACATTGACGAAATCAACACGGCTAACATTGAATTTGTGCGTGAAATTTCAACGAGAAATGAATATCTCCTTGCAACACTCAATCCCGATGACCCGTCATTGCCTGTTTACAAAGAATTTGTCAACCGTTCCCGACCGTATAAAAAATATATAAACGACGTTCCGCCTGAGATATTGGCGGAGCTTACAGAAGAACCTGTACCGACCTGGCGGTATTGGTTCTTTTCTTTTGCGGATAATCTGAGTTTATCTGCCGCTGACATTGAGAGAAAAAAACTTGCCGCTCCAAAAGGTACAAAGCTGTACAAGAATAAGATTCTTGGTCTGAGGGGTCGTGCAACGGGATTGGTATTTGTGAATTTTGAAAGAAATCGCCATGTTAAAACAAAGGATTTTGCAAGGCAGTTCCTGACCGCTGACCGCCACAAAGAAAAATTCATTATCTTTACGGCAGGCGTTGACACAGCGTATTCACAGAAAAGTCCTGATACGATAGCTTTTACATTCTTCGGGATAACTGACAAGGGACGTATCATTCAGCTTGATGAACGGGTATGTAACAACGCTGAATTGAATACTCCCCTTGCTCCGTCCGATACGGTGCGTAACCTGATAGACTTTCTTGAAAGGAATCGTCAGGAATGGGGCTTTGCAAAGTCTGTATTCATAGACAATGCAGATGAGGCAACCATTACCGAATGCAACAAGTACAAGCGTAACAATGGCTGTATTTATTCATTTGTGCCTGCGTGGAAGCAAACGAAAATCATTGACAGAATAAACTTGCAGTTGAATTGGTTTGCAACGGACTGTTATTTTATCCTCAGTCACTGTACAAATACTATTGCCGAATTGGAATTGTACTCGTGGCAGGAGGACAAGGACAATACTCCCGAAGATGCACATGACCATTGCATAAACAGTTCTCAATACGCATGGCTGCCATTCAAAAATAAAATTCGAGGTGATGAAAACGAAATTCATGGAAACAGTCAGAAATAAAATAAGAAGTTTTTTGAAAATAGAACCGCCTTCCGTCAATCAAATAGTCATTCAGCAGCGGCTTGATTTCTGCACCAATGCGGTAAAAAATCGCATTTGGTATCGTGGCAGCAGTCAGGAAATTGCAGAGCTGTACAGTCAGCTTGATGTGCCGTCAACAATGTTCTGGAAAGCGTCAAGTACAGCAGGTATGGAAATACGCAAAATTCATACAGGCTTGCCGGCATTGATTGTCAAGGTCCTTGCAAACATCATTGTCAACGACTTTGACGGTGTTGAAATCGAAAGCCTTTCCGAACAGGATATATGGAATAATATCTATCAAAGCAATGACGGTGACGAGCTGATGAAACAGTGCCTAACAAATACGCTGATAGTCGGTGACGGTGCTTTCAAGATAAATTTCGATAAAGACATTGACGAACATTATCCCATTATTGAATACCGTTCAGGCGAGTATGTCGATTTTGTCAGAAAACGTGGACGGGTGACGGAAGTTATCTTCATCACGGAATACATCTCCGACAGGCGAAAATATACTCTCAAAGAGCATTACGGATACGGTTATGTACAGTATCATCTCTATACCGAAAACGGCTCTGAAATCAATGCCAATGCCATTCCACAAACGGCTTGGATAACGTCCGATACAGTCGAATTTGATAAGAGTATTATGCTTGCCGTACCGTGCATTTACGGCAGTTCCTCTATGTATGACGGCAGAGGGGAAAATATCTTTGACAGCAAGATTGACAGCTTTGACGCACTTGATGAAGCGTGGAGCCAATGGCTTGACGCTCTCCGTGCCAACAGAACAAAAGAGTATATCCCCGAAAGCCTTATCCCAAGAGATACGACAAACGGCAAGCCGATAAGACCGAACAGCTTTGACAACAGGTTTATTGCTATCGGTGATGATATGTCTGAACGTGGCATGAACAAAGTACAGACGGAACAGTCACAGATTCCGCATGAAAGCTACCTTGCAACGTACATAACCGCACTTGATTTGTGCTTGCAGGGTATCGTTTCACCGTCAACTCTCGGCATTGACGTAAAGAAAATGGACAATGCCGAAGCCCAGAGAGAGAAAGAAAAAACTACTCTTTACACTCGTGGAAATCTTGTCAAATTCATTGACGGTGTTATGCAGAAGCTCGTTATATCCGCTCTTGCAGGGTATCATATATGGCACAGCGAGGGATTTGACGGCAATCTGAAATGCAGTGTCAAGTTTGGAGAATACGCCAATCCGTCATTCGAGGCGGTCGTTGAAACCGTTTCAAAGGCGAAGCAGTCGGGCATTATGTCAGTTGAAGCCTGCATTGAAGAAATGTACGGTGACAGCAAAGAACAATCCTGGAAAGATGAAGAAATAGCCCGTCTGAAAGCGGAACAGGGCGTTGTCACTCCCGATGATGACGGTATCGTAACGGATTTGGGAGATTTCTCGGTGAATGTAAATGGCTAATTACGACATCAGCGAAGCATTTGAAGTCATTGAAGATGAATTGATTTCTTCCATGATGAGGAATTTAAGCCGTCACAGGATAGATGAAGTCAGTCAGGGCATGGAGTGGGAACAATGGCAGGTTCTGCAATTACAAGCTCTTGAAGAATATCGACAGCGTAATCAAAAGAAATTTCCTCCCCGATTCAATAAGCTCAACGGACAAATTGCCAATGCACTTCATACAAGCTACAACAACGGTGCGACAAGTCAAGAACGGCAGATACTTCAAGCTATCAGACAGAAATTACAGGCGAATTCTTCAAGACAAATGACAGAAAACTCAATGCCCTTGTGAATGCGACAGTATCGGATATGTCAAAGGCAGAATATTCTATTCTCCGTCACACTGATGACCAATACCGTCAAATCATATTCAATGCACAGGTTTATGCAAATACAGGTGCAGGAACGTATGAAAAAGCCGTTGACATGGCAACAAAGGATTTCTTGAAAGCGGGTATCAATTCCATACAGTACAAGAACGGCTCACGGCATACCATTGAGGAATATTCCCGAATGGCACTTCAAACAGCTATGAAAAGGGCATATCTTCAAGGCGAGGGCGAAAAGCGGAAAGAGTTTGGCATACCTACCGTAATATTGAAAAAGCGTACTTGTGCCTGTCCGAAATGCTTGCCTTTTGTGGGTAAGGTATTCATAGATGACGTATGGAGTGGCGGAGAGGCTTATATAAACGGAGAAAACAAAAATAAATCTCTTAATGCTCGTGCATATGATGGTGTTTTAACAGGTAAATCACCAATTACAGGAATAGAGTATCCTCTGTTGTCACAGGCGATTTCATTAGGCTTGTATCACCCGAATTGCAGAGATACGCACAGCACATATTACGAGGGCATATCGACACCGCCCGAAGACAGTACATATACCGTTGAAGAACTTGACGAGATAGCCGAAACGTACAAGGCTGAGCAACAGCAAAGCTATTGTGAAAATCAGGCAGACAGGTATCACCGCTTGTCGAAATACAATCTTGACAGCGACAACAAGCGTATGTACGGTGCAAGGGCTACGGCATGGGACAATAAAGCGAAACAGTATAAAAAATCCGTTTCTCAATCAAATAATGATAAAAATTTGGTTGAAACAGTTGAAAACCGTCAAAAAGATGATATAATGGAATCAGAGCTTGGCAAATTCAAAAAACGACTTCAAGCAGATACAGGAATGTCAAAAGAATATTATGCTGTCGTTAAAGAAAGATTTTCACATAGTTCAGATGTTTCTAAAAAAGCATTTAATAAATTTGTTCCAAATGATTCGGTAATTGATTCCAATTATACAGGAACACCACACTATGATCCATTTGCCAAAAAGGTATCTATGCACTATGGTGCAGATTTTTGTGATCCAAGAGGTCAGGGAGATACATTCTTTCATGAACACGGACATATGATTGATGATTTAGCCGGAAACTTATCAGGTAATCCCGATTTTTACAATTCATTGCAAAAGGAAAAATCGGAATTTGTAGCGAATTTGATAAAAACTAATGGTATGAAAATTGATGAAGCATACAGATATATTGAAAGTCAGCTATCAGATGTTCGTCAGCATTCCGCTGTTTCCGATATATTTAATGGTCTTTCGGCTGGTAGAATAAAAGGTTGCGGTTATCATGATGACGATTATTGGACAACAAAAAGGGTGGCACAAGAAGCATTTGCACATATGTTTGAAGCACAATCAGATAAAATTAGATATGCAGAAATGCAAAAATATTTTCCGAAATCTTTGAAATTATTTGAAGATATGTTAGGGGGTGCGATTAAATGACAAATAAAAGAGAATTTTCAAATCTTGTCAATTCAGCATTTGAATATTCAAAAAGATTTTCACAGAAATTCGGCTATTCCTGCGAATTGCCATATGACGAATTGAATCAGAATGGAAAAATCGCACTTGATGAATTTAAAAAGATTATTGATGACAGTATAAGAGATAATAAGGACTATACTGTTGATAAATACGGAACAATCCCTATGCCGAAAGGAAATCTTAATGATATTTTAATTGACTAACCGCCCGTGAGGATTTGTCAGTCTGTTAAAGGAGAAACGTAATGGATAATTTCAAAATAATATATCGTATACTGAAAAATTTGGAAAAAGCTATGGAATTGGAAGAATTTGATAAAAATTCGATTTCCGCTGAAAGTCTTGGCATTCCTTTTCCGCTTTGGTGCAGAATTATGAAAATGATTGTTGACAGTGGCTATGTGACAGGTGTCGATGTTAGGAATACATTTGATTGCAATTATCCGAAGGCAACACTTGTAAGACCTGAAATTACACTGAAAGGTTTAGAATATCTGAACGAAAATGCAATTATGAAAAAAATAGCTAACTTCTTCAAAGGCATCAAAGAGAGTGTGCCCGGATTATAAATAATGAACAACTAACCGCCCGTTGTGGCGGTTTTTGTTTGCAGAAATTTGAAAACAGTTGCTCTATTTTTGAAAACTGTTGGTGAAAGTTGAAATCAGTTGGTGTATTTTTGAAAACTGTTGGCAGAAATTAAAATTCAATTTGAAGAACTTGCACTTTGCGAAAAGCAGAGTGCTTTTTTACTGCATGAAAGGAAGTGAAATTTATTGAGTAAAGAAATTGCTTGTTATTCGCTCGATATCCCCGTTGGCGAATTTTTTGACAGCATAAGCTGTGTACCTAACCATCAGAAGTTTGAACTGTTTAATGACACAAAAGGATTACTCTGTATCGATATCGATTATAGGCTCGGAATCGTACAATATCTTTTCGATACTCCCAAACACAGAAAGAAAGCTTGTCAAAAAGTTAAAAAACATTTTAGACATTGTACAGTCAATCCCCAAATCGCTTATGTCGATAAAAAATATCTCAAAAAATAGGTGATGTTATGAAAGTTATCAAACAAGGAAACTATGACCCGAAACAGACAAAAAGATTCCATTGCAAGAATTGCGGCTGCATATTTGAAGCTGACAAAAGCGAATACAAAGATTATGTTCAATACAATCAGACAGAATACTTGTGCGAATGTCCTACTTGTCACTCAAATACGGCAAGTGAACCAAACTATAAATTCTATGGGTCTTTTAGCTTAACGAGAGGGTGACATTATGGATCTGACTGAAATTATGACATTCAGTATGTACGCATTATCAGGATATTATGAACTTTGAAAGAGGTGATTGCAATGGAAATGAAAGATACTATACAGCTTATGGAAAGTTACGACTACAAGGACAGGTTCAAAGCCGAGTATTGGCAGACAAAAATCCGCTATAATAAGCTCCGAAAAACTGTTGTCAAAGCTGATGCAGGAACAGATATTCCGAATAACATTCAGCTTTTGCGTGAACAGTCAAGGCGAATGGCTGAATATCTGTATATTCTCGAAGTGAGAGCCGAAACCGAAAACATTGAACTTGAATGATAGGAGGAAATCAAAATGGCAAATGAAAATACCGCACCGCAGACTGAAAATACAGAAAACAAGGAAACTCCACAGGAACAGCCCAAAGAACAGCCTGTGATAACTTACACTCAGGAACAGGTTGACAGCATGATAACCCAAGCTGTTGACGACTACAAGTCGAAAAATCAGCCCGACATAAGCAAGTATCAGCAAGCAACGCTTAATGCACAAATCGAAACCAAAGCCGTTATGACAGCGGTAACAATGGGCATAGATGCAAAAGCTCTCCCCTATGTTCTGAAACTTGCCGATTTCAAGGACGCTGCCAACAAAGACGGCTCTGTTAGTGAAGACAAGATAAAATCTGCTATCGACAAGGTCCTGACGGATATGCCAATGCTGAAAAAATCCGAACAGAACACAGGCTTTAAGCTCGGTGCAGACACCAACAACACAAATCAGCAGTCACAGAACGATTTACTCAAAAAAGCTTTCGGGGTGTAGCTTATGACTTACAAAGAATGGGCAGATGATTATTTGGAATCAGCTCAAAAGCTCAAAGCAAAAATAGCTGACCTGAAAGCCCAAAAAGAAACAGCATCTATTTCAGAGCTTTCACTGTTGAACAGAAGAATCATATCACTTTACAATATGTATCTTGACTGTGTTCATACTTCCGACGAACTCGCAAGGAGAAGGGGTGTTGCTTTTTGAAAAGAGAAACTCCGTTTGAAATCGACAAGCTCGATTATTTTTCTGCCAGACATTTTTTTGAGGAAGAAAACTGTGACAATCCGAAAATTGAGCGTATGAAAAAAATCCTGTACATAGGATTGGAAACAGAACTTACCCAAAGGCAATATGACTGCATCCAATACAGATACTTAGACAAAAAAAGCGTCAAGGAAATTGCCGACCTTTTAAATATAAAACCTACAACCGTTTACAAACACATAAAAAAGGCACTTAAAACTTTGAGAAAGTGCGGAAAATATTTATAAAAACAGAAAGGACATGATAATTTTATGCCAAACGTTTATTCTTATGCAGAACAATTTACACAGTTTCTTGCACAAAAATATGCAAAAGAACTTACTTCATACGATTTGCAGACTTCCAATCCGCAAGTACAGTTTATCAATGCACGAACAATAAAACTCCCCCGTCTGACTCTCTCCGGCTACAAGGACCATACAAGAGGCGGCAGCTACAACACCGGTACACTTTCAAATGATTGGGAGCCGAAAGTACTTGCACATGACCGTGACATTGAATACATCATTGACCCAATGGACATTGACGAAACAAATCTTGCTGTATCTGTTGCCAATATCCAGAGAGTATTTGAGGAAGAACACGCCATTCCTGAAAAAGACAGTTACCGCTATTCAAAGCTGTATTCGGAACTTAATACATACAAAGCGGCTAATATCGTATCCGGCACACCAACAGCAAATAATATTCTTTCTCTTTTCGATACAGCTATGGAAAACATGGACAATGCAGGTGTACCGAGTGAGGGAAGAATACTGTATGTTACACCGACCATTAATCGACTTCTCAAAACCGCTGACGGTATTCAGCGACAAATATCCGTACAGGGCGGAAGTTCAGCTATCAACAGGTCTGTACACAACATTGATGATGTGAAAATACAGGTTGTTCCTGCCGCAAGAATGAAAACATCTTATGATTTCACAGACGGATGTGTAGCTGCTACAGGTGCTAAACAGATGCACTTTATCCTTGTACATCCGTCAGCCGTTGTATGCCGTGACAAGTATGCGTACATTAAGCTCTTTACACCTGGTTCGGATAGCCGTACCGCTGACAATTACATTTACCAGAACCGCTGTTACGGTGACTTGTTCATACTTCAGAGAAAAGCAGACGGTGTACAGATTTATAAGGAGACCTGATTATGAAAGCAGTAAAAGAAAACAAAGTTTATACCATCACAAATGAACAGGAAGCGGAACTTTACCGTCTGAAAGGCTTTGATATAGTTGATGATGACGGCAATATCAAAAAATACGGTGCAGGAAAGACTGTACCGTATGAAAAGTATAAGCAAGCCATTGACGAACTCGAGCAACTGAAAGTGAAAAAATCAAAATGAACTATCTCCGATCGCAAGATTTAGAAATACTGTCCGTTTTCGCTGACAGCGAGGGATTTTTAAAATATCTTGATAAAATTATCAGAACCGCCGATAATACCATTGATATTCTGACATATAGCCGTATCAATGCCATAGGTTTTGAAAATCTCACACCTTTTCAGCAGAGAATTATCCGTGAATGTGCCTTTGAAACAGCACAATTTCTTCTCGAAAATAATGAAATTCTTGATACTCCTCTTTCATCATACAGCATTAACGGTGTATCAATGCAATTTCAATTCAATCAGACAGTTCATTGCAGTAACGGTGTAATAATGCCCGAAACGACTTATAGAAAACTTATGTCAACAAATCTTTGCTACGGAGGTATTTGAAAATGAAATTTCCGAGTTTGGTCAACGGTAAATTTTGCAAAACTCCTGTTATGGTTAAGCTATACGAAGAAAACTCCTCCGAGGACGGTGAACCTATACAGGCTTTGACATTCAGCGGCTTATGCAACTACCAAGACAGTGCAAAAAGCATTTTAACGGCTGACAAAAGGCTTGTCAAAATTTCCGCACAGCTTTATTTTATCGGTGACATTGCTCCCGATATGCCGAATATTTCTGACGGTGAAGTACAGGTTTTCGGCATTACCCGAAAAATAACCAACGGCATGAAAGCCCGCAATCCTGACGGAACTGTCAATTATACAAGACTTGACTTGATGTAAACCTGTTGACAATATCCCATAAAATGATATAATAAAAACAAAAAATTATTTATGGGAGGCTATTTTATGAGTACAAGAGAATGGGCTTACAACATGATAGAGGAACTGACGGAAGAAGAATTCAATGCTTTGATGGCTATTGTTAAGGTAATGCACAAAAATTCACAGAAAAAGCCAAAAAGTAATATCAGTTCATTAAAAGGCATTTTGCATGAATATGCCGATCCCTCAAAAATTCCTCTTGAAGAAACAGCGTGGGCAGAAGCTGCAGCCGAAAAACATCTGAAATTTTTGGAGGAAATGAAAAAAGATGAAAATAGTTGATACAAATATGATACTTCATATTTACAGCACTTCGAGGAAATCGAGGTGCTTTTTTATGCACAAAAAAGTGAGGTGAATAATGGCAAAAGTAAGGTCTACCGTAAGGATAAATACAATGCGTATCAAACAACTTAATCAAGCAGGAATAACCGCATTGAAAGAAACCACTGACGAATTATTAAAGGAAGTGAAAAATGCAGGTGTCGTTCCCCGTGACATGGGAACTCTTGAAGACGGTTTTGTTGATGATACCAAATCCGATCAGGGCAAAGTATCTCTTGTATATTCAACCCCGTATGCAAGACGATTGTATTATAATCCTGAAACAGTCAGCGTGAGAGAATATACTATCAAAAAAGGCAAAAGAGCAGGACAAAAAGTAAAATCATATATTGCTCATAAAAGGACTTTTTCCAAAAAAGAAAATTCAAATGCCAAAGACCACTGGCTTGAAGACTGGCAGGAAGGCGGTAAAAATGCAGACTTTGTGCCAAAGACCTTTAAGAAAATTTACAAAAGGCTGATAAATTCATGATTTACTTATCGGAAATACGAGATTGGCTGAAAACCTTTGAAATAGCCGAAAATTACTATATCGGCACTATGGACGGCAGAAAAGACAAATCTATCGGTGTATATCAGCGTAGTAATTCTCCGCTGAGAGAATGTATCGGTATGCTGTCAAGCTATCAGGTCAAGCCAATCTCAATTAAAATACACTGGAACAAAAATGCCAATGAAACAGAACAAGCCGCTTATCAGCTTTATCAAAGGCTGAAAGCGGTTTCTTCATTTGACATCAACAACAAGCATATCATTATGCTTAAACTTCTTCATTCTGAACCTATCGACATTCTTACAGACGAGTTCGGAGTATATGAAAGAGTTATCGAATTTGATTTATATTACACATCAGAAAGGACAGATGAATAATGCCTAACAGCTTTTCGGGAGTATATCCCTGTTATGAAAACCAATTTAAAATAGGCACAGCAGGTGCTCAGACACTTAACACTATTGCAGATATGGAAAGTTTTTCAGTCAGCTTTGATGACGGTGTGGAAGAATGGAACCCATTCGCACAAGAAGGCTGGAGAAGACGTTTGAAAACGTCAAAAGCTATTTCTATATCCGTATCCGGCAAGAGAAATGTCGGTGACGCAGGTAATGACTTTGTAGCCGGACTTGCCTTTAAGAACGGCAGAGAATCCGAAGCAGACTTTGAATGGACGTTCCCTGACGGCACTGTCGTTAAATTCGCTGATGCAGTCATCAATGTAACGGCACTCGGTTCAAGTGACAGTACAGGCGTTGCACCGCTTGAATTTGAAGTGCTTTCCAACGGCAAGCCTACTGTTACACCTGCAACTTGAGGAGGAATATCAAAATGAAAGTGATAGATATTACAGAAAAACTCAACTTTGAGGAAAAACCGAAAATACAAATAAAAGATACCGTTATCGAAGTGAACAACGAGGCGGCAACAATTTTAAAGATACTGCCAAGACTTGAAAGCATGAAGCCCGAAGATATTGAAGCAATATGCAGCTTTATCTTTGAGCCGTCCGAGCTTGAAAAAATCAACGCTATGCACTTGTCTTTCGAGGACTATATAACCGTCGTCAAAAGTGCTATACAGCTTATAACAAATGGCGATACTGTGGGGGAAGCTCAGACCCATACTTTGACCTGATAGACGATTTTGACTTGATTGTCAGTTCGTTTGCATCAGAGTATGGGATAAGGATATATTCCCCCGAATTTAAGAAAATGAAATGGGATGAATTTTGTTCGCTGGTGTCGGGATTGAGTGCAGAAAGTCCTCTTGGTCGTATCGTACAGATACGCAGTGAAACCGACAGGAAAGTTATCCGTAAATTCAATTCTCATCAGCGGAAAATTTATTCTGACTGGCAGAAGCGAAAAGCAAAAAATGTAAGCATTGCCGAAAGGGACAGATTTGTTGAATCAATGCGGCAAATGTTCATAGGAACAGCAAAGTGAAAAAAATCCCGCCTGACTTAATATCAGACGGGATAAATATTATTCCCATGAAAGATGGAGAGTACGTTTATTTTTCATGCAGTCGGAAAGATAAAGATTGATAAGCGTCTGATAAGGGATACCTGCTGATGCCGCCATATCCTTAAAGAAATTGACAACATCTGTTTCAAGATTGATGGTTATTTGCTGCTTTAATTTCTTTGCATAGGGATTTTTAACAGCATTTGAAAAATCATATTCTTCTTTCATTCTTAAACACCTCACATAAATTCATAATATTGTTCTTTTTCGGCTCTGGTGGCTTTTCTTGCGGAAATGATGCGGATAACAGTTTCTGATTGACGGTAACAATGACAGACTACAAGCAAATTTGACTTTGAACTTTTGCCTAAAATAATAAATCTTTCCTCCTGTTCCGAATGCTCATCGTCACTTATCATAAGAGCGTCTTCGTCATAAAAAACAGTTTTAGCTTCATCAAAAGAAATCTTATGTTTTTTCTTATTAATGGAGTTTTTATTTTCGTCCCATTCAAATTTTATTATATCCATAATTATATTATAATTAACACATATGTTTTTGTCAAGATTAAATTAGAAAGGCAGGTGATATTATGGCAGAAACAAGTGTAGTTGGTCAGATTGCTTTGGAATTGAATCTAAATTCCGAAGATTTTGCGAAACAATTAAAAGGTTTAGGCAAACAAAGTAAATCTATTTCTTCAAAATTAAAAATGTCCCTTACGGATATAAAATCAGGCTTTGACATGGTACTTGGTTCAATCAGAAGTATCATTTCAAACAGCAAAGGTCTTATGTCTATCTATCAAACACAGATTGAAGCCGAAGCCCGACTTGGGGCTACAATGCGAAATTCAACGGGTGCTACAGAAGAACAAATACAATCTGTAAAGGATCTTGCAAGTGAATTGCAGGGATTGGGTGTTGTCGGTGATGAAGTTCAGCTTGCAGGAGCTCAGGAACTTGCTACATACGTTTCAACGACTGACAGCATAAAAACTATGCTTCCTGTACTTGATGACATGATAGCTCAACAGTACGGTTACAGTGCAAGTACAGACAGTGCAGTCACCATTGCGACAATGCTTGGAAAAGTCCTGCAAGGTCAGACAAATGCATTAAGCCGTTACGGTTACAGCTTTACCAAAGCTCAGGAAAAAATCCTCAAATACGGCACTGAACAGGAAAGAGTTGCTACTCTTGCAGAGGTTGTCAACGAAAGTGTCAGCGGTGTAAATAAAGCTCTTGCAGATACTCCCACAGGCAAAGTAAAGCAACTTTCAAATGATTGGGGAGATTTGCAGGAAACACTGGGAAGTTTGATTACCAATGTATTTTCCCCGATAGCCAAATTACTTGATAAGACAATTATAAAGCTGAATACAGCCTTATCTCTTGCCAATCAATACGTTAAACAAATGCTTGGTATTCAGGACAGCAATATATCTTTGGGCGGATTAGCGGAAGATGCAGATGAAACGACAGATGCCGTTGACGATACAACCGATTCCGTTAAAAAGCTGAAAAAGGCAACGGCAGGTTTCGACCAGCTGAATATATTATCTTCGGATAAGTCAGACGATACAACAACAGACGGCTCATCAGAAAGTCTTGCTGTTGATATAGACACATCAGCCGCTGAAAATTCCGCTGATGAACTCGGAAGTGTTTTCGATAAAATCAAACAAAAATTCCATGACTTTCTCAATAGCATAGGTCTTGAAAATACTTTTCAGAATATCAGGCAAAAAGTTTCCGTTTTTGCGGCTGATATTACGGCAAGTGTTCAGAACGGCTTTTCAAAATTAATTTCGTTTTTCCAAAATCTTTGGAACATTATTTCAACTTCTTTCGATTCCTCAGCGGAAAATTTACAAACATCTTTTGGCGGACTGCTTGAAAGTATCACTGACCTTATCGGTGAAGCAATCGTTATAATTGCAGATGCGTTTGACATAGCTGCAACAGACCTTGATGATTGGGTGAAAGAAAACGAAGACACTATCAAAACGACTTTTGATAATATCTTTTCAATAATAGATGACACAATAAGCGTTATTCGTGATATTATTCGGGACATTTTTGATATGCTCACAAATTGGTGGGAGAGCGAAGGCAAAAAGTTATGGGACACTCTCTGCAAAGCTGTTCTTGATATTGCTACTCTTATCCTTGACGCTTTCAATAAATGGATAAAGCCTGTTTGGGACGCTCTTGTAAAAATCGTCAGATCGTTTTGGTACGATTGCTTAAAGCCGATATTGGAGAAACTTCTGAAAGCTATTTCAAAGCTATGGAATGATATTATTTATCCTCTGTGGGAGAATCTCTTGAAACCGTTATGCAGTTGGCTTATAGATATACTTGCACCCACAATAAAATTCTTGGCTGATATGATTGCAAGTATTTGTCAGACGATATTCCAAACAATAGGCGGTTTTGTTGGAGGAATTTTAGATGCTTTGAATGGTTTGATAGATTTTCTTTCGGGAGCTTTTACAGGCAACTGGGAAAAGGCTTGGCAGGGTATATGTGAATTTTCACGAGGAATTATCGAAAGCATATATCAGGTTTTTAAGGGATTTATAAATCTTATCATAGACGCTCTCAATACTCTTTGGGGAGCTGTCTATCACGTTGTCAAAGGTGTCGTTGACAGCGTTGGAGATATTGCAGGAACATTGGGAGATTTATTCGGACAGGACTGGCATTTCAATATGCCGGAACAGCCGCCCCTTATCCCGAAACTTGCCAAAGGCGGTCTTGCTACTGCTCCGACACTTGCCCTTGTCGGTGACAACAAAAATGCCAAGTCAGACCCCGAAGTGATTGCACCGCTGTCCAAGCTAAAACAAATGATAGTTCCGCCAACTATAAAGGCTCTCAGCGGAAACGGAAATTATAATTCCGAATCAAGTGTTAAAGAAAAAAGCGGTAATAATTCCGAAATTATTATGATGCTGAACAAGATGTACGAGCTTATCAGAAATCAAGAAGAACAGTATATCAATAACATCTATCTTGATTCCGAGAAAATCGAAAGTAAATCCGTCAAGATTCGTAAGCGAAAGGCAAGGAGATACAACAATGTTTAAGATAAATAATATCGAAATATCCTCCCCCACCCATTGCAGTTGGCTTTTGTCTGACTTGTCTTCGGAAAGTTCGGGACGTTCAACAAGAAACGGCAGAATGTCAAAGGACATTATCGCACAAAAAAGAACGCTTACATTTCAATGGGAACATCTGAAATGGAGCGAGGCTTCTATGCTAATGCGGTTGAGTAAATCGTCTGTATCGGTGTATCTGACATATCCCGACTTAATGACAGGAAAAAATGAAACAATCGAGTGTTACACGGGTGATATGAGCGGAGATTATAATTTGTGGGACAACGAAAATCAAGATGTCACGAATATTACGTGTACATTCATTGAAATGTGAGGTGGTTTTTTGCTTAATACAAGTGAATTGTATAAAAAATTGATAAAGCAGTCAGGCAGGGAATTTCGTGTAAAACTTCTCTGTACACTCGAAAACGGTCAGCGGATAGAGCTGACAGACAATGACATTATGCAGGACAGTCTGAAAATATTATCCTCTGTTTCAGGTGAGAGTAATTTTGAGATAGGCTGTGCAATTATTGGTGAACTTGACTTTGAGATAGATAATTCAGACGGTCAGTATAATAACATGAGCTTTCGGAATGCCGAATTCCAGGTGCGTATAGGACTTGTCACCAATCAGTCGTATACGGGAGATTTGACAGTTGAATGGCTCAATAAAGGACTTTTCACAGCGGAAGAAGTGACCGTAAACGAAAAGTATATTTCAATAGTCGCTTACGACAATATGGCGAAATTTGACAAGGAAATGCCCGATATAAACTTTCCTGCAACTCTTTCGGATATTTTCAGCCGTATTTGTACACATTGCGGTGTTGCTTATACTTCCCTGAACTTCCCAAATAAAGATTTGATTGTCAAGAGCAATTATCTTGAAAAGGATACTTCATGCAGGGATATTCTTTCGTACATAGCACAGCTTGCGTGCAGTTATGCTTACATCAATCCTGGCGGTTCTGTGTCGCTGAAATGGTTTACCAACACAAACTACATTGTCAGTGAAAAACAGCGTTTAAACGGCACTGTAAGCGTTACAGGAGTGCAGTTTACAGATGTTTCCGACGAGAGCAAATATCTTCTCGGCAGAGAAAATTATTGTTTGATGATTGATGATAATCCGTTTGTTATTGGTAATCAGGCACTGCAAAATAACGTCTGGAAGCAACGGCTGATTGGTTTTCCGATAACTCCGTTTGAAACTGAAATACTCTCTGATATGAGTATCGAAGCAGGTGATATTGTCACCGTAAGCGATTTGAAAGGCAATGTTTACAGGACTCCCGTTACAAGTGTGACATTTACGCTTGACGGAAAGACAGCTCTTTCCTGCCATGCCGAAACGATAAAGGAAAATCAGCGTACAAGGGGCAGTGTTTCCGCAAAGGTAATGTCAGCGGTCAGGCGTGAAGCCAAAAAGCAGATTTCGGAATATGATATTCGTGCAAAGATGTTTTCAACGCTGACAGCTAATGCAATGGGCTACTATCAGACCGAACAGATACAGGATGACGGCTCAGTCATTACATTTCAGCATGACAAGCCAAAATTATCCGAAAGTCAGTATATTTGGAAGAAGTCACTTGACAGCTTTGCGGTATCAAGTGACTTCGGACACACTTGGAGAGGATTTGACAGCAATGCCAATGCCGTTCTGAATATTCTTGCAGTCGAGGGCATTGTTGCAGACTGGATAAAGGCAGGAATCATATCTGATGTTGTCGGAAATGTGTCCATAGATATGTCGAATGGCAATATAACTATGAGATTGAATGACGGCAGTTCATTGCAAATATGGACAGGCGGAATTACTATGTATGACAAAAATGGAACAGTTTTGACATCAATGTTTATCTCGACAGATAGCAGAGGCGTTTTGACAGCTAACACGGTGCTTGTCGGTGAAAGAGACAATGAAAAAGTCAGTCTTTTTATAGATAATAACGGTAAAGGAACTGTATCAACAGATATTGTTTCTGTAAGTGGAATAAATATTTCCAAAAATGCAAATGGCAGATTGATTATAAGCAGTCCTGTTGTCGGAAACTTCTCTCTTGAACATAATGGACATGAAATAGGCAGTTTTTACGGAAGTACAAGCGGTAAAGCCGTTTTAAATACAGATATTGTAACAAGTGACGAAAGTGTAACGACAAATAAGGCATATATTGACGGCATAGAACTTTCCAAAAAGAATAACAGACTGCATATAAGCAGTCCTGTTGTAAGTACTTTTTCTCTTGAAAACAATAATTTTGAGGTTGGTAGTTTTTATGTTGGTGAAAGCGGTAATTCTGTTTTAAACACATATTTAGCATATATCAATACACTTGTTGTCAATGGGTATCAGTATTCACCGAGAACGATTACTGTTGACGGTCAGCAAATAACGGTATTAGCGAGGTGATATTTTGGAAAGTGAATATAATGTTTATGCTTATGAGAAAAACCAAGTAACACTCTATGCTGTTCAGGGCGAAAGTGAAAGCCGTACAGAAATTTTCAATATAATAGAAAAATCGGGTGTTGTCATTTCAACGTCAAATGCCAACGTCACTAACAAAATGCTTGATTTGACAGGTTATACAGCGGATTTATTTGCAATTTACAATCAAGAGATGATTGCATCATGTCAGGGTAATATAACCAATGCCGCAAAAGGACAGGTAAAATTTACACTGACAGCGGATTTTATGAGTGTATCGGGAAAGCTGACTTGTGTTATCATGCTCAAAAAAGGTTCGTCAAATTTGAGAATTGTCGGGATAACTCTTGATGTACAGCCTGTTCTGATAGATTCGGCAAAAGAAAATACCGTGAAAATCTACAAAAACAGTGCATGGTCAACGGGCGTTCAGGTCTATGATAATGAAGAAGTTTATATTCTCGGAAATACCGAAAGTCTTATCTTCACGCTGAAAAACGGTGATACCGACATACTTCAGAAAACTTTGACAAGCTCCGATTATGACGAAGATACAAACGCATATATATTGTCTTTGACTTCATCTGAAACAAACGTATCAGTCGGAACTTATTATTATAACATCAAGCTCCGGAGAGCTGACAGTGAGCTTGAGCCGGTCATACCAAAAAGCGAATTTATAATTACAGAGGGGTGATAAAAAAATATGCTTACAGGAAGATTAAATCCATACGGCGGAAGTATTATTGATGCTGATGCACGAGAAAGATTGAGTATACTTGAACAAAAAACAATAGATTTCAACCATGAATTTTCAGATATAGGATTTTGGGATCAGGTAAAAGGCGGTAACAAATTTGATGACACTGCCGTTATACACGCAAGGGAGATTTCAGAGAATTTCCGCAATTTAGAAGTCTCCCCTGCATTTGCATCTCAGACATTGGTGCATTACAATCCCGAAAGTCAGGACGGAGAACTTTTTACAAGAATAGCCAATGCTTACCATGAGCTTATCGTTGACGGTGAAGCAATGGTTCCTTTCGACAGTTCATCTCCTAATTTCACGACATTCGGAGCAACTGCATATAATCAGGCAAAGGGCGGTGTCGGTGTCACTGCCGTAACAGGTCGAGTGCAGGATATGTATATATCCGACGTAGGAAACGGCGGTGCAAATAAGTCATGCGGAGGCTTCTTTGCGGCAAGACGAAATGCGGCTTATGCTCAGGGACATCAGGGAACAAGCTATTCAATAGCTCTCGAAGCCCAAATGCTCAACGCACCGTACACAGCAGAACCGGAAGGAACTGACGATTATTACGGCAACGCTGATAATCTTTTGGGACTTTGGGATACCTGGACAAATTCCCTGCACCTTGTCGGAGGCGGTCGCAGACCTATCAATGCAGGAATTTTTATAAACGGCTATGCACAGACTTATTACAAAAATACTCCGAATGAATTTGTACTCCGAAACGGTATGTATAACGGTATCATAATCGGTGCTTCGGCTATGCAAATTCGTGGCGGTGTGCCTGACGGTGTTGACAGTGACAACAACCAACTATATACAAGCGGAAATTCTCATGAAACTGTTGGAATAAACACTGCCAACTGGACTCCGAGCAAACATGGATTCTATTTACTGAAACACGGATATTCGGGCAGAATCCTCAAAGCAAATTCCGCCGCACTGTTTGAAACCGACGGTGCTAAATTCCTTAATGCAACAGACAATATGCCTTTTGCAATTTCGGCAAACGGTATTCCGTATCTTGACCTCAAGACAGGAGCTGCCGCTGATTATTTTGTTACTGAAAACAATGTCCTTACAACAATCCCAAAAGAACGTCCCACAGATGTAACAAGGGCAAGAGTCGGATATGTTTCCAACAGCCTTAATATATCTTCGGACGGTGCTGTTAAAATTCTAACTTCAAGAGATTTTTCAAATAGTTCCGTTGAAACACTGGATTTTACCATGTCGAACAATGGTTTTTATCCGTCATCAATGGTTAATTTAGGCTCTCAGAATTATTTTTGGGAAAATATTTACGCTCGTAAAGGTGCTATAAACATTGCCGATACGGAAAAATACCGTGATACAACAAATATTGAAACGAGTCAGTCAACACCTGCCGAAATATCGAAGTTGCTGACTGCATGGGGAAATATTCAATACAAAGTATTCAAGTTTCTCGATACTAATTCTAAAAAACATATCGGACTTTCCGCTCAGGATATTTCTGATGCTTTTACGGCACAGGGGCTTAACGCAAACAATTACGGCTTGTATTTTGCCAACACCAATGGCGATATAACAACTTACGGAGTGAGATATAACGAATGTCTTGCTATGGAGTGTGCTTACTTGCGGAATCAGCTTGAAAGCATAAAAAGCAGGCTCACGGCACTTGAAGGTTAAAGAAGGTGGTAAATATGTCAAAAATAAATGTTCTTAACATGGATTTCGAGGAAGATAATTGTCCCGATTTTGGAAGTATGGAGATGGATAAGCGAAACGAAGATTTACATTTGCTTGCCGACGATATACCAAAGCTGAACGAGATACTTACAAGAACCATTTGTGTCGGCACTTACAATGCCGAAAATTTTTCGTTTCATTCCGGTGATATTGCGGTTGTTGATGATGCTCCGATACGCTTCGTTTATAATTCGTCTTCCGACTGTTGGTATGAGTTGGGGCGTGTAACTCGTCCATGGCGTAATCCTGATGATTTAAATGCAGGTGTGATACAACTTCGTTTGATGAAGGATGGCGAAGCATATTGTCTTGAAGATGATGAACGAATCATATGCGACATTAAACAAAAATCAGACGATACAGTTGTTCTTTCAAAAACTATACAAAAAAATCGTTACCACGGAGGCGGATATTATAGCTATCATCTCATAAAAGAAGAAGTCAGCATGATTCGTAAATCGGATGATTATTATATTGGTGTATCTGTTATCAAAGCTGAACAAGATATAACCGATTCGCTTTCAATCCCCTTCACTTTTTTGGAAAATTATATATACGAATAGAGGTGACAAACAATGCAGAATAAGGAACTTCAATTTGCTGTTTCAGCGATTTTTGCAGGACTTTTATACTATTTGGGTATCGTTGCCGTACCTATTATGATGCTGATTTTCGCCATGATAGTTGATTACATAACAGGAATGTCGGCAGCCTGGTACAATTCCGAATTGTCCTCAAAGAAAGGCATTAAAGGCATTGTAAAAAAAGTAAGCTATCTTGCTCTTGTTGTAGCGGCAATGATAATAGACTGGCTCATTTCCCAGGGCTTACAGCAGATAAACGTAAACATGAATTACAGCGTGTTTTTTGCGGTATTGGTTGCTGTCTGGCTGATAATAAATGAGCTGATTTCAACTTTGGAAAATCTTTCGAGAATGGGTGTCCCTATACCAAAATTCCTGACAAAGATTATCGAAAAAATCAAAGTAAAAGTTGAGGAGGAAAAGTAGTGACAAGAGAAGTTTTTGATAAAGAAGTGGAGCAAGCTGCCAAAAACCAGCAAAAAGACGTCAAAACATTACAGAATTTCAGCGTACAAGCAATAAAAGAAGCATTGCTCTATGCTGCACTGAAAAGAGATAAAAAATAACACAAAAATAACTGCCTATCAAGATGTAAAAAAAATCTTGCAGGCGGTTATTTGTATATCTTTTTACAATACAGACCTCCGTACTGGCTTATGATTATTTTAGCCAGTTTCGGATTTGTTTGTTTTATTTTTATCGGGTACTGTAATTTCTTCTCATAAACCCACATATATTTCAGTCCCACGGCCACGGATCCGCTATCCATGCCCATCTGTTTCCTGTTTCATTCATTGATGTAAGAGGTCCGAATTTTTCCTCGTACTCCCTACGCAGTTTATCGCTTTTTTCTTCATACCCTTTCAATGCCTTGGCTGTCGGAATATCATCGGGATGTGTATCAAGATATATATGAAGTTCCGTTATCGCAAAGTCATACGATGAAAGCCGTCTTAACATTCGCTCTCTCTCATTCATCTTTCTTGCCTCCATATCCTCCGTAAGCCTTGAACGGCTTATTCAACTCAGGAAACATCGTTCCCTGCTGTATGCCGTGTTCGGGTGAATACAGCTTCATCGCATTCTGATACGGCACATACGCCATTGCTACTGTAATATCTTCAGGCAGTGGTCTTATAAAAAAATCCGAATTCTGAAGTTCCTTTATTACATCCATATCAAGATTATCTCCTTTCACTTTTTCTTACATTATATACTATGCACAAACTCCTTTATATTTCGATAGGCATAGATGACATCATTGCTTTATCAAACTCACTTTTATTTTTAAATAATAACCCATCTGCATATATATCAAAAATTCTGCCTAAATTATTATTCAACTTCATTAAATCACCATCAAAGATGGCTGTTTCTATATTTCTAAGAGAATCTTCTGTAATAGATTTACGCAGTTGAACCTGATGTGACAAAAAACCAAGAAGTTCATGTCTTGCCTGACAAAGCTGCTCATAAGCCTCATGATACATAACTGTAAGCCTTTGTATTTCTTCACGCCTTTTGGCAAGCTTAATTGTTTCCACAACACTGTCATAGAATGCCGTTGTCACAGAATAAACCACCATAGAAACAGCCGCTCCCGCAAAAGGTGCCAACGGTCCCAGTGGTGCAAATAAAGCAGCGGCTGCTGTACCGGCAAGTGTTGAAGAAACAATACCGACTGTTTTTCTTCCAAGCTCAATCCCCAATTCTTCTTTTGTCATTTCTCCTTGAGAATATTTATATACAGATTTCGTAAATTCCACTGCTCCGACAATTACCATTGCAGGTGCAGAACTCTTGCTAAAAGCATTCATTACACTTGAAACATTACTTGCTGCCGCAGATACCGCACTGTTGGCTGCAGACTGTGCAACATTGCTTAATGCGACAGATGCTTGCTGTGCTCCGGTAGCCAAAAGAGTCGCACCTGATGATGTAGCATACGCCTTGGCAGCAGAAACGGCTGTTGTTTTGACAGTATCAATCATAGCATCAGCAAATTCTTTTTCACCCTTAAATACAGAAATCAAATTTTGTCCTCCGCTAAATACAGCGGAAATCATTGCTCCTGATTTTGCAGCTTCAACTCCTGCATTGTGACAGTCTTTTGCAACATTTAAAACAGCATCTTTTGTTTTGTTTGCAATAATCTCTTTGGATTGATTATACTCAACTGAAGAATCTTCTATCGTTGCAGCAATATCATCAGCTTTCTTTGACAATTCCATATTTTTCTCATAGCCGTTGATATCGCCATTCTTTTTACATTCATTTGCTTTTTTCTCATACTCTTTTGCATTTTGTTTAGCAATGGACTTAATTTCTTTTGCCTGTCCTTTCGGACAATACTTTTTAACCCCACCGTATGTATCTTTTTTCATATACTCATGGTACGTTTTTTGTGCGTTCTTTGCAAACTTCATCTGATATGGTGTATCGCCTTCCATAATGTCAACACTTGAATCAATACCGCTTTCACTGAGACGAGTATCGGGTGATTGTCCTTTTTTTATTTTATCAACATTACTGTCATGTACTTGTTGTCTTTCAGCCGCACCGCCATGTTTTTGCTTGTAGCTGCCTTGAATATGATCAGGATCAAGTGACTGATACAGTTTGATATGCTCATTGTTAAGAGCACGCCCCATTTGAACACTTTTATCTGTAACTACAGGCATACCGGCTGAAATTTGTTCATCTGTTTGCTTTTCTTTTTTCCTTACCTCGGACTTAAATTGCTCGTATTCTCTGACAGCTTTATAAACATACTGCAAATTATCCACAATCAAGCACCACTTTCCAATAATTTTGCCTCATTTATTATATTTACAAGTTCTGTATTAATATTACCATCTTCCTTTATTATAGGAGTATTAATGATTTTATTCATACCGGCAGCTATATTTATACTGCTCCATAAAAATTTTTGCGATTCTATATCCCAACAATTATAATCTTTGCCAAGCAACCTTATAATATCCTCTATACTGTAAGTTGCTCTATTCAAAAGTGATGATAATGCTATTAAAACAGCAGAAATTTCACCACATTTTTTAGCGGTATCATTCATAAGATCAATTTGTACTTGTACTTTTTCGCATTCTAATTTTACCTCTTCAAGCTGTTCTTTAGCCTCATCTATTTGATACATAATCTTAACACCTTTTAGCACTTTTCCGCCTAAAGCGAAGACTCCTCCAATTGGACTAGCTAATGAAAATAAGGTATCTCCTACATTTTTAGCTACTTTTACTCCATCAGACATAATATCGTGTTCTTCTGCGATAGAACGTACAGTCAATAAACTATCTTCATTTGAAATATATGTGTTATATGTGTTAAATTTTTGGCAATTAATATTTTTCACTTTTTTAAAAACTTCACAATATGGTATGATACACAATTTTTGTATCGTTTCTTTATCCGAATTCAGGCTTGTAATGGACTTATTTAAAGCATCTGCAGCAATTTTGTAATCTTCTTCTGTTTTTTTGATAAGCTTTTCAATCTTACAATTAATTCCATCAAGTTCCCAAGTTAATTCTTCGTTTACCTCTCTGCCGGCAACATTACAAATTGCGGCAGCTCCTCCCAAAAGTGCACCAATTCCTATTATCAATGGTAATGGCATAATTATTCCTCCTTATTTTTTAAAGTTTTGCATATTTTTTGATTGACTATATAATATTCTTCAAGAGTCATATACTCCGAAAAATATTTTTCATAACATTCATCAACCCTGCAAAGCAAAGGTCTTTTATTATATATGCTGCATAAATTCCCTTCAAGATAACGACATACTCCATCACCTCTGTCAAGTTCAGCATAAAGAAATGATTTATCAAGATTTTTACAGCAGTAACCACATTTATCACATTCAAACATTAACGACTGCCCTTTCAAATGATTCTTTCAATTATATTTATAATATCACAAATAATGCTTATAGTCAATATTAAATGCTGATAATTTATGTTTTTTTATATTTTTTTTGGTTATAATATACATAATTGTATTTTTATCCGAAAATGAGGGACTAACAATGAAAATGAATATCGACTACACGGCTCTTGGAAAAAGAATACGCACTTCACGGAAAGCCAAAAAAATTTCACAGGAACAGCTTGCAGAAATATGTGCATTGTCAGCGGCTCATATCGGACATATCGAGCGTGGCACACGCATACCCTCTTTGGACACCATATTCAGAATTTCACAGGCTCTTGATGTAAGTCTTGACTATATTATCCTTGATTCACTTGCAGATGATTCAAAATCTATCGTAAATCTTAAAAGTATTATAGAAACCATGGATGAAAAAACACAATCCAATATCATTTCCACCGTCAAAGCTCTTTGCAGCTACGAAAAGAATAATTAATCATATTTTTTACTCATTTCATTTATTTCTTTTCTCATGTCATCTATCAGCATTTGAGGTGACAGGACTTTTATCCATGAACCCTGACTCAAAAGATACATGATAAGTCCTCTGCCATAATTCACCTGTGCTGTTATCACACTTGTCCTGCCGTTTTTTCTTATAACTCTCGCTGTCGGTATCCTGTCAAGCACCGCCTGCACCGACAAGCCCGTAAATTCAAATTCTATTCTCACAACTTCTCCGGGAAACATGAACTGATTCTGCTTTCTGAAATCACTTTCATCAAATTTATATCTCTTGTCATCCCTAAAAAATTCCCTGTTCTCACGGATATGTCTTATCCTGTCGATACGGAAATATTTCGCTTTTTCAGGCTCTGTATCATCATAGGCTATCAGATAAAAATAATATTCGCTGAACATTATTGATGCAGGTCTTAATTTCCGTATTATCTCGCTTCTGTCCATTTTCAGATATGTCACCGTGATATATCTCTTTTCCTCTATGCACTTTATTATCTGCCACAGATTTTCGATAACGCTGTCACAGTCGGAATGTACCTCACTGTAACCGTTCATTTCCCTGCCCACTATATCTGTCAGAATATCTCTGTTCTGCAAAGTCGTGAATCTTTCGAGTTTCTGTACTATCGAAAGCATATCCTCCGAATTGAAGCACCTTGCACCCAAAAGAACTTTCAGTATCGCAAACAGCTCCGAATTCTTCAAAAGCTCGTCACTTTTCAGAATATAGCTTTTCAGCCGGTTTGAATACACTATCTCGGCATAATTCATCAGTTCCCTATGCTCCGAAAGAAAATTTTTTATACGGTTTATATCCCTGCTTATCGTCTTTGCACTGACGTTATAATTCTCTGCAAGACTTCTGCTGTTGAACATCTCGCCCTTTATCAGCCTGTAAAATATCTCAAGCACCCTGTCTGAAGTTATCTTTTCCATTCATCCCACCTCCGGCTCTATTATATCACATATATAGACCAAAAGTCACAGAAGATGTTACTCTGCTGTGACTTTTTTTATTTTAAAGAGGGTATTCCTATAAGCTATTTTTTGGTGAGGTCTACACCGCTTTTCTTTTCATTCTCAACAGAGATTATGATTTTTTCGTTCTTGTCGGTAGAATCAGCCGAATTTTCACTTGCTTCGATATTGTATGTGTAAGAATTATTTTTCTTATAAATAGTATACAGCTTGTAAATATATATAAGCGACAGTATCATCAGCAAATATCCCCAAAATGTGAAGTCTTCACTTCCCTCGACCAGATAATTTGATACACCGCTCATCACTGTTGCCTGATTTGCTAACGAGGTATTTATCCTTAAATGAAACAAGGTTATTATATTTGCTATCGGAAAAAACACATAATGTATTATCCTTTGGCGTTTCAGTATATAATAATTAAAAAGAATCACCACTGCCAAAACAAGTATTATATCCAAGCTCGTTGTTTCACTGAAAAACATCGCCTTTTCATCATCTTGATGAAATCCCAGAAAACCTGCCACACCTCCGAATTCATCTATTATCTGCCTGTTGTTTCCGCCAAGATCAACATATTCCGTTATCTTGTATTTGGTCAGATAAAAAAACGATAAAACAAGATTTATTATCGTCATTATGGGGATAAATTTATATTCCTTTCTCATTTCAAATGCCTCCTTAAAAATTTTTTTCGCTATCCGCTATGTTATAATGTCATACCTATCTTTTCACGAATAGATTTTACAAGAGCATAACCTATATCAATTACTTGCAGTATTGATAATCCCAAAAAAGACCAACCCCAAAAAGTAAATCCTCCATTTAAATTCAATGTATACACATCAAGTCCGCCATATTTCAAAAATTCATCTAAATCCATCGTGCAGGCAATCGATAGTACACATAAACTCATTATATTTGCCGCCGGGGATATCACATAAAACAACGAAAAATCTTTCATCTTCAAAACATAAAAGCCAAAAAATACTAAAACAGACGTTACAACAACCATTATTATTCCCCAGCCTAACCTGAATTTAACATCACCTGCATCTTTGAATCCGCTGCTCTGCTGTTCAAAATACATTACATTTTTTAAAAATCCTGCCATCTCGTTAAAATGGATATCGTATTCACCCTGTAATATACCATCAGCCTCTGCCTTGGTAAGATAGCAAAATATTGCCAATAGAAGATTTATTGCTGTCACTAAAGGTATGCCCTGATCCCTGTCTTTATTTTTCATTGCAAATTCCTTCTTTATGATGAATTTTTCGCTTTCCGATATTTACTGAATATATTTTACATCAGTATATCGGACATCTGTTTGTCCTACCTAAATTGTTTTTCAAAAAATTTTGAATTTATTTTTCTTACTCAGCGACAGCAAAAATATACCCGACATTATAACAAGCGAAAATGCCCCGACTATACTCGTTGAAGTTATCTCGGCATTCGTATTTTCGGATATTGCAAAAGTCTGCACTGTTGTATCAAAAAACATACATATAAGATAAGTTATCAAACAAGACAAAAAAGCGTTTGCAAGTCTGAATACCTCGAATCTCAGTCTGCTTATTTTTATATCTTTGAGTAAATTGAATATCTGGAAATGTACACACATTCCCCCATATCCTGCCGCAAGCGACACAAGCCACAGTGCTCCCCCTGTACCCGTTATATTCTTACAAGCCGCTGTTACTTCAAGAAACATTACTATTATTTTACTGTCAGCTCCCATTGACGAAATCACATTCATTACAGCCGAAAATACTGCCACGAGTCCCGTCAATTCGATTATCGCCCTTGCACCGTCTGCACTTGAATCTATAAAGGCATTTATCATATCTGTTTTATTTTCGCTTACCGAAACTGCCTTTCTTTCAGTGTCATCTTTTCGGAAAAATCCCGATATTATCCCCAATATCAGTCCCGATATTATCTGTGACACATACAAAATCACTCCCGACATCACATTCCCCGTCATCATTGCTCCCACTGCCGTTATCAGAAATGCAGGTCCCGAGCATACACAAAAATACATCATTCTTTCTGCTTCATTTTCATTTATTTTTCCGTTCTCATACAGCAGTTTCACGCACTTTGCACCTACGGGAAATCCTCCGATAAAACTCAATACCACTGCCGAAACTGCACTTTCGGGAAGCCGGAATATTTTTGCGACAGGAAAAAATATTTTCCCGATATATTCATAAGCGTTTGAGCGTATCATGAATGAAGAAAGCACCATAAACGGAAACAATGACGGTACAAGAAGATTCACGGAATTTTCAAGACCAGTTATTATTCCCTCCGAAACAGCTTTAGGAAATGCTATCAATACCGCTATCCCAAAAACCGATACAAAAACCGACACAATCTTTTTCATACTTGCACTCCTTTTCGCATAATTATTTTAATAAAAAAATAAATATCAGGCGGTGGTCTATATATATGAAAAAAAATCGCAGAGATATTCCCGTCGCTGCCGCTAATTTGGGGTCTGTACACATGAATATCAGCGGCAACCGTGAAGTCGTTCTTGAAGGAAACAAAGGGGTCGTTGAATACGGTGACACTTCCATAAAAATAAATGTCGGAAAATATATAATTTCTTTCACCGGACGTGGACTTCACATAAAATGTATGACCGACTGTGAGATAGTTATTCACGGATTCATCACTTCAATAGAATATATCATGTAAAAACGGAGCGTGACAAACCTTGACAGTTAAATTACTGCGTTGGATACTCGGCTGGAGCGAGTTTGAAATATGCGACAAATATCCCGAAAGATTCCTTAACATTGCTGTAAAATCAGGTATCAATATATGGAATCCAAAAAAGGAAAATGAACTTTTCCGTGCTTCGGCAAGGTCTTCCGATATGAAATATATCATGCAAACAGCCGATAAAACTATGTGTGACATACATATAATCAAAAATCACGGCTTGTTATATATTCTCCGAAAATACAAGGCTCGGTCGGGTCTTCTTATCGGTCTTTTGATATGGGGACTTGCCATAAAATTTCTCACGGGCTTTATCTGGAACATCAAAATAGATATCCCTCCTATGATAAACGAATACGAGATACGTCAAGAATTCCGTGAACACGGCTTTTATGAGGGTGCAAGAACCGACAGTTTCGACCCCGAAATAGTTGAAGCCGATGTTTCACTGAAAGACAATCGCATAAGCTGGATAACAATCAATATTATCGGCACTGATGCGGAAGTAAAAATAAGTCCGAATTTAGCCCTCGGTGTCGAAAATAAAGAGAATATCAAAGCGAGCAATATAATTTCCACTGCTGACGGTACTATCACACGCATGGAAGTACGAAAAGGCTATTCCGTTGTAAAAGTCGGTGAGGGCATACACAAAGGACAAATGCTTGTGAGCGGTGTCAAGGAATACACTGACGGCTCGACAAAATTATTTGACAGCGAGGCTAAAATATACGCACAAACCCTCCGAACCGTCACTCTGAAAATACCTAAGTCATATCAGGTCTTACAGGCTCAGAATGAATTCGTCAATAAACTTGACATCAATATAATGGGTCTTACACTGCCCTTGACCCTCAGCGGAAATCCAAAAGGCGACTATATGAAATTTTCCGAAAAACAACAACTTGATATCCTCTCAAAAGGCGTTCCGATATATTTCCTGTCCGAAACATGGCAGAAATACAAAAAAACGCCTGTTCATCTCAACGACAAACAGGCTGAACAAATTTTGAAAAACAAACTTCAATTCTATGAAATATTCATGCTGTACAGTGCCGACAGTGCCACTGTATCAGACAAAAAATGCACTCTATCACAGGACAAAAATAATTATATCCTCACCGCAGAATATACAATTGAAGAAAATGTCGCTCAAAAAAGCGTTATTCAAATCAAAGATACATCAAATTCCGGAACATAGTCTTTTTTTGCCGATGTCAATTCCTGTACGAATCCGTCAAGTCCCGTTTCCTCGAAATACCCAAGTACTTTTGAATATTCCCTTGACGTTATCTTTCTGTTTATTTCGGGGAATCTTTCGGCATTTCCCAAAGGCACATACTGTGCCATCAGGCTCACTAAAATTTTATCCCCGAAATTCTCTTTCAGCATATCCAGAACTCTCATTGAATTTTTAGTATTCTGTGGCAGTATCAGATGTCTTACTATCGTTCCTTTTTTCATCATACCGCTGTCATCAAATCCGGGCTTACCCGTCTGACGAACCATTTCTGCAATTGCTTTCAGTGCGGTTTCGGGATAATCCTCCGCATTGGAATATTTCTTTGCAATATCCCCCCTTGCATACTTCATGTCAGGCAAATATATATCCACTATCCCCTCAAGTCTTTTCAGAGTTTCGACTTTCTCATATCCCCCTGTATTATACACTATCGGGATACTTGGCTTATACATCTCGAAACACTCTATGATACTGTCAATATACGGTGTCGGGCTGACTAAATTTATATTATGCACGCTCATATCTTCCAATCTCTTTATATGCTCCGACAGTTCCCCGACCGTAAGAATTTTCCCGTAACCGCCCGTGCTTATCTTTGAATTCTGACAAAAGACACATGACATAACACAACCCGAAAAAAACACTGCTCCCGAACCGTTTTTTCCGCTGATACACGGTTCTTCCCAAAAATGAGGAGCTATCGTTGCAACTTTCGGCAAAATCCCCTGTCTGCAACAGCCCTTTCCTCTGTCATCAAATCTTTCCGCACCGCACTCCCTCGGACACGATCTGCATATCATCATAATATCACCTCTCACCAAAAAGACACTGCACAATCCTGCACAGTGTCTTTTGCTGTTATTCAAAATCTATTTCCAGACTCGGCAGATTCTCCGACCTGTCTATTATCACCATATCGGCTGACATATCCATACAGTCAACGGCTACTTTATAAGCATTGTATGATACTCCGCATTTTTCGCCTGTCTCTATTATAACATCAGGCTCAAACAGGTTTATTTCATTCATCAAATTATCCTTCATGCCCGAATACTGAATATGCTGTATGCCCAATTCATTCAGCTTTTTTTCGACAAGCTCCGAACTGCCTGTTATAAATGCCCTTTTAAAGCCTTTCAGCTCGTCAAAGGCAACAGATAAACTGCCCTCTTTGAAATATATCTTCTTCGGTAAACTGATACAAGACATTTTATAACCTCAATCACTTTCCGTAATAAGCATTCAGATACATTTCTCTTATCTCCGAGAAAAGCGGATATCTTGGATTTGCTCCCGTACACTGGTCGTCAAATGCGTTCTCTACCATTTCATCAAGGCTTGCAAGGAAATCTTCTTCTTTTACACCGTAATCTGCAATGGTCTTTTTGATTCCGCAACGCTCTTTGAGTTCTTCTATTTTTTGGATGAACAGTTCAAATGTTTCATTGTCATCTTTTCCGACAAAGCCGAGGAATCTTGCACATTCACAGTATCTTTCAAGTGTATGGGGATATTTGTACTGTGAGAATGTTCCCATTTTCGGTGGTACGGGTTCGGCATTGTATCTCATTACATAGGTGATGAGCAAAGCATTTGCAACACCATGTGCGATATGATGGTATGCACCGAGCTTATGTGCCATTGAATGGCATACTCCCAAAAATGCGTTTGCAAATGCCATACCTGCCATTGTTGAAGCTGTTGCCATTTTTTCTCTTGCAACAGGGTCGTTTGCACCGTTCTCATACGCTGACGGCAAGTATTCAAATATATTCTTCATAGCCTGAAGTGCAAGTCCGTCTGTATATTCCGTTGCCATAACTGAAGCGTATGCTTCAAGGGCGTGTGTCAGGGCATCAATACCCGATGCACTTGTCAAGCCCTTGGGCTGATTCATCATATTATCGGCATCTATTATAGCCATATTCGGCAAAAGCTCATAGTCTGCAAGCGGATATTTTATATTCGTGGATTCATCAGTGATAACGGCAAACGGGGTAACTTCCGAGCCTGTTCCCGATGATGTAGGAACAGCTACAAAATACGCTTTCTCGCCCATTGTCGGGAACTGATATATCCTCTTTCTTATATCCATGAAACGCATTGCCATATCCATGAAATCAGCTTCGGGATGTTCGTAGAGTACCCACATAATCTTGCCTGCATCCATTGCAGAACCGCCGCCCAATGCTATTATAACATCAGGCTCAAACAATCTCATAGCCTCTGCACCCTCTTTTGCAGATGCAAGGGTCGGGTCGGGCTGTACGTTATAGAAACAGGTATGCTGTATTCCCAGCTCATCCAGTTTTGTTTCGATAGGCTTTACATAGCCGTTCTTATACAGGAATGAATCTGTTACGATAAATGCCTTTTTCTTGCCCATCATGCCAAGCTCGTCAAGAGCCAAAGGCATACAGCCTTTTTTGAAATACACTTTCTGAGGAGCTCTGAACCAAAGCATATTTTCACGGCGTTCCGCAACTCTTTTTATATTAAGGAGATGTTTTACACCGACATTTTCCGAAACGGAGTTTCCGCCCCATGAACCACAACCCAATGTCATTGACGGTACAAGGGCAAAGTTATACAAATCACCGATACCGCCGTGTGATGACGGGGTATTTATAACTATACGGCACGTCTTCATAGCATGATAATGCTTTTCGATTTTTTCTTTCTGTGCAGGGTGTATAAAGAGTGACGAAGTATGACCGTAACCACCATCAGCTACAAGCTGTGCTGCCTTTGCAAGAGCTTCGTCAAATGTTTCGGCTTTATACATTGCGAGTACAGGCGACAGCTTTTCATGAGCGAATTCCTCGCTTATATCAACGCTTTCAACTTCACCTATGAGTATCTTTGTACTTTCAGGCACTTCAACGCCTGCAAGCTGTGCTATTTTATAAGCTTTCTGACCGACTATTTTTGCGTTCAGTGCACCGTTGATGAGTATAGTCTTTCTTACTTTGTCAAGCTCATCACCTTGCAAGAAATAACAGCCTCTTGCCGCAAACTCATTTTTGACTTCATCATATATATCGGCAAGAACTGTCACACTCTGTTCGGATGCACATATCATACCGTTATCAAAGGTCTTTGAATGGATGATAGAGTTAACGGCTACTTTTATATCAGCCGTACTGTCGATTATAACAGGGGTATTTCCTGCACCTACGCCCAAAGCCGGCTTACCGGAAGAATATGCAGATTTTACCATTCCGGGACCGCCCGTTGCAAGGATAGTATCCGAATTTCTCATAAGAGCCGTTGTAAGTTCAAGTGACGGTACATCTATCCAGCCGATTATATTTTCGGGAGCACCTGCTTTTACTGCCGCTTCAAGGACTATCTTAGCCGCAGCTATCGTTGAATTCTTTGCACGGGGATGCGGACTTATAATAATACCGTTTCTTGTTTTAAGGCATATAAGAGCCTTGAAAATAGCCGTTGAAGTGGGGTTGGTTGTAGGGATAACAGCACCTATTATACCGATAGGCTCGGCAATTTCCGTCATTCCGAATGCCGTGTCACGGCTTATGACACCGCAGGTCTTTGTATTTTTATATTTATTATATATATACTCTGCCGCATAGTGATTTTTGATAACTTTATCCTCAACAACGCCCATGCCTGTCTCTTCAACAGCCATTTTAGCAAGCGGTATACGAGCCTGATTGGCTGCAACAGCTGCAGCTTTGAAAATTTTATCTACCTGTTCCTGTGAATACTCCGCAAATTTTTTTTGTGCCTCTTTTACCTGAGCAAGCTTTGCATTGAAACTGTCAATGTCATGCACAATATTTTCCTGAATCTCGGTCATGATGATTCTCCTCCGTTTTCAAAAAAGATAATTTTTTCTCCTTAAAGATGTGATGTTATAATAACATTATAATCAATTGTTAAAAACTTGTCAATATCCCCCCTCGTTTTTCATGGATTTTTTTGTTTCAAGCATTTTTATAACGGTGCTTCTTTTCACCATTATCCCGTTGAGTGAAACATATTCATCTTTATTACCCTTGGAAAGAACTTCAAGTTCTTCTATCGTGACATTATTTTTAGTATCTTCTCTCTCCTGCTTTTCTTTTATCAACCTTGACTGTTCCATATATGGTATGATAACAGACTTTTCAACCGTATGATAAGAATTATAAACACATATATATGCAACCATAGCCGGCAAAAACAAAACCATCAGCACACCCAGTATTATAAAAAATATCGTCCAACTGCCCGACACCATCATCAATGCCGTTATCAGCGACAAAACAAACAACAGTGACAGCAATGTTTTGAGATGATGAACTATCCCACCGACAACAAGCATAACTGAATTTTTGAGTATCTCCGATATTTTCAGTTCAACCGACACTGCCATAGTTGTCATTGACAGTTCGATAAAAAGAAATAATACAGCCGTCAGCAGACTCAGTATTATATACAATATCACAAACGGTTTATCAAGGTTTTCACGGAAATATGAAAATGTTATGTAAAGTCCTGCCGATACTATATACACTATTATTCCGTTTATCAGAAAGAACTTCCAATTCTGTGCCGTTCCGCCGATGAAGTCCTTCCACGGGCTTATCTCATCTTTAGCCGTGAGTTTCCTGCATACATACATCATTCCGCCTGTGAACGGTGACATCAGCGGTATAAGCAGAAACATACCGAACAGATTCATTTCCCCCATAAAGTAAAACACCGCAAACATTATTCCCGAAAAAACCGTCAGCGGTATGCAGTAAAACAGATTCACCGCAAACATTTTCCCGAAGTTGTCAAAGTAACCCGAAAAAAAATCCGCAAGACTGTATTTTCTTTTTCCTTGTGACATTTTATCCTGTCATTCCTTTCAGTTAAACATTTTCCCCAAAAATATTATCATATTTATTTTATCATATATCTGCGGAATATGCAAGCCGATTTGATTTTTCGGAAAAGAAAAGAGAGCCGCTCTTTATTTCGGCTCTCCTGAATTTTCATATCAAAAATAAAAAACTGATATAGATCACCATCAATATCGCAATATTATCCGTCTGAAACATTACACCCACTTTATCCCCCATTTTTTGAAATACTGTATCATTGAGTTAAAATGATACTTAAAAAGTCTTTTATTTCTATGAGAGCCTCTGTTCCATTTATGTATCACTGTCGCATACGGCAGATACATCAGCTTTGAGCACTGATTAACACGCTTGCTCAGGTCTGCATCTTCCATATACATGAAATATCTTTCATCAAATCCGTTCGGCTTTTTGAAAAGCTCTGTCCTTATAACAAGAAAACTGCCCTGTCCGAAAGATACCTGAAACGGTTTGGAATAATCCTCATACTGCATAGTATGTCTGGCTTGCCTTTTTTTAAACAAGCCTCTGCAAAACATCCTGATAAACATATCAAATACAGTGACTTCATTACGATAAATATTATACCTGTTGCCGTTTATGTCCGTGATATTCGGAATACACATCCCCACATCACTGTTTTTTTCAAGATAGTCTATAATACCCCCATATGCACTAACTTAATTTTATGTTACACATTTGCAAGCGAATACCATCCTTACGTTTTTCAACGCAAAAATTTTGAGTCATTGATAGTAGAAAATCTTTCAAATCTATTTTATCTATTGTATAGAACAGAATGGAAATCAAATCGTAAAGTGCTATCATCTCTCTCCATAAACTCCGAGCTGTCGGCACAGGGGGGAAAATCAACCTCAGACAAGATTTTTTCAATCAAAAGTGCAATTAACATCTTACAGTTAAGCCAAACTAAACTTGAAATATCTGTCTTGGTTGGTATTGAGCCTAATTTCAGTATGGATTTATATCTTTTGAAAACCATTTCAACCTGCCATCTCAATCTGTACAGACGAAGTATTTCATCGCTTGTAAATTGTTTTCCAAGTGATGTAACCACAAAAAAGTACTGATGTGTAAATTTTGTATCATCGGAAAGAGATATTTGCTTTTTGCTTTCTTTTTGCAGAATGCGTTTTTTCTCAATTTCAATTTCTTCTCTGCTCTTTCTTACTGCACAAAAACGGATAGGTTTCAATTTGTTTTTATATTTATAATACAAGATAAAATCACAGCTCTGTTCCGTTACATCTTTTAACATAGAACTAAGCTCGATGACTTCTCCTTTTTCATTATACAGATTAAATGCTTTGTTTTTTATTCTCAGAATAAAATCAGTCTGATTTTCTAAACAATACTCTATGCCTGTCATACTTGCATAGCCTCTGTCAGCTATTACTATTGTGTTCTTTCCAAAATTGAAGTTTTTTAATGTTTCTCCCTGTTCCTGTGGCGTAATTTTGAAACTCTCACTACTCAGGGTGAACAAATTTACAGCATAGTGCAAATGAAACAGTTTTTGTACGGCACCTTTTTGCCTTACATCCGATGCATCAACAGCAAGAACTTTGTAATCCTTCAATTTTTCCGGAACATCGTATTTGATAACTTCATTACCGAGCATTTCTAAAATAATGTTTTTTATCCAGTCATTACAACGATTAAATCGCTTCATGAACCCTACATCACTTATAGTTGTATTAAACTCTGTTTTCGCATAATTTTTTACTTCCATCAGTGAGTGTCCGTAAGAATAAAACATTGACAATATCAACAGTTCTTCCTCATCTTGAATTCCTCTATGCCTTGTCATCGCTTTGTGTTCCCAACACAATGTTTTATAATTTTTCGGTAAAAATTTTATCAAATCTGTTCTTTTCATACATTTCACCTCATAAATTGCCATATTCTCATTTCTATATTAGCATATTATTCGGTGTTTGTATATATTTTTTATTAAGTTAGTGCATATG
>CACZZB010000008.1 GCA_902785555.1 uncultured Ruminococcus sp.
TTTTATATCATCAAAGCCTATTATTTTTAACTTTATGAAATCTTCAAATGAATCTGCAATAACTTCCGTTTCCTCAAATTCAGGTTCATATCCGCAAACGATTTTTCCGTCATCTCTTATAGCATAATATGAATATTCTGCATCAAGGGATACAATTATCGGCAAATGCCTATCCCAGAATGATTTCACTTTCTGATATTCTTCATCATTTTCGGCAGAGTTTAAACTTATCAGTTCAAACTCATTCAAATTAAAACCTTCTTCATCAAACGGCTTTTCAAAATGTTCAAAGCAGGTAAACCATACTGTTTCATCTTTGTTGATACAGCGTTTTACGGTCTTTAAAAATTCAAGATAATCACCCGATACAAACGGATAACGGCTCAATGCAGATTTAACTTTCTCATCTGTTAATGTTTTTTCATACGGTTCAACTTTCCATTCATTGCTTTTCAAATATCTTATAAACTCTTTCATCAGCAAAACCACCTTTCACCAATAATTTTAGCACAGCAGCAGGGAATATTTTTGTACATCAAATATTATTCAGCACAAAAAACCTCCCCTGCAAATCGTCGGAGAGGTAACAATGCTTGATTTATGCTCTTTTTTTGAGATTAACAGCTTCAGAAACATAGAATATGGGAACAATCAGTCCTGCAATAAAAGCACTCACCAACAAATTACCGCCTCCGACCATAGAAACAACATTTGCGATAACAACAAAAGCAACACTTACTGCACCCAATATTATAAGAGATTTTGCTTTTGACGTATCATTGTTTATACTTTTTATACCTGCAACTATCTCAAAAATGCCTGCAACCAAAGCAATAGCCGCTGTCACCCAAATTACAACCGTAGCGGTTTCTGCTGTAAGCACTGACAAAATTCCGAGAGCAATATCGGTAATACCGACAACAATCATCAATATGCTCATAATCTTCAAAGATTTTGAATAATTCTTTTCCATAAATTTATCCTCCTCAATATATTCATATTACGCTCTCATTATATATACTGTAAACAGATTTGTTAAGGATAAATTTTTTCACTTGTCATAATTAAACATTGAAATTTTAGCTAAAATACGATATAATAATATTAGCTAAAATTTGCGAGGTGATATTTTATGATGACAGTTACTGCAACAGAAATTCAGAATAATTTTGGGAAATATCTGCAAGCCGTACAACAAGGCGGTGAAATCATCATTCTTAAAAACGGTGTAGAAGTTGCAAGGCTTATTTCCAAAGAACGCTCTGTTTCATTCCTTTCCGATTCGTTGGTCGGGGTATTGAAAAATGATTATGACGACAAAGCAATCAGAGAAGAAAGGATATTGAAACATGAAAATATTGATTGACACCAATGTACTCCTTGATGTTTTGTGTAAGCGAGAAAATTTTTATCAGGATTCATTAAAAGTTTGGCAATTCTGTGAAGCAGGTAAATTAAAGGGCTATATTTCAGCACTGTCTGTTCCGAATATAGTTTACATTTTACGCAAGGAACTGACACCCGAAAAAGCTCAGCAAATAATAGAACAACTTTCTTTGATTTTCAAAATTTCTGATTTAAAGGCTGACGACTTAAAAAAGGCTGCAAATATGCAAGGTTCGGATTATGAGGATAATTTGCAAATGGTTTGTGCAGCCAGATTAAAAGCCGACTTTATTGTCACAAGAAATATAAAAGATTTTACTTCAAGCAAAGTTGTTGCAATTAAACCATCTGAATTATTGGACAGACTTTGAATTATTCACTCTCAAAGATTGGATATTATCTCCATACACACCTGTAACGGTGAATTTGCCGCATTTACGACTATATCAGCCGCATTTTTATACAACGGCATTCTCTTTTCATAAAGCTCACGCATAGCTTGTTCTTTGTCGGGACGATTCAAAAGAGGTCTTGTTGTATCTTCCCTGAGCCTTTCAGAAACAACTTCAACGGGTACATCAAGCAATACTATTTTTCCGCTGTTCTTGAAAACATCAACATTTTCCCGAAATGTCAGAGTTCCTCCGCCTGTTGCAATGATAAGAGCCTTTTTCTGTGCAAGCTCCTTTGAAACCTCTTTTTCAATCTGTCTGAAATATTCCTCACCGCTGTCGGCAAATATCTCGGCAACAGTTTTATTTTCTCTTTTCTCGATATAGCTGTCAAGGTCAACAAATGACATTCCCATTTTTTTTGAAAGCAGATTCCCGATAGTGCTTTTTCCGCAACCCATGAACCCGCATAATATAATATTCTTCTTTTTCATAATAACATCACCGATTCTTAAAATTTCCTTCTCATTTCAACTGCACTGTCCCAAATAAGCTGGTCAATATCACCAATACTGTATTGAGAACCGTCCCATATCTGATGTGCAACTACCGCCTGCCATACCAGCATGGACATTCCTCCGACAGCCTTTGAACCGTTAGCCTTTGCTTTCTGTATAAGCACCGTTTCAAGGGGATTATATATTGCATCAAAAACATTTTTACATCTTGAAAGTGCCTTTTCACTGACAGGCATTGAATCTTTATTCGGATACATTCCGACAGGCGTTGCATTGACAAGCAAATCAAAATCTCCGTCCAACTCAGATATAAGACAGCTTTTTATCCTCGTATCCGGAACTTTCAGCGAAACCTCGTCTGCAAGAATATCAGCTTTATCCCTTGAACGTGCGGCAATTGTTATATTACACTTTGCTAATGCCGCTTCATATACAAAAGTCCTTGCCGCTCCGCCACAGCCTATTATAACAATATCTCCGCTGAAAGGTATACCGCTTGTTTCAAGTGCTTTCAGAAAGCCGTCCGGATCAGTTGTAAAACCCTCTCTGACTGAACCGTTTCTGACAGTATTAACGGAACCGTACAATTCGGCTTTTTTATCGAGTTTGTCCAAAAACGGTATAATTGCCTGTTTATGCGGTATAGTAATATTATATCCGCTAAGCTCATTCAGCTCACTGATTCTCAATTTCAATTCATCGGGCGATATATCCGCTTTAATATACTCACCGTCTTCCTTGGCAAGCTCAAATAATCTCTTGTGTATGAACGGGGACATAGTATGACCTATCGGATGTCCTATAACTGCAAACTTTCTTTTTGGCATAAAAAAACCTCCCGTAATTTATACAAAATGTCTAATAAGCTTCAAATATTTTTAATAATTTTTGAATTTTTTGTTAATAATCAAAAAAAATGCAAATTGCATATTGACAAAGTGACAAATAACTAATAAGATTGGAATATAGAAAAATTGTGTTGGATTGCTGTCAAACATTTTAGCATAAAAATATGTGCTTGTCTACATAAAGAAATTGCAATACACGATTTTTTTATTATATTTAATTTTTTAGGAGGAGTTTACCTATGGTACTCGAAAAAGTAAAAAAGATATTGTCAGAACAGTTTGATGTTGAAGAAGACAGAATCAATGGCGATACTTCCATCATCAATGACCTTGGTGCAGATTCTCTCGATGTTGTTGACCTTCTCATGTCTATCGAAGATGAATTTGAAGTAGAGGTTCCCGATGAAGAAATCGAAAACATCAAGACAGTTGACGACCTCGTTAAGTACATCGAAAATCATCAGTAATTCCAAACTGCAATTCAAAAAATCAAAAGTTCCTGTTTGAATTTATTTCAATACAGGAACTTTTTTTATTTGTGTAAAAATTTTTTTCAAAATACTATTGACAAGTCTGTTTATACAGTATTGAGAGGAGAAAGTCGCTTGAATATATTTATCGACAACAAATGCGGTATCCCAATATATGACCAAATATATTCTCAAATAAAAAATCATATTATCAGCGGAGAACTCCATGAAGATGACCCTCTGCCGTCTATCAGGAATCTTGCAAAAGACCTCAGAATCAGCGTTATCACGACTAAACGTGCATACGACGAACTTGAAAATGAGGGATTTATCTATATAGTAGCAGGAAAAGGATGCTTTGTCGCTCCAAAAAATGTTGACCTCATCCGTGAGGACAACCTTAAAAAAATTGAGGAACACATAAATGAAATACTTAAATTATCAGCGTCATGCAATTTAAGTATCGACGACATTATCGAAATGATAAAAATACAAACGGAGGAATGATTTTATGAACGCTATCGAAAGTGACATACTCCCCCGCCTACGCTTCGCTTAGAGGCGGGGGCTTCTCGCTCAAGTACAGCAACCTGTACAGTATCAACGAGCTATCCCCGTGTGTCCCTACGCTAATGCTATTCTCATACCTTCATTTCGTATGTTTACAGCAGCATTTATATCTCTGTTATGATGTGTCCGGCAACACGAACAAATCCATTCTCTGACAGACAAATCTTTTGTAGCAGGATTTTTGTATCCACACACATGGCAAAGCTGTGAACTGGCAAAAAATTTATCAATTTTGACAAGCCTTTTTCCAAGTTCCTCCAACTTGTATTTCAGAAATGCCGTAAACATTCCCCAACCGTTGTCTGAAACAGATTTGCCGAAATTCATCGATTGTGCCATTGCCTGCATATTCAGATTTTCAATGCACACACAATCATAGACATTGGCTATCTGTCTTGACTGTTTGTGCAGAAAATCCTTTCTTTGATTAGCAATCTTTTCATGCAGTTTTGCAACTCTGATACGCTGTTTTTCTCTGTTTCTTGAACCTTTCACCATTTTGGACAGTTTTCTTTGTTCTTTTTTCAGTTTCTTTTCAGAACGTCTGTAATATCTTGGAAATTCAGGACAGTTTCCGTTACTGTCAATGTATAATTCATGCATAGAAAAATCCAGACCAATAAAACTTTCAAGTTTCTTTTCAGCAATTTCTTCTTCATATTCAAAAAGAATACTTGCAAAATATTTACCGCCTGCGTTTTGGCTTATTGTAACGGACTTGATTTTGTAATAATCAGGAATATTTCTATGTTGTTTTATCTTTACAAGCCCTGTTTTCGGCAACTGTATGTATCCGTCCTCAATCTTTACAGAACCTTTTTGATTATTAGTTGTATATGATTTCTGACTTCTATGCTTTGATTTGAATTTTGGAAAGCCATATTTTTTAGGATTACTGAAAAAATTATTGTATGCTTTCTGCAAATTCATTTGTGCGTTGGCAAGAGCAAGACTGTCTACTTCTTTCAGCCACTCAAATTCAGTCTTATACTGTGCAGGGGTATTATTCAGTTTTTCTTTTGTTTGATTATAGTACTCTATTTTATCACCAAGCATTTTATTATAGATAAATCTGACACAGCCAAATGTTTTAGCAAACAGTATTCTCTGTGTTTCATTTGGATATATCCTGAATTTGTAGGCTTTGTTCATGTCGCTCACCTCTTTATCTCAAATATAGCATAAACAAAATTGTAAGTCAAGAAAAAGGTCAGCCTTGCGACTGACGGGCAATTCATCCCACCGCCTTATGTAAATTTTCCTTTGATTGACAAATCTGCCATTTATACGTTTTTTATGATAATATTCGGTATGATACCGTCAATACTTTACAGCAATTCCGATAAAGACAAATGGCTTGATTACAGCATGACAACCGCTGTTTCGGGAAAAGACATTATTTCTTCAAAGTATCTCCTGCAAACTGCCCTCAACACTCTCAATGCACTGCTTCTTATTCTTATTATAATCACATTATATTCAGACAGCGACATTGATACAAAACTTTTCTGCCTTGCAACATCTGTTGGTATATTGTTTCTTATATCGTCAGTAATAATGCCCCTCACAGTCATTTTTAGCAATAAATACCAAATAATAACAATTATAACCGCTTTCGGACTTACACACATTTCATTTGAAATATATTCTTACATTGCATATAATCTAAAAATATCCATAATCAGAATAATATCCATTCCAATAATTATTCTTGCAATTATCACATACATTGTGTCGTGGAAACTTTCAATACATCTTTTTGAAAAAGATTGGCATAAAATAAAAATACCGATTATATATATTTTGTGTGCATATTCTTGCTTTCACAGATATTATTTCTTATTCCCCACGATAATAATGCACGAGAAAATTATATTTATAATTCTCAAGAACCATGTCCCGATACAGGCAATTTCTATTGCGAAGAACTGCAAATGGGCATTGATTTTTCAAAACTCGGTTCGGAAATGGGATACTTGTATGACGAAAACAAAGAAATACAACACTTGTGGGTTCATATAACAATGAACGGCAATACTCTGATTATACTTCCCGAAGAAGGCTTCAGAAGTGACACTACATATTTACGAGGAACATACAAATGGCGTGACGATACATTCTATATTGAAAGCGACTATTCCACTGTTTTCCGTAATAATACATACGCTTTTGTAAAAAAGGACTGACACACAAGCACACTGTACTTTTTATCGTACAGTGTGCTTTTTTATTATTTTTCATAAAGGTTGACAGATTCAAAATAAAAGGGTAAACTGTATTGTGGAAAAATTTTAAAAAGAGAGTGTTGCATAAGTGGAAGAAAAAAACGAATTATTGGAGCTTTGCGGAACTGTTGAAGATATAATTTACAGGAATCCCACAAACGGATATACCGTTATGACAATAGAAAGTGATGAATATATCACAACCGCTGTCGGTCTCATAACAAGCATTGATATAGGTGATGAACTCAAACTCATAGGCAATTGGAAGGTTCATAATACATACGGTGAACAGTTCGCTTTTGACTATTACGAACAGTCTATGCCCTCGACAAAGGAAAATATACTGAAATATCTCTCGGCAGGCACTGTAAAGGGTATCGGAAAGGCGACTGCAAAAAAAATCGTTGATACATTCGGTGAAAAAACTCTTGAAGTGATAAGGGATAATCCCGAAAAGCTCGCTACGATAAAAGGAATCTCAAAGGAAAAAGCAAAAGAATTGTCCGAGGATATAAAAAATACTTTCGGTATGCGTGAGATAATGATAGAATTGGGCGGTTATCCGATATCAATAAACGAATCCGTCAGAATATGGAAAGTTTACGGAAAGGATGCTGTCGATACGATAAAGGAAAATCCTTATGTACTGTGCAGTGAGGATATAGGAGTGGAATTTGCCCGTGCCGACAACATTGCCATCAAATCATTAAAAAAATCCCTTGATGATGAATACAGGATAAGAGCGGGTATCATTCATGTATTGTCCGAAAATACAAGAAACGGTCATACCTGTCTGCCAAAAGAAAAACTGCTTTATGCAATGGAGTATGAAAAGTTTCTGAATCTTAGCCGTAATATAGTTGAACCTGTCATTGAAGTAATGATAAAAGACGGAAGTATCATTTCAAATGACATTGACGGAACGGAATTTTTATTTTTGCCGTCATATTTCAAGAGTGAAAGCTATGCTGCCGAAAAACTGAAAATAATGCTTGAACTCCCTCCTAAAAAAATCAAAGGTGCGGCAAAGGCTCTCAAGAATTTCGAGAAACAACAGACAATACAATACGCCGAATTACAGAAAGAGGCTATTGTCAAGGCACTCGAAGGCGGAGTCCTTATACTTACAGGCGGTCCCGGTACGGGTAAAACAACCACTCTCAATGCTTTGATAGAATTATACAAACAATGCGGTCTTAAAGTCATTTTGGCTGCTCCGACAGGCAGGGCTGCTCAAAGAATGTCCGAGGTAACAGGTGAAGAAGCAAAAACTCTCCACAGGCTTCTTGAAGTTGAATGGGACAATAATCATCATGCAAGTTTCAAGAGAAATGGAAGAAATCTTCTTGAATGTGACGCTCTTATAATAGATGAACTCTCAATGGTAGATTCCCTTTTATTTGAGGGAGTTCTGAGAGCATTGCCTCTCGGATGCAGACTCATAATGGTTGGTGACAGTGACCAGCTTCCCTCGGTCGGTGCAGGAAATGTACTCAGCGATCTTATTTCATCAGAAAAAATCCCCGTTGTACAGCTTACCGAAATTTTCAGACAGTCACTGAAAAGTCTTATCGTTACAAATGCCCATAAGATAGTAAAGGGAGATTTCCCCGAAATAACCCGAACCGACAATGACTTTTTCTTCATGTCATACTCCGACCAGAATATCATTTCATCAAAAATTGCCGAATTATGTTCTTCAAGGCTTCCGAATACCTACCATTTTTCACCGTTTGACGATATACAGGTACTATGCCCGTCAAGAAAAGGGGAATTGGGCGTAGTTCAGATGAATATAAAACTTCAGAATGTTCTCAACCCTGAAATACACAGTTCAAAAGGCATTACCTCGGGCAATTATACTTTCTATAAAAATGATAAAGTCATGCAGGTAAAAAACAACTATGATATTTTATGGGAAAAATCAGACGGTACCGAGGGTATGGGAATATTCAACGGTGACATAGGAAAGATAATAAAAATAGACCATAAGGAAAAAATCGTCTATGTACAGTTTGATGACAAAACAGCCGAATATGATTTCGAGCTTTTGAATAATCTCGAATTAGCCTATGCAACGACCGTCCATAAAAGTCAGGGCAACGAATTCAATGCCGTTATCATTCCAATGTACGCCGTCCCATATCCGCTTTGTTACAGGAATCTGCTTTATACGGCTGTCACGAGAGCTAAAAAAATACTGATACTCATAGGCGAAATATCCACTATGCAGAGTATGATCGAAAATAACAATAAAACTCTGCGTTATTCGGCATTGAAATATTTCCTCAATGCCGAAACAGAATAAAAAATTTGGAGGAAAATTTTATGCAGTCTGATTTGGCAATAGATCTCGGAACTTCAAATACAAGGATCTTCGTTGAAAATAAGGGACTTGAAGTTGACGAACCCTCGGTCATAGCCGTCAATACGGAGGAAGAAACTATCATCTCTGTCGGAAAGGAAGCATATCAGATGCTCGGAAGAACATCGGACAAAAAGCTTGCCGCATATCCCATAACAGGCGGTGTCATATCCGATTTTGCAATGGTCGAGGCTATGTTGAAGACATTCCTTAAAAGAGTGACAAAATCTTCAATAGGAATGCCCAAGGCAGTAGTATGTGTTCCAAAAGGAATTACAGAAGTTGAAAAAGGTGCTCTTGTAAACGTCATAAGCAGTTCGGGTATACGAAAAGTCTGTATAATCGAAGAACCCGTTGCAGCGGCTATCGGTGCCGGAATAGACATAAGCAGTCCGCACGGCTCACTTATAGTCAACATCGGAGCAGGTACAACTCAGATTGCCGTCATATCACTCGGAGGTATCTCCGTTTCAAAATCTGTCAAAAATGCCGGAAACTCAATGGACGAGGATATAATCAAATACATCAAGAAAACTTATAATATGCTCATAGGCAAGCGTACAGCCGAACAAGCCAAGATAAAGGCCGGCAGTGTGATATCGGGCACAGTTCCGGGTACATACGCAATAAAAGGCAAATGTCTTGTAAAAGGTATGCCGATAAAAGTCGACATTGATGCCGAGGAACTTATTGAACCGCTTAAAAAAACCGCTGATATGATAATTTCACAGATACAGGATATTTTAGTTGAAACTCCTCCTGAGCTTCTGGCTGACATATACACCGACGGACTGACCCTGACAGGCGGTACAGCGAATCTAAAAGGCATAGACAAACTTATACATGAACAAACGGGGCTTAAAGTAAATACTGTCAGTGAACCCGAAAAATGCGTCATCAAAGGATGCGGAGAAGCTATAAAATACATAGATTCAAAGCCGTCAAAAAAAGGCGGTATAAATCCTATTATAGAAAAATACTGATTTGTTTTTATATCAATCAAGCGTTGCTGCTGCTATCGACATACACATAATACTCCCTGCACCCTCCGCTCTCAATACATTACAACATTCCGCCATGGTATTTCCAGTTGTTACAATGTCATCTATCAACAATATCCTTTTGGCTTTAATATCAGCTTTTGGACATATACTGTATACCCCTTTGACATTCTCACGCCTTTGCTGTAAATTCAGGTCATGCTGATTTTTATTGTTCTTGGTCTTTTCGAGCAAAGTCCTGCACGGTTTGTCGAAATATTCACCGACCATTTCGGCAACTTTCCTTGACTGATTGAAACCTCTTTCATTCTCCCTGAGTTTTGAAAGAGGAACAAATGTTATTATATCAAAGTCATCTGCTGTCCCTGTACTCTCTATCGCACTGCAAATGGCTTTTGCATAGCTTTTCGCATTAAAAGAAATACCCTTGAACTTGTAGTTCAGAATAGACCGCCTCACCCTTGAATCATAAAAGAATGGTGAAATACAAGTTATCCCTGCATCCGTATGTGAAATTTTCGGGGTCTTGTCAAGTTCATAATAACATTCTTCACACTCGGTCAGACCGAATTTTATAATTTTGCCACAATACGGACATTTATTAGGAAATATTACCGACAAAATACGCTCTATCATATTAAAATCACCTCTTTTTGAAATATATTATAACACAGGTACTTGAATTAAGGAATAAAATAGGTTATAATAGCTTTTGAAAAAAATTGAAAGGGAAAGTTTGGAATGAAAAAAATAATTACAGGAATATTGGGAATATTGACCGCTGCATCACTGGCAGGCTGTATGAGCACAGGTCCGAAGCTTGAAAAGTTATCTACCGATGATGCACCCGATGCCGAAAATATAAAATCAAGTGATTATAAAGATAATCTCGAGGGTCTTGAAAAATATCTGACAGCACTTGATTATATCCCGTCAAACGCTGAAGCTACCGACATGATGTACAGCGTTATCGGTGCAAAAGACGGTGACAGATACAATTTCCTCGTTAACAACTCAACGGTATTCGTAGAACTCTATGAATATGAACCCGACAAACTGAATGATGAAGGCAAAAGAGTTATTGAAGAAGTAAAAGCAAACGGTGAATTCTATGTTTTTGGCAAGGATACGGAACTTGACGGAAATGTAGCTTATCCTGCAACTCTCTCGGCAAACGGCAAATATTTATTATTATACACCGACAGCTCAAACGATGTAAAAAACATACAGCGTAAAGCCGATTTTGAAACAGCCGTAAAAGATTTTTATAAATAACATCAGAAAATGCCGACACTGCTTTGTGCCGGCATTTATTTTTATTCCGATTTTCCGTTTATGAGGATATCCTCGGCAGTTTTTATCTGTTCCCGATTCGGAACAGGAACGCCTTCAAGCGAATAAGGTATGCCCAATTTCTGCCATTTCATAAGTCCCAATGTATGATAGGGCAGTATTTCCACTTTTTCAACAGTTTTAAGAGTTTTTATAAAATCGTGCATTTCTTTAAGAGAATTTTCATCATCTGTAATATTCGGTACAAGAACGTGTCTTATCCACATTTTCTTGTTATTATCCGAAAGCCACCTTGCAAGCGAAATTATATTCTCATTCCCGAAACCTGTCAGTTCTCGGTGTTTTTCATTTTCCCACTCTTTTATATCAAGTATGACCAAATCCGTAACTTGCATCAGTTCTCTGAATTTGTCAATATAATCACTGTTTTCCGAAAAAGGCTGACCTGCCGTATCAATGACGGTATGGATATTTTCTTTTTTAGCCAGCTTAAAAAACTCCGTCACAAATTCCATTTGTAATAACGGTTCTCCTCCGCTGACGGTGATACCGCCGTTATTCTTCCAATAAGTCTTATATCTTCTTACACGATTGAATAAATCAATCGGTGTCCATTCATCTCCGCCCGATAAACTCCATGTTTCGGGATTATGACAAAATTTACATCTCAGTTTACAGCCCTGCAAAAATACTACGAATCTCACTCCAGGACCGTCTACCAATCCAAAAGTTTCCAATGAATTTACATGACCTATAATTCTGTTTTCCATAAAAATGTCCTCAATAAAATTGGCAATGTGCAATAAAACCGCTGTCAGTAATAATTGCACATTGCACACTGCTAATTGCTAATTGTTTAAAGTGTTTTGTGGCAGGTACGGGAAATTACGTCCATCTGCTGTTCTTTTGTAAGGTCAATAAACTTAACAGCATAACCCGATACACGGATAGTAAAGTTGGCATATTCTTCTTTTTCGGGGTGTTCCATAGCGTCAATGAGCTTTTCCGTACCGAATACGTTTACATTGAGATGATGTGCTCCCTGGTCAAAATATCCGTCCATTACCTGAACAAGATTATTTATTCTTTCCTGTTCGTCATGTCCCAAAGCATCGGGGCTTATCGTCTGAGTATTTGAAATTCCGTCCAATGCCCAATGATAAGGCAGTTTCGCAACGGAATTAAGTGACGCAAGCAAGCCGTTCTTTTCTGCACCGTAGCTTGGATTTGCACCCGGTGCAAGAGGTGTTCCCGCACGTCTTCCGTCAGGCATATTTGATGTTGCCTTTCCGTATACGACATTTGATGTAATGGTAAGGATAGACGTTGTAGGCTCGGAATTTCTGTAAGTATGATGTTTCTTTATCTTTTCGAGGAAAGTTTTGAGAAGCCAAAGTGCAATATCGTCTGCACGGTCATCATCATTGCCGTATCTCGGGAAATCGCCCTTTGTGGAGAAATCCACGGTTATTCCCGCATCATCTCTTATAGGCTTTACAGTAGCATATTTTATCGCACTCAGAGAGTCAACGACATGGGAAAATCCTGCTATACCTGTTGCGAATGTTCTCCTTACATCTGTATCTATAAGAGCCATTTCAGCGGCTTCATAATAATATTTATCGTGCATATACTGAATGAGATTAAGTGTATTCACATACAAGCCTGCAAGCCAGTCCATCATTTTTTCATATTTCTCTATAACTTCATTATAATCAAGAATTTCCGATTTGATAGGACTGTAAGCAGGTGCAACTTGTTCACGGTTTTTAGCGTCAACACCACCGTTAATTGCATAAAGCAGACATTTCGCAAGATTTGCCCTTGCTCCGAAAAACTGCATTTCTTTACCCGTCTGTGTAGCGGAAACACAGCAGCATATCGAATAGTCATCTCCCCATACAGGCTTCATTACATCATCATTTTCATACTGTACGGAGCTTGTATTTATAGAAATCTTGGCAGCATATTTCTTGAAGTTTTCAGGCAGTGCCGATGAATACAGAACTGTCAGATTCGGTTCGGGAGAAGGTCCCATATTTTCAAGAGTATGCAGGAAACGGAAATCGTTCTTGGTTACCATTGAACGACCGTCAACACCTATTCCGGCTACTTCAAGGGTAGCCCATACAGGGTCGCCTGAGAAAAGCTGATTATATGACGGTATACGGGCAAATTTTACCATTCTGCACTTCATAACAAAATGGTCAATAAGTTCCTGAGCCTCTTTCTCGGTTATGATACCTTTCTGCAAATCCCTGTTGATATATATATCAAGGAAAGTCGATACTCTGCCGACACTCATTGCTGCACCGTTCTGTGTCTTGATAGCGGCAAGATATCCGAAATACAGCCACTGCACGGCTTCACGGGCATTTGTTGCAGGCTTGGAAATATCACAGCCATATATCTTTGCCATTTCCTTCATGCCCTGCAATGCTCTTATCTGTTTAGCGAGTTCCTCACGAAGTCTTATGACATCATCCGTCATTGTACCGTCACCGCAGTTTGCAAAGTCCTGCTTCTTATAATAAATAAGATTATCAATGCCGTACAGTGCAACACGTCTGTAATCGCCTACTATTCTGCCACGGCCGTATGTATCGGGCAGACCCGTTATTATCTTATTATGTCTTGCAGCTTTCATTTCGGGAGTATATGCGTCAAAAACTCCCTGATTGTGAGTAGTCACATATTCTGTAAATATTCTGTGAAGTTCAGGGTCGGGAGTATAACCGTTGGTTTCACAGGCCTGTTCAGCCATCTTTATACCGCCAAAAGGCATAAATGCTCTTTTCAGCGGCAAGTCCGTCTGTAAGCCGACTATCTTTTCCAATTCCGGCTCATCTTCAAAAATATATCCTGCACCATAAGCGGTCAGACCAGAAACCACTTTTGTTTCCATGTCAAGAACACCGCCTTTGGCTCTTTCAGCCTTCTGGAGTCTTTGAACCATATCCCAGAGTTTATTTGTAGCCTCGGTAGGACCCTCAAGGAAATTTTCATCACCGTCATAAGGTGTATAATTCTTTTGAATAAAATCTCGGACATTGATTTCCTCTTTCCATATCCTGCCCTCAAAGCCGTCCCAAGCTGCGGGATTTTCCATTCTCTTAAACATATATTCTATAAACCCCTCTCATTACTTTCTTTATGATTTAATAATATATCCGATTGATTTATTTGTCAACATTAAAAAAAATCCTTATAAAATAATTGTTCATATAACCAAAAAATGATAATAATTATCATTTTAAATAGCCAAATTAACAAACAATTTCAATCAGCACCACAATATATTGTGGTCATATTTTTTTAGATACAAAATATTGTGGTATACAAAAATATAAAAGTATATTTTCAAAAAAATTGACATTTTATAAATTATCTGATAGAATTATAAGGTTATAAAGAAAAATGGATTTTTAAAGAAAGAGGAAAGAAATGGAATTTATAAGTAATTTTGAAGAAATGGAACTTGACCCGAAAATACAGCGTGCTATCGAGGAAATGGGCTTTGAGCAGCCGACCGAAATTCAGGCACAGGCTATACCGCTCATAAGACAAGGCTTTGATGTGATAGGACGTTCACAGACAGGCACAGGCAAAACTATGGCTTTTGCGATACCTGCCGTTGAAAAAATAGACATATACCGTGAAAAAAATGCCGTACAGGTTCTGATAATGTGTCCGACAAGGGAATTGGCAGTTCAGTGCAGTGAGGAAATAAAAAGACTGACCAAATATTCGGGCGGAGTAAAGCCCGTTGAAGTCTATGGCGGTGCGGCTATGGACAGACAAATCACACGTCTTAAACACGCTAATATAGTCATAGGCACTCCCGGCAGAATCATGGACCACATGAGAAGAAAAACTCTTAAACTCGATAATATAAAATTAGTTGTTCTTGATGAAGCTGATGAAATGCTGAGTATGGGATTCAAAGAGGATATGGAAACCATTCTCCGTGAAACTCCCCAAGACCGTCAGACAGTATTATTTTCTGCCACCATGCCACCGTCTATCATGGCTATCACGGAAGAATTTCAGAAAGACCCGAAACTCATACAGATAAACAAAAAACAGGTCACTGTTGATAATATAGAACAAAATTATGTAGATGTACCCATGGGAAGAAAATCTGATGCTTTGAAACTTCTTCTGCATTATTACAAACCGTCACTTGCAATGGTATTCTGTAATACAAAAAAAATGGTTGATGAATTGTCGGAGGATTTAGTTAAAAGCGGATTCAATGCCGAAGCCCTTCACGGTGATTTGAAACAGTCACAGCGTTCAACTGTCATGGATAAATTCCGTTACGGTTCAACTGCTATCCTCGTTGCAACAGACGTTGCCGCAAGAGGTATTGATGTCAATGACGTAGAAATAGTATTCAACTACGATATTCCACAAAACAACGAATACTACGTTCACAGAATCGGCAGAACAGGACGTATCGGCAAAAAAGGTACTTCCATAACTATATGCAGCGGCAGACGACAGGTCATCACAATGAAAGAAATCGCCCATGCCCTCAAATCTACCGTCACTGAAATAGATGTCCCCACAAATGCCGATATCCATTCACGAATAAACGAAACAAATGCTCAGAAAGTTGAAGAAACCCTCAGCGGAGAAATTTCACAGCAATATAAAGATATGGTCAATTCTCTGCTTGCAAAAGGCTATTCCCTTTTCGATATAGCTTCGGCAGGTCTGCAAATGAATTTCTCACAGACCGAAACGAATATCTCCGATATAGTCAAGGAAAGAAAACAATATAAAAATGCCGATAACAAATTCAGCAAAATTATCCTTGATATAGGCAGGGCAAGCCGTGTCGCTCCGAATCACCTTGTCGCTTCAATCACCGAGAGAAGTATGCTTCACGGTGCGGATATCGGAAAGATTGAAATATATGACGATTATTCCGTTGTAGCAATACCTTCCGCAAGTGCCGATGAAGTTATTGACATGATGTACGGAGCAAAAGTCTGTGGAAAGCCCGTTAAAACAAGACTCTTTGAAGAAAAACTCAATCGTTCCGAAAGACGTTCAAACAAATTTGATAATAATAAAAAGAAAAATCATTCTTCAAAGAATATCTCCAAACAATCAAGTAAAAAGCCCGTTCATTCAAGAAAAAATGCCTCTCGCCACTCAAAAAGACAAGGATAATATTCAATTCAGGCGGTGAATTTCAGATATGAAAAAAGTTTTTTTGATTTTAATTTCAATAATAATGCTGTCGGGGTGCAGTCAGAATAATAAAGAAGAAAGTTCAGATATACCTTCGGAAATACAGGAATCTGTTTCGGAAAGTACAGAAGAAATTTCCTTCATTGAATTTCCGAAAGGCTTGTCAACGTATTCAAAGGACAAACTTAAATACACCGACGGCAGTGTTACTGTAATATTCACAGATGAATTTTTCATTGAAAATAAAAGCTATACCCCAAAGTCAGGCGTATATCTACAAAACGCTGACGGTACAGCTACACTTCTCATAGAAAAAGTAGACGACAAGACTGTCACCAATGATGAAATGCTTGCCTATCTCTATGAAACATACCCCTACAGCGAAATATCCTCCGCTGAAAACGGTGATATCATCAGCTGGTATATCGTGACCGACAAAACAGGGCATAATGCTGTGACATTTCAGAGAATTCGCCTTACAGACAACGGCTACCGTCAGATATGCCTTAACTGCCGTCAGGCTGACAAAGACAAATATCAAAAAATATTTGCTTCTATAAACTTCTCGTAAAAAATCACCCACCGAATCAAAAATTTCGGTGGGTTTTCTTCATGAGATTAACTTTAAAAATTCCTTAAAATAATCAGGTAAAGGTGCCGAAAACGAAAGTGTCTGATTTGTACGTGGGTGAACGAATGAAATGTAATAAGCGTGAAGGCACTGACCGTTAAGTTTGGTGATGTATTTCTTACCGCCATATACAGGGTCTCCTGCAACGGGGTGTCCGATATATGCCATGTGCACTCTTATCTGATGTGTACGACCTGTTTCAAGTGTCAGTTCAACGTGAGTATAGCCGTTATAACGAGCTATTACCCTGTAATGTGTCACTGCATTTCGGGAATTTTTCTGAGTAACTGCCATTTTTTTACGGTCAGTGGGATGTCTGCCGATTGGTGCATTTATCGTTCCCGAATCGTCTTTTATATTTCCGACAACTACCGCCTGATATTTTCTTGTAAAGGAATGTTCTTTTATCTGCTCGGCAAGGAGATTATGCGAAAAATCATTCTTTGCGACTATCAGAAGTCCGCTTGTATCCTTGTCAATTCGGTGAACAATCCCCGGTCGCAAAACTCCGTTTATTCCCGAAAGAGAATCTCCGCAATGATACAAAAGGGCATTTACAAGTGTACCCGAATAATTCCCCGTTGCAGGGTGCACGACCATATCACGTGGTTTATTCACGACTAACAGGTCATCATCTTCAAAGACTATATCCAAAGGGATATTTTCGGGCATAGCTTCACATGGTTCGGGTTCGGGGATATTCACGATTATTTCGTCACCGAATTTCAGTTTCAGATTTTTGCTCGGAAAAGTTCCGTTGACGGTGATATTATTACCTTCAATAAGTTTCTGTACAGCCGAACGGGTAAGACTGTCGGCATTTTCGGTGACAAATTTGTCAATGCGTATATTATCGGCATTTTCCGGAACAGTCAGTATGATATCATTCATCTTGCTTCACCTTTTTATCGCTCATAAACATTGAGATTATAAATAATGCCGCACCTATCGTAACACAGTAGTCAGCAAAATTGCAAACGGGAGAGAAAAACGAAAGCTGAAGATAATCTATTACAAATCCCCTGAAAAGACGGTCTATAAGATTGCCTATGCCTCCGCCTATTATGAGTGCAGAGGAGATATAAAAAAGTTTTCCCGAAAAATATCTCTTTAATATAATAAAGATAAATACTCCGATAATAACCACTGTAAAAACAGAAAAAAGCCACTGCATATTCTGAAACATTCCGAATGCTACTCCCCTGTTCTCGACATAGACGAGTGAAAGCAAATTCGGGATAACGTCAACGGAACCGTTTCTTGTAAGATTCTCAAAAACAAAGTATTTGATTATCTGATCGATACCACCCAAAATCAATGACGAAATGATAACAAGAGCCAACGTCAAACAAATCCGACCTTTCTTATAATATTAATAATCGGGGAAACCGTAATTTTTCAACGATTTCCCCATTGATTCAATTTCTTTTATTTTTATTTCTGTTTTTTCTGCGGCTGCTGTTTGTATTCTGATTCACATAGTTTATTTTTATATTTTCATTGCCCAAAGAATTGAATACTACCTCGTCTTCGGACTTTGATTCGGTTTTTTCACCGCTGTTGACTTCCACTTTGATATCAGGCTCATCTTTTTTAGGTATAACAGCACTTTCAACTTGCTGTTTGAGTTCTTCCACAACTTTATTTGCAGTTAAAGGCTGCTCTGTGGGATATTTTGTATTCATGGATTCCTGATATTTTTTCATATCCTCCTCACGGGGCAGTTTTTCGATAAGCTCGAGCTGTGAATTGTACATATCAAGTATAGCCTTTTTGAATTTAGCCGCCTCATCCTGAAGAACAGTGATATAAATTTTCTGTTCATCAATGATCCTGTTATTTTCTTCAACACACTTTGCTGAATTTGCAAGAGCATTATCAAGGAGCATACGGGCTTTTTCTGTGGAATTATACATATCAAGTTCCGCTGCCTTTTTGGAATCTTCAGTTATTTTTGAAGATTTCTCGTTTGCCTCACTCAATATCCTTTCAGCTTTTGAAGAAGCATCCTTCACGATAGAACGTGCAGTCATCTCTGCCGTAATGATGGCATTCTGGACACTGTCTGCCCTTTCTTCGTGCACTCTGAGCTTTTCTTCAAGCTCTTTTATTTTGTCATTAAGACCGGAAACTGTTTCAACGACCTTATCCACAAAGTCATCAACTTCTTCACAGTTATAGCCTTTTATAACAAGTCCCGTACTTTTGAAACTGATATTTTTTATTTCTTCCGGCGTAAGCAATATTATCACTGTCCTTTCAGCATCAGAAATTATCTGACTGTTTTAATTCTTAGAAGTAAACATTGTCGCTTTCAACTTCGTCCATGAGGTCATCACCCGAAATATCAACATGGCTGGGCATAACTATATAAGTATCTTCAGCGACCCTGCTGATTTTTCCGCTGTGTGCATAAGCCACACCACCAAGGAAGTCTATTATTCTCTTTGCAACATCCTTATTTGTCTGTTCCATATTGAGGATAACTGTATCTCTTGCGATGAATCTGTCTGCCATGGTAGTAACTTCTTTGTCAAAAGTTTCAGGCTTAAAGAGAACGAAATGTACTTTCTGGTCATCATGTATATTTATTACATTTGAGCCTGTATTGTCAACGACCTCTGCACTCTTGGGTGCTTCCTGCTGAGGAGCCTGCTCGGGTTCGGATGATTCCTCTGCTGTTTCGGTTTCTTCATCTTCGGAATAAAAAGCATCTGTATCTCCTTCTTCCTCATCGTCAGCCCTCTGCATCCATGATCTCCATTTTTCTTTCAAATCTGCCATATCAAAAAATCCTCCAAATCAATATAATATTTTTTACAAAAGCAATTCATCTGTAAATTCTGGAACCGAAAAGACGTGAGCCTATTCTCACCATATTTGCTCCCGAAATTATCGCTTGCTCATAATCATCGGACATACCCATTGAAAGGTAATCCATAGATACATTATCTAATGTTTTCGCCGAAATGTCAATAAATATTTTGTACATCTCGTCAAAAAATTTACAAACTTCGATTTTATTCTCACATATCGGCGGAACTGTCATCAAACCTTTTATTTTGATATTATCAAGATGTGATATTTTTTCGATAAGTTCGTCAAGTTCTTCCTTCATCACACCCGATTTATTCTGTTCTCTGCCTATATTGACTTCGATAAGTATATTTGATGTAATATTATTTTTAATGCTTTGCTTTGATATCTCATTAGCCAACTTAAAGCTGTCCACTGACTGTATCAGGGAAACTTTGTCTATTATCTGCCTGACTTTATTCGACTGCAAATGCCCTATAAACTGTAAATCACAGTTTGCAAGGTCATATTCATCATACTTTGACAAAAGTTCCTGAACTTTGTTTTCTCCGATATATTTGAGTCCCAATGAAACGGCATAGTTTATAACAGCCGGTTCAACAGTTTTTGTTGCGGCAAGAAATGTAATATCATCGGCAGACCTGTCAGCCTTTTCGGCTGCTCTCGATATATTTTCGAGTATCTCAAAATAATTCGCCCTGACATCATCAAATTTTTTCAGAACTTCGCTGGACAATTTTTCCTGCATAAAGATTTGCTCCTTCCGTTACTATCTGATCGTATACCTGCAGTAAAGACGATTCATACGAAATAGGTTCATCTCCCTGAGTTATACTGCTGATAACATAATCCTCTCCCGAATATATGGGTATTATCTGTCTGAATGAGATTTCGTTTCCACGTCTGATATATACACCCGATACAGTTTTTTCAACCGTTTTTTCATTCTCGCCGTTTTCGTCTGTTTCAAAAAACTTGAGAGTTTCTTCGTGTACAGCCGACTTTGGTACATATATCCCCGTGAAATCATCAAGTATCAAAGAGATATTTTCTTTTCTGATATTGGTCATCTGTGGATTCATATAAGTTCCTTTCAAGATTATCACCGCATCTGATGTTCTGTCCTTCTGATTGATACTTTCAAGTTCAACAGCTATATTCTTGTTTGAAACGACAGGTATATTTACTTCAAGGTAATTTGCATTTTTTACCCTGATAGCATCATCAGCCGAAACTTCCATAGCTATATACCAATATACCTTGTCAACTATCTTTCCTACAATATCAGATTCAACAGCTTTTGCTCTTATCTTTTCATCATCAAGCGAACCCGGCATTAATTTATCGAGCTTTGATATATCGAATACCTTTTCAAAACCGTCTGTTTTTGCAGAAAAATATCCCGATACAGGTGCATTTACAGATGTTACTTTCTGAATAGACGCATCAGCTTTTTTTATGGCATTTATCCTGCTCTTTATTTCATTTATGGAACTGCTGTAACTGCTGACCTTTCCGGTAACAAGCTGACGCTCGTTTATACAGTAAATGATATTCTGTATATTTTTATCGGCAACCGAAATATCTTTATTTATAAGACTGATATTCGACTGATAAAGCAATGAACCAATTGTTCCGTCAAGTTCATCGGGACTCTGAGAAAAAGTTCCGATATTTTTTTCAAGCTGTTCCAATGAAGCCAGCTTTTTTTCAAGCTCATCAAGTTCATGTTTTTTTCCCGATAAATTGGAATCTGAAAATACATTTGCTACCGTTTCGCCTCTCGAAATTTTGTCGCCGTCGGAAGCGGTATAGGATATAATGCCCTCTTTACCATATTTTATATATGTTTCACTCCGTATAATATACGCATTCGCATCTATCGCATCATATACCGTAGTACGGCTTGCTTCAACGCTTTTTACCTGAGTAAAGCTTGAACGGCATATCACAAAGATAACATACGATATCACCAAAAGCACGAATACTATCATAACTATTTTTTTGACTGTACCCGGCTTGATTTTTATTTTTATCATCAAATCACTTCCCGAATATAAATTTTATCACCATATCATCCGTTTGTAAACCTGCAAGATAAAATTTTTTCGGCTTCCTCAAAAACATCTCTGCATTTATCCGCAAATATCCAATTGATATAACTGTCCTTCCTGAACCATGTCATCTGTCTTTTGGCATATCTTCTGGTTTCCTGTTTGAGATGTTCGACAGCCTGTTCAAGTGTCATCTCACCGTCAAGATACGGTTTCAGTTCCTTATACCCTATTGCCCCCACAGCTGTCTGACCGAAATTGTTATTATAAAATTCCCTTGTTTCATCAAGCAGACCGTTTTCAAGCATTATATCGACCCTTTTATTTATCCTGTCATAAAGTATCTGCCTGTTATGATAAGTGATTCCGATAGCCGTCAGGTCAAACGGTGAGGGAACATTCCTTGAATTTTCGATTTGTTGGAACATTGTTATCCCTGTTGTCCTGTATATCTCAATGGCACGGATAATACGCTTTGAATTTGACGGATGAAGATTCTTTGCAGTTTCGGGGTCAAACTCCGCAAGCTCTTTCAAAAGCACTTCTCCGCCCTCGTTTTTATAACGTGACTGAAGTTCCTCACGTAAACTTTCATTAACAGGCTGTTCCGTGAATTGTATATTCTCCACAAGCGAACGGATATACAAGCCTGTTCCTCCGCAAAGAACGGGAATTTTATTCCTTGAAAGAATATCATCAATTGCTTTATTCGCAAGTTCAACATACTGTGATACCGAAAAACTCTCGGTCGGTTCAAGAAAATCTATCAGATGATGAGGTATACCGCCCATTTCATTGATATCAGGTTTAGCCGTTGCAATATCCATTCCCTTGTATATCTGCATTGAGTCGGCAGACACAACTTCACCGTTGTATTTTTGTGCTATTTTTACAGCAAGTGCCGTTTTGCCCGAAGCCGTTGCACCGACTACTGCTATTAAAGGTTTTTTCATTTTCTGTCCTCACTTATAAGAATTTTCAGAGCGTCAACGGCTGTTTTTACAGCCATATCCGTATCAAAATTATCACCGTCTTTGTAACCGAGTTTTTTTCTTTCCTGATTCCATAGAGAATGAAGAACACAGCCCATTTTCACACCCCTTACAGCACCTACTGTAAATAAAGCCGCTGTTTCCATTTCAGAGGCAAGTACACCGAGCTTTTTCCACGCTTCCCATTTATTCATAAGCTCATACGAAACGGGCATACTTTCGGGGGAATGTTGACCGTAAAAGGAATCCTTGCTCTGAACGACACCTGTATGATAACGGAAATCATTTTTCAAAGCCGCTTTTGTCAGTGCACGGGTCACATCAAAATCCGCTGATGCAGGAAATTCGATTGGTGCATATTCCCTTGAAGTTCCCTCCATGCGGACAGCCGCTGTTGCTATTACAAGGTCACCCGAAACGACTTTTTCCTGAATCCCTCCGCAAGTACCTACTCTTATCGCTGTTTTCAGTCCTGCCATAGTTAATTCTTCAAGGGCAATAGCGGCAGATGCTCCCCCTATCCCCGTTGACATGACTATAACTCTTTCCCCGAGCAATTCACCGACATAAGATGTAAATTCCCTGTTTTGTGCAAGAAATCCCGCATTATCAAGGTATGCCGCAATTTTCGGAACTCTGTCGGGGTCACCGGGTAAAATTGCATATTTTGTCCCCTGTTCACGGGTAATATTTATATGAAACAGTTTTTCATTATTCATCAAAAAACTCCTTTTTTATCTTAAATAAAAATGGGGAGTATATATTCCAAACTCCCCTGATGATTTTTATTTTAATCAAAACATATCTTTCTTTTTAAGAATAATATACATAACAAGCATAAGCACTCCCGAAAGTGCGATAGGAAACCACCAGAATTTATCAAAAGGCAGACCGCCTATTATATTCATTCCGTAAAAGCCTGAAATGACAGTCGGAACTGAAACCAAAAGTGTCAGCGAAGCCTGTATTTTCATGACTATATTCAAGTTGTTTGATATAATAGATGCAAATACATCCATTGTATTCGTAAGGATATTGAGATGTATTGCCGCCATATCGACCGCCTGTTTTATTTCTATAAGAACGTCTTCAAGCAAGTCCTGGTCTTCGTCATACAGCTTTATGAATCTTCCACGCATGATTTTTTCAAGTGTAAGTTCATCCGCTTTCAGAGATGACGAAAAATACACCAAGGATTTTTCTATATCAAGAAGCTGATGAAGTTCTTTATTTTTCGCTGAACGTCTTAATTGTCTTTCAATACGGTTGCTGACTTTATCTATCTGTTTAAGATACTGGAGATATTTTGTAGCCATTCTCAGCATTATATGAAGAACAAAATGTGTTTTGTAATCTGTACGGACGTTCTTCACGACACCTTCGGAAAATTCACTTAAAATAGTATTTTCGTGTATAGCCACAGTAATGACATTCTTATCGGTTATCATTATACCGATAGGCATAGTCGAATACGTCACAAATTTTGATACCCTTTCTACAACGGGCACGTCTATAATAATAAGCGTAGTATCGTCTTCACTGTCAACGTGGGATGATTCCTCATCATCAAGTGCCGAACGCATAAGTTCGGGCGGTATTTTCAGAAAATCAAGCAGATATTGTACTTCATCATCTTCGGGAGCAACACAGTTTATCCAACAGCCCTGTTCATATTCCTTGATTTCCTCGATTCTTCCGTTAACGGTCTTATAATAATTTATCATAACAAAAAAACTCCCCTTTGCGGCACGAAGGGCAGAATTCATTACAATAAACGGTTCTGTCCCCCAATTGATTCTATTTTCACACATCGTTTGACATAAGGGTCAGAACTCACAAAATCACCGCCTTTTTTCAATTAGCAATTAACAATGTACAATCAGCAATTATTATATAAAATTGCCGACTGCCAACTAATATTATAAGCTTTTTTCCTAAAATAATCAAGACAAAAATAAAAAAAGGCTCTCAAAAAACGAGAGCCTTAAAAAATTTGTTTTTATACGAAATTCTTGACAGTAACCGATGAAAATTTCTGCATCGTTTCATCCGTATATATGAAAAATTCAACAGTGCTCGAAAGGTCTTTTTTATAACGAAGTGTCACATAATTATCATATATATGCTCTGATTCGGGTTCGCCGTAATGCTCTTTTACCGTTTCGGGGGTAATATCAAAGTCAAATGAAAAGTCCCCGGGCAAAATAACATTCATTTCCTCGCCAAGTTTTATTTCTATCGAGCCTACTTTACATTCATCATAATCCTTGGTTTCATCTGTCGGATTCCAAAGCTGAACGGAAATTTTATGACCGTACTCATCTTTCCAGTCAAGACTGCGTGTATGGGTATCCGGTTCGACAGTACCCGATTTATCAAGATAATATCCTGCCGCATTAAGTTCACTGTAATCAAACGGAACTTTGTATTCAACATAATTCACCGACAGCTTGAAACTGAAAAGACTGTCATCTTCCTTTGAGTTTTCCTCATCGGAGCTTTCCTTGTCAGAGCTTTCATCATACGATTCTTCCGGCTCGGATGACTGTTCTCCGTCTGCCGAACTTTCGGTTTCGGACACAGCTTCTTTTGATGACTGTTCGGCTTCCGAATTTGCATCCGCCGAACTCTCGGTTTTGGAAACTTCTTCTTTTGAACTCTCTGTTTCGGAAACATTTTCTTTTGATGATTGTTCTGTTTTGGAGCTTTCCTCTTTGACTTCACTGCTTTCTGTTACAGATGATTCTATATTTGATGACGGCTCAGAAGAACGAACAACGGGTTGTATATCGTTACAGCCTGTGAGAGCAGACGCAATAAGTGAAAATAAAATTACTGATAATATCTTCTTCATATTTAACCATTCCTCAAAATTAATATTTTCTAAACAATACTGATTCTAATTTTAAACCATATCCATACCATAAGTCAATATCTTTACAAAAATTTAATATTGTCATCTAAACAAATCAGAGGAAATTGAGGAAATTTTAGTTATAATTATTCCTGAAATGAAACATTTTCATCACCGATACGCTTTTTAAGCTCTCTCAGCATAACATCATTAACAGACACCCATTTTGAAAACGGTGTACGATAAAGTGTATTGAATTCCGTGAAGTAAAGATATAACGGTGTATTCCCGTCAAATATCTCCGTTATCTGCATGGCTTTCCGATACTCTTTCCCATAATCATTCGGCAGACGAAGATACAGTCCTTTATTTTTAACAGTCTTTTTCCGTGGAGCCGGAGGAATATTTGTATCAGCCTGCTGAACAGAATTACATATAAGCTTTATTTCGTCATCTTTTGTACTTATCGAAACAAAGAAACGTAAAATTTTGCCTTCCTGTATAAGTCCGCCGAATTCCTGCAATGTATTCGGAAAAACAACAAGTTCCGCTGAACCGTATTTATCCTCCAATGTGACGAATGCCATCTGCTGATTGTTTTTAGTCGTTATGACACGCATCTTTTCTATCATTGCAAAAACGTCTATTTTCTGACCGTCCGAGTAGTTTCCGATATTATTCAATGTGACAGAGTTGGCAGACTTGATGATATTATCATATTCAGCCAGCGGATGTCCGGAAAAATACATCCCGACAGCTTCCTTTTCCATTTCAAGAAGCTCAAGCTGAGGAAATTCCTTTACATTCGGCAATGCAGGCTCCTGTTTTACGGAATTATCCGTCATTGCACCTAACAGATCAAGCTGGCCGTCAATTGCGGTTTCTTTAATTGATGACACTATATCAAGAAATCTCTTTGACGATTCAAGCATTTGTTTCCTGTTTGCACCAAGACCGTCCAATGCACCGCTTTTTATAAGATTTTCCAAAGAACGTATATTCGTGTCACGGCAGTATGAACGGTTACAGAAATCATAAAATGAAGTGAATTTTTGTTTATTTCTCTGTGTGATTATATTATCTATGAAACCACGTCCGAGATTTTTGACTGCTTTCAGACCGAATCTTATTTCATTGTCATGCACCGAAAAACCGATACTGCTTTCATTGACATCGGGCGGAAGTACACGGATATTCTTCTGTGTACATTCATCTGCATATACGGCAATTTTAGCCCTGTCACCGAGAACGCTCGTTAAAAGTGCCGCCATATATTCACACGGATAATAGCATTTCATATAAGCCGTCTGATATGACAGAACAGCATAACACGCCGCATGGGATTTATTGAAAGCATACGAAGCAAAGCTCTCCATTTCGGCAAAAATTTCCTCAGCTATATTTTGGGGTACACCTCTTTTTATACAGCCGTCAACTTCTCCCTCAATGCCGTATATAAATACCTGTTTTTCCTGTTCCATAACGGACTTTTTCTTTTTGGACATTGCTCGTCTTACTATATCTGCCCTGCCGAGAGAATATCCCGCAAGTGAACGGAATATCTGCATGACCTGTTCCTGATATACTATACAGCCGTATGTTACTTTCAGGATAGGTTCAAGCAACGGGTGCTTATAAGTAATTTTATCCGGATGATGACGGTTTTCGATATATCTTCCTATCGAATCCATAGGACCGGGTCTGTACAGTGATATAACAGCGATTATATCTTCAATATTCTGTGGTCCGAGCTTGACAAGAGTATCTTTCATTCCTGCCGATTCAAACTGAAATACTCCCTCGGTATCGGCTTTTGAATATAATTCAAACACTTTCGGGTCATTATCGGGAATATTATTTATATCAAAATCGGGATTTTTTTGTTTCACAAGATTCTGAGCATCATTCAGAACCGTAAGATTTCTCAATCCGAGAAAATCCATCTTCAAAAGCCCAAGTTCATCAAGCGTTGTCATGTCAAACTGTGTTACGATTATATCATCATTCTTTGACAACGGAACATAATCGCTGACAGGTCTGTCCGTAATTACAATTCCTGCCGCATGAGTCGTTGAATGTCGTGGAGTTCCCTCAACTTTCATTGCCGTGTCAACGAGTTCCTTTATCTGCTCACTTGTATTATAAAGATGTTTAAGCTCAGAAGAAATTTCAAGAGCCTTTGAAATGGTCATTCCCAAATCACTTGGAATCAATTTGGCTACCTGGTCACAAGTACCGTAAGGAATATCCAAAACCCTGCCTACATCTCTTATTGCACCTTTTGCCGCCATTGTTCCGAATGATATTATCTGTGCGACCCTGTCCGAACCGTATTTTTCAATGACATAATCTATTACTTCCTGCCGCCTGTCCTTGCAGAAATCCACATCAAAATCAGGCATACTTACTCTTTCGGGATTCAAAAACCTTTCAAAGAGCAAGTCATATTTAAGTGGGTCAAGTCCTGTTATTCCCATACAATAAGCTGCAAGACTGCCTGCACCCGAACCCCTGCCTATTCCTACGGGTATATTCTTTGACTTCGCATAATTGACATAATCTGCCACTATCAGATAATAATCCGTATACCCCATTTTGGAAACCGTATCTATTTCATATTCAAGCCTGTCCGTCAGGCTTTTATCAATATTCGGATAACGCTTTTTAAGTCCGTCAAAGCACCTTTCACGGAAATATTCAAGATGGTCTTTATTATCGGGTACATCAAATGCAGGTAATTTCAGTTTGCCGAACTCTATCTCAACACTGCACCTGTCGGCTATCTTCTGAGTATTCTCAACAGCCTCTTTATCAAAAAGCTGAAGCATTTCATCTTCACTTTTGACATAGAACTGATTTGTCGGAAATGCCAACGGTAATTCATCTTTAATAGTTTTAGCCGTCTGTATACACAGCAGAACATGATGCAGATGACTGTCCTCCTGCCTTATATAATGACAATCATTTGTTGCAACAAGCGGAATATCACATTCCTTTGAAAGTCTTATTATACTCGACTCTATCAAAACTTCTTCTCTTATGCCGTGATTCTGAAGTTCAAGAAAGAAATTGTTTTCCCCGAAAATATCTTTATATCTCAGGGCAATTCTTTTAGCCTCGTCATAATTATTATTTATAAGAGCCTGCGGTATCTCACCTGCCAGACAAGCTGAAAGACCAATAAGTCCTTCATGGTATTTTTTGAGAAGTTCAATATCTATCCTCGGTTTGTAATAATATCCGTCTACCCACGATACGGAAACTAATTTCATCAAATTACGATAACCCGTTTCATTTTCGCAAAGCAGTACAAGATGATTATAATGCCTGTCAAGTTCGGGGGTCTTGTCGGACAATCTCCTTTTTGCAACATAGACTTCACAGCCTATTATCGGCTTTATACCTTCTTTTTTACACGCTTTATAAAAATTTATAACTCCGTACATATTGCCGTGGTCGGTTATGGCAACGGCATTTTGTCCGAGTTCCTTTACTCTCTTTACAAGTTCATTTATCCTGCACGCACCGTCCAGCAAGCTGTATTCCGTGTGCAAATGCAAATGTGCAAAAGACATATTTTTCCCCTCTCTTTACATAGGCTCGCCCAAATCTCCCACTACTTCTTCAAGTTTATTAAATGATTCCTCACTGACTGCACCATACAATACCTGTATATCATCTTCACCGTAATTCATTACAACATAAAGGTTATCATCAGCATTATAATAAAAACTCATATTGAACGGATAATCCTGTTCATCATTTTTCAACTCAAAGGGATATTTATTCAAACCTTGCTCAACTATTTTAAGTTCATCTTCCGTAATGCTGTAAAATTCTTCGGGAGAATACTCAAATGTAAACACCGACTGATATGCACTCTGACAAATCAGAAATTCACTCAAAGTATCACAGTATTTTATAACATTTCCGTCATCTATATAATAAACAGGCGGATTTGGCTTACCTATATCATCTTTTCGTATACCTAACTGAAATACTCCCTGATTTTCATTCATCAGAATATAAAAATCCTTTTGTTCTTTCAGCCAATTCCAATTTTTATAATGTTCGGGCAATATCCATTCATCCTGCAAATGTCTGAGAGCCTCTGTTCTTCCGGCTTTTCTGTAATAATCCTCCAAAACCTCAGGCACATCTCCGAACATTTCTTTCAGAAAATCAATATCTTCATTTGAATAGCCCACGAGTTCATCAACACCATATAAATTTTTTATAAGTTCATACAAATCCATTTAAAAACACCTCCGTATTTATTTTATATCCAATACAGTACATTTTTTTACATCATCTAAACTCGACAAGCCCTTTATCTGAAATACATATGCAACTGACATTTTATCATTCCGTTATACAGTTTTCTTCTTTTATCCGATTTTCTGCCAAAATACTGTTCAAAGTTATCATCAGGTGTGATTATACTGTATGACCACCCCTGTTTTCTGACAAATTTCTCGCCCATTATTTTATACAGTTCCCTTGCCTGTTCCATATCCAAAAGTCTTTCACCGTATGGCGGATTACATAAAACCAACGCTTTTTCAAAGTCCTCCGAAAAATCCCTTATATCCCTCTGCTGAACAATTATTCTCTTTTCAACGCCTGCTTTTCTTGCATTTTCACGGGTCAGTTCAACTGCATTTTCGTCAATGTCATAGCCGTATGCCATGAAATCACAGTCTGTTTTTATATTATCCTGTGCAGACATTCTTTCCTCGCTCCATACATTTTCGGGAACAACTCCCCATTTTTCGGCTGTAAAACTTCTTCTCAGTCCCGGGGCTATATTCAACGCTTTCAATGCACTCTCTATAAGAATAGTCCCCGAACCGCAGAACGGATCTATAACAGTGCTGTAGTGCCTTACATGAGATGCATCTGCCATTGCACAGGCAAGAGTTTCCTTTATAGGTGCAATAGTAGAATTTGCACGGTAACCTCTTTTATGCAGACCTGCTCCAGATGTATCAAGCATTATACTGCACTTATCTTTCATTATAAGAAACTGTATCTGATGAAGTGAGCCTGTTTCCTCGAACCATGATGTATGATACTTTGCACCAAGTCTGTTTACAACGGCTTTTTTGATTATCTTCTGACAGTCGGGAATACTTGTCAGCTTTGAACTCACACTGTGACCCTTTACAGGAAAAGCATCTTCTTTTCCTATCCAATTTTCCCAAGCAATTTTACTTACGCCCTGAAACAAGTCCTCAAATGTATATACGGGAAATTCGCCAAGCAATATCTGTATCCTCTCGGCATATCTTGAACATATATTAGCTTTCGCAAGAGTATTGAAGTCCCCCTCAAACAGCACTCTGCCGTTTTCCGCCTGAACTCCCTCAATGCCCAATCTCTTAAATTCATCTGCACAAATACCCTCTATTCCCATAAGACACGGTGCAGAAAATTTTATCTTCTCCATTATATGATTCCCCCATTGATTTTATAGTACATCTATTTTATATTATCGGCAATAAAAAATCAATACAGCACTTTGCACATAAAAATAAAAAATGATTTTCGGAATAAGCATATTGAAATAAGTTCAAAATAATGTTATAATCTTTTTGCGGTTGAGCATAAAAGTTTCGTACTGTATGCAAAACTTTAAACTTATCTGACACAAAAGATGATTTTTTCTGATGTGAAAGGCTGTATTTTTTCATGGAATAACTGCACCCTTTTCATATCGGAAGGGTGTTTTTTGTTTGCTGAAAAGAGGAGTTCTATGGAAAACAGAGTTTCTATCATCGGAATTATCGTGGAAAATACAGATTCCATTGACAGGCTTAATGATATTCTCCATGATTACGGCAATTATATCATCGGCAGAATGGGTATTCCCTATAAAACAAAAAATCTGAATGTCATAAGTATAGTCCTTGATGCTCCCGTTGATGTCATCAACAGACTGTCGGGAAAAATCGGTATGCTTGACGGCATTACTTCAAAGGTTGTGTGTTCCAAAAAATGAAAGAGCTTATTGACAAACTGTATAAAAATACCGTTCTTTCCAAACAGGAATATAAATATCTCATAGAGAATTTCAACCCCGAAATATCCGAATATCTCTTTGAAAAATCCCGTGAAGTAAGACACAGGTATTACGGGCATGATATATATATCCGTGGACTGATAGAATTTACCAATTACTGCAAAAATGACTGCTATTACTGCGGTATACGCTGTTCAAACAGAAATGCACAAAGATACAGGCTCTCAAAAGATGATATCCTTTCATGCTGTAAAGAGGGGTATGAACTCGGTTTCAGAACATTCGTGCTTCAGGGCGGTGAAGATAATTATTTCACTGATGACAAAATGACGGATATTATCAGCGAGATGAAAAATAACTATCCCGACTGTGCAGTAACGCTTTCAATCGGAGAAAAATCCCGTGAAAGCTATGAAAGATTTTTCAATGCAGGTGCAGACAGATATTTATTACGCCATGAAACAGCCAATAATGAACATTATTCAAAACTTCACCCTGACAAACTTTCACCAATCAATCGCAAAAGATGCTTGCGTGACTTGAAAGAAATTGGCTATCAGGTAGGATGCGGTTTCATGGTAGGCTCGCCTTTCCAGACTGCCGAAAACTTAGCCGAAGATATGATATTCCTCAAAGAATTTCGGCCTCACATGGTCGGGATAGGTCCTTTTATTGCCCAGCATGATACACCTTTCAGGGATATGCCAAACGGTACTCTTGAACTGACACTTTTCATGCTCGGTCTGATAAGACTGACTTTGCCTTATGTGCTGCTGCCGTCAACTACTGCACTCGGTACTATACATCCTCTCGGACGTGAAAAAGGCATTTTAGCCGGTGCAAATGTCATCATGCCGAATTTATCACCTGTTTCGGTCAGAAAAAAATATATGCTTTATGACAATAAGATCTGTACAGGTGACGAAGCTGCCGAATGTAAAAACTGTCTGCAATCCCGTATGCGATCAATAGGCTACAATGTAGTCACCTCCCGTGGAGACTGCAAACAATCAGCAATCAGCAATTAGCAATGTGCAATTATTTGTACTATCTATATTTTATAATTTATTTATTGAAAGGAAGTTTTTTAAAATGAAATACGATCCGAAATCACCTCATGCAGAGGAATTTATCAATGACGAGGAAATAAAAGCCTGTCTTGAGTATGCAGAAAAAAACAAGCATAATGTCGAGCTTATCGACCAGATACTCGAAAAGGCAAGACTTGAAAAAGGTCTTTCACACAAAGAAGCCCTTGTTTTGCTTGACTGTGACATTGAAGAAAAAAATCAGGAGATATTTGCACTCGCTGAACAAATCAAGAAAAATTACTATGGCAACAGAATAGTTATGTTTGCTCCGCTGTATCTTTCAAATTACTGTGTCAACGGCTGTCTGTACTGCCCGTATCATCTCAAGAACAAGCATATCGCACGTAAAAAACTTACTCAGGAAGAAATCAGAAATGAAGTTATCGCCTTGCAGGATATGGGTCATAAAAGACTCGCCCTTGAAGCAGGCGAAGACCCTGTCAACAATCCTATCGAGTACATCCTTGAAAGTATCAAGACTATTTACAGCATAAAGCATAAAAACGGTGCTATCAGACGTGTAAATGTAAATATTGCCGCAACCACTCACGAAAATTACAAGAAACTCAAAGATGCAGGAATAGGAACTTATATCCTTTTCCAGGAAACCTATAACAAGGAAAGCTATGAAAGACTCCACCCCACAGGTCCCAAGCATAACTACAATTATCATACAGAGGCTATGGACAGAGCTATGGAAGCAGGCATTGATGATGTAGGATGTGGTGTACTTTTCGGACTTGAACTGTACAGATATGAATTTGTGGGCATTCTCATGCACGCTGAACATCTTGAAGCACGTTTCGGTGTAGGTCCTCATACAATAAGCGTACCGAGAGTAAGACGTGCAGATGACATTGACCCCGATGTATTCGACAATGGTATCTCTGATGATACTTTTGCCAAGATAGTTGCCTGTATCAGAATAGCTGTTCCGTATACGGGCATGATAGTTTCTACCCGTGAAAGTCAGAAAAGCCGTGAAAGAGTTCTGCATCTCGGTGTTTCACAGATAAGCGGAGGTTCAAAGACAAGCGTTGGCGGATATGCCGAGCCTTGTGACGAAGACGAGGACTCAGCACAGTTTGATGTAAGCGACAGAAGAACTCTTGATGAAGTCGTAAAATGGCTCATGGAACTCGGATATATACCGAGCTTCTGTACGGCTTGTTACAGAGAAGGCAGAACAGGCGACAGATTCATGTCACTGTGCAAGGCAGGTCAGATACAGAACTGCTGTCACCCCAATGCACTTATGACGCTCAAAGAATATCTTGAGGATTACGCTTCACCCGAAACAAAAGAAATAGGCGAAAAACTCATACTTGCAGAGCTTAATAATATCCCGAAAGAAAAAGTCCGTGAAATCACAAAAGAACATCTTGCAGATATCGTCAATGGCAAAAGAGATTTCAGATTCTAATTGAAAAATCAAATAAAATAAATAGGAGTGAGGAGTGAAATTTCATTCCCCACTCCGAATTTTAAATTCAGGTGTTTTATATGGAAATAATAGAATACAACAATTATGAAAGCGTCAAAAATGCCCGTGAGAAAGATGAACCCTTGATGGCTGTCATATCATTTGACGGCTCAAAAGCCTATGTATGCCATATAGATGATGGCGTGGAGCATCATATTTTATTGATGAAGGTCGGATACAAAGGTACAGAAATAGATGAATTTTTCAGGATAATATTTGATAAAGACGGTGCCGACTGGACTTTCATCTGTCCGCCCAATTACAAAAATATCAACTATAAATCAAAACGAATAAAGCAGTTTTATAAAGACGGCATCAGTACCATATCGGAATTTTTAGCAGATTTCGGTTATTTGTGCGATATAAAAATACCTAAAAGATACAGCCGTCATCTGAACGCCATGCTTGAAGATGAATGAAAGGAGAAAATTTTTATGTCACTAAACAATACACCTTCTGCCGAAAGAGTGCATATAGCATTTTTCGGAAAGAGAAATTCGGGCAAATCAAGTTTACTCAACGCTGTTACCAATCAGAATATCGCAATAGTATCGGATATTCTCGGAACAACCACCGACCCTGTTTTCAAGGCAATGGAACTGTTGCCTCTGGGTGCTGTTATGATGATAGATACAGCAGGCATTGATGATGAGGGTGAACTCGGTATTATGCGAGTACAAAAAACTTTGCGTATTCTCAATAAAACAGATATTGCCGTTCTGGTGGTTGACAGTATAAAGGGATTGACGGATTATGAAAATAATCTGATTGAGAAATTCAGGAATAAAAATATTCCGTATATAATTGCATATAATAAAAGCGATTTGAAAAAAATTTCTCCTCGGAATGAAAATGAAATAAATGTGAGTGCTGTTACAGGTGAAAACATACACGAACTTAAAGAGCTTATCGCAAAACAGCACGGCAAAATTGAAGATAAAAAAATTGTCGCACATCTTCTGAATAAAAATGATTTTGTTGTCCTTGTAGTACCGATAGACGAATCAGCTCCGAAAGGTCGTCTGATATTGCCACAGGTGCAGACTATCAGGGAACTTCTCGACAATGAAATGATACCTGTTGTGACCCGTGATACAACTCTTAAAGAAACTCTCGCTTCACTCGGAAAAAAGCCTGCACTTGTAATAACGGACAGTCAGGTTTTCGGCAAAGTCGGCAAGGATATTCCCGCTGACATTTTACTGACATCATTTTCTATACTTATGGCGAATTACAAGAGTGACCTGAAAGCACTCGTTAAAGGAGTAAAAGCCATTGATGAACTGAAAGACGGTGACAAAGTGCTTATATCGGAGGGGTGTACACATCACCGTCAGTGCAACGATATAGGTACTGTAAAACTCCCGAAACTTTTAAGGAAATACACCGGTAAATTCCTTGACTTCAAATGGACATCCGGTACGGAATTTGAAGAAGACCTCAGCGGATATAAACTCATAATACACTGCGGAGGCTGTATGCTGAATGAAAGAGAGATGAAATACAGGCTCAAATGTGCTGTTGACCAAAACGTACCTATGACAAACTACGGTACGGCTATTGCATACATGAACGGCATACTTAAAAGAAGCCTGTCCGTTTTCAGGGACATTTCCGCAATACTTGAAAATTGAACACAATATATTTTATGCAAAAATTTTTACAACTAAAACCTTGATAAAATATGCAATATGTTATATAATTAATGCTGAGATATAATTTTTTTGTTTAAATAAAATTAAAAGGTGGTATGAATTAATATGAACGATAACAACAATACTAAATTCAGTGACAAAACTATGGTATTTTCAGTTTCAGATGCTAAAGAAGACTATATAAAGTCTGTACTTACAACCGTTTACAATGCTCTTGAAGAAAAAGGCTACAATCCCATCAATCAGCTTGTAGGATATATCCTTTCGGAAGACCCTACCTACATCACCACTCATCTCAATGCCCGTTCACTTATACGCAAAATCGAGCGTGATGACCTGCTTGAAGTTTTACTCAAAAACTACATCCAAAAGTAAAAGAACAGATCTCACTCGACCACCGAGCTTTATATCTATTTTCAGAAAGGAACCTTTTTATTATGAAATTTTTAAATTACAAAAACAAACCCCTTGTGAGATGCGGTGATGTTTTATACTACGGTGATATGCACGACAAATATATCGCTAAGCTGACCATCAGATCTTTCAAAAAAAGTAAAAACACGGATATTGCCGATAATGTGTTTATACAGATAGTGAACAACGACCCCCAGGGCAGTGAAGAACCTATTTTCAAATACGGTGATGAAGTCGGACTTTTCTCGGCTATCGACAGAGCCTATGTCTGGATAAAAAAGGCTCAGAAAAAATAATTTTTATCAAGAGAGATTTTTGTTATGAGATATATTTCAGATTATGACTGTCAGGCATTTGCAGAACATCTCGTTGAATTATCCGAGAAACGCAATAAATTTTGGGATGACCGTGAATAATGAATTTCTCTCTTGCAAAAAAATATTTTTTGTATTATAATTAACATCATAAAATAAAGAAAGGAATTTTTTACTATGACTGAAATTACTAAAAATACTATTATCGGAGATATCCTCGATATTGATGAAACTACTGCTCCCCTTTTCCTCTCAATAGGAATGCACTGCCTCGGCTGTCCTGCTTCAAGAGGCGAAACTATCGAACAGGCCTGCATGGTTCACGGTGTTGACCCCGACCAGCTTGTTAAGGCTCTCAACGAACACATCAACAAAAAAGCATGATGTTCAGTCTCGATAACCGACTTGCTTTGTGTGCGGGTTTCGTGCGTGAAAATTCCAGTCTGGCAGATATCGGCACAGATCATGCTTATCTGCCCGTCTGGCTTGCTCTCAATCACAAGATAAAATCGGCTGTTGCCTGTGATATACGTCCCCTGCCTTTGAAAAATGCTCAGAATAATATTGACCTCTACGGTGTCGGCGATATCGTTTCAACTGTTCTTTCGGACGGTCTTGACAAGATATCTCCCGAATGTGCCGATGATATCGTTATTGCAGGCATGGGCGGTGAGCTTATATCAAAAATCATTTCAAGAACGCTTTGGCTCCGTGACGAAAATAAAAGGCTGATATTACAGCCTATGACCCGTGCGGATTCACTGCGTTTGTTTTTATGCCAAAACGGTTTTAAAATAATCAATGAAAAGCCCTGTATTTCTCTCGGAAAATCCTATTCCGTCATGTCAGTTGCATTTGACGGTATTATCCGTCAGTGTGATGATATTTTCAAATACACGGGTCTGCTTCAGTTCGATGATTCAATTGAATCAAAAAAGTACATATCCGTCATCAACAGCAAATTAAAGAAAAAGCTCAATGCTTTTGAAAAAGATTCGTATGAATTCAAAAATCTTCTTGAACTCACAAAAAAACTTGATTCTCTCTCAAAGGAGGATGAACCGTGACAAACGCTAAAAATATTCTTGATTTCATAAACTCTTTTGCTCCGTTTGATACTCAGATGAGTTTTGATAATTCGGGACTTCTCACGGGTGATGAAAATGCAGTTTCCGATAAAATCATAGTTACCCTTGACGTTACCCGTGAAGTTATCGAACAGGCCGTTTCGGAAAATGCAGGCATAATAATCTCTCATCACCCTGTTATTTTCAATCCTATCAAATCTCTTTTGAGCAGTTCTGTCCCGTTTTTATGTGCAAAGAACGGTCTGACAATCATTTCCGCACACACTAACCTTGATATTGCTCCGAATGGTGTCAATGATACTCTCGCAAGGTTATGCGGTGTCGTTCCCGACAAGTATCTTAATGATGACTGCCTTATCTTCGGACATCTCCACTCAACTATGGACTGTCCTACATTTGCAAGGTATATCAAAAATTCTCTCAATATATCGGGACTTCGTTTTTCCGACAGCGGTAAGAATATAAGCAAAATTGCCGTTGCGTGCGGTGCAGGCGGAAACAATGTTTTCCTTGCCCGAAAATATTCCGCTGACGCTATTATCACGGGAGAAATAAAACATCACGAAATTATTTTCGCCAATGACAATAACATTGCCGTATTCGATTTGGGTCACTTCAATTCCGAAAATATCATCATTCCCGAACTCGTCAAAAAATTATCCGAACAATTCCCCGATATAACTTTCATTGAATCAAACTTCACCGACAAAATGAATTATATAAATTAAACAACTCCTCACTTTACGAAAGGGTGGTATATCATGGCTCTTGACGGAGCTTTTTTACGCCTTATAAAAAATGAACTTGAATCTCAGCTTCTGAATACAAAAGTTGATAAAATTTATCAGCCTTCAAAATATGATTTTATTTTTTCAATGCGTTCCCGTGACGGTGCAAAAAAACTTCTTATATCGGCAAGCCCGAACAGTCCTCGTATAAACATAACAGCTTCTTCATACGAAAATCCTCAGACACCTCCAATGCTCTGTATGCTTTTCAGAAAACGCCTGTCGGGTGCACGGCTTCGTGCTATACGTCAGCCTGACTTGGAAAGACTTCTGTTCCTCGATTTTGAAGGTACTAATGAATTAGGCGATACTGTTATGCTGACACTTGCCGTTGAAATAATGGGGCAATACAGCAATATTATTTTCATAGACTCTGACGGCAATATCATTGACGCTGTAAAGCGTGTTGACCTTTCAATGTCATCTCAGAGGCTTGTCCTGCCTAATATAAAATATCAGCTTCCGCCTGCTCAGGCAAAAATATCCATGCTTGACTATTCGGCTGATGATATTATTTCTTCTGTTCAAAATATCTCAAAAAATATGCCTCTTTCAAAGGCTCTCCTTTCGACAGTTCAGGGGATATCTCCTATCATCTGCCGTGAATGGGAACATCTCACAGGACATGGAAAGGATATTTTTATTTCAGACCTTGACGAAGAGCTTATTTCCCGTCTGAGATTCTTCCTCAAACGTACCATAAATACAGTTCGTGAATATCAAGGAGAACCATATATTATCACGGACAACAATAAAAAGCCTATCGACTTTACTTTTGAATATATCCAGCAATACGGTACGGGTCATGCAATCAAACAAAATTCTTTTTGCGAGCTTCTTGACAGTTACTATTCAAAGCGTGCCATTCTCGAAAATATCCGTCAACGCTCAGATGACCTGAATAAACTCCTCTCAAACACCGCATCACGTCTTATAAAAAAGATATACCTGCAAAATGAAGAACTTTCTGCCTGTGCCGACAGGGAATATTTCAGGATATGCGGTGACTTGATTCAGGCTAATCTGTATCAGATACCCAAAGGCTCATCTTCCTGCAAGGTACAGAATTATTATGACGAAAACCTCGCTGAAATAGAAATTCCGCTTGACCCCGCTGTTTCACCGACTGCAAATTCACAGAAATATTACAAGAAATATCAGAAAGCCAAAACTGCCGAACAAGTCCTCAAAGTTCAGATTTCAAAAGCCGAAGATGAACTTGATTATATTTCCTCGGTCATGGACAGTCTTTCCCGTGCAGGCTCTCTGCGTGAGCTTGACGAGATACGCCTTGAACTCTCCGAACAGGGATACATCAAGTCAAAATCCAAAAAACAAAAAAATCTTTCAGCCCTTCCCCCTATCGAATTCACATCAAAATCGGGATTTAAAATTCTTATCGGCAGAAACAATAAACAAAATGATGACCTTACTCTTAAATTTGCCAATAAAAATGACATCTGGCTTCATGCAAAAGATATTCCCGGTTCTCACACGATAATTATTACAAACGGTCAGCAGCCTGATGATGAGACTGTCTTATTTGCCGCACAGCTTGCAGCGGCTCATTCAAAAGCCAAAAATTCAAATAAAATACCCGTTGACTATACAAGAGTAAAATTCATTTCAAAACCAAACGGCTCAAAGCCCGGTAAAGTTATCTATACAAATCAGAAAACGCTTTTTGTTGCACCTCATAACGAATAAAGGACAGTCACACCGACTGCCCTTTATTTTTTATGCTCTTATGATTCTTTTTATGTTTATCTTATCCAGTGATAATCCCATTACCACAAACAGTATACCGCTTGCAAGGCTCTGAATAATATTTGTAATTATATCCGCAACTGCTCCGCCGAATGCCGCACTTATGTCCGAACCCGACATTATTGCTATCAATACACCCATTGTATAATATCCTCCGACACATATCAGACCTGCTCCGATAACTCCGAACATATTCCTTTTATTGACTATTCTTTTTTCCTTGTTCGTAAATGCCATTACCGTCAGTGCTTTTATTATGACCGTCGGCACGACCCACATAGCATAACCCGACATATAATCAGATAATCCCGCACCTATCGCTGACGCTGCCATTGCATAGGGCATGGGCAATATTGCCGCACTCAAATATATTATACCGTCACCGACATGGACATATCCCTGATGTGTCGGAATATGCACAAATGCCGTAAGTACATATACCATTGCCGCAAACATTGCTGTTATTGCCATATTTTTGATATTTTCCTGTATTTTTTCCCTTTTCAAAATAATTCCTCCTTTGCTTTTAAAAGCCTACTATTCCGATAGGCTTATATGGATTATATCACGATTTATTTTATTTGTCAACACTCTTTTTGAAAATTTTATCTGTCAAATAAAATATAATCTATGCTCAGTGTTTTATTATATCATATTTTTTCTATTGGGGCAAATTTTATTTTTTACATACAGGCAGGAAATTTGTATCTTTTGTACGGTTGGTTATATTACAGTCTTTCATTTTTGATTTAGATTTATAATAATGAATCTTTGCCTGTCTTATCTATAACATTACAAAAGATTAATTATTATCGGAAACATATACACCATAATAATATCAAAGACAGATATAAAGCCTGTCAGTATTTCAAAAGTATATGATAATCTTTTAGGAACGTGAATTTTTCTTTGAAATTTGATATATATAGCCAATAAATTCATTCCTATGATTGTTATAATAATTCCGACAACAAATCCTTTCGGTATAAGATATATTTCTATTTTGCTTTGACCTGCAGAAAGTTGAAATGCAGTAAAATCAGATAATACTTTTTTGGCGGAAACTTGTCTGCCGTTTACTTTTACGATAAGACCATCATTGTATGGAACGGAAAGCAGACAAGTTTTATTTTTTGAGGTATGGACAGTTCCCGTAATTTTACTGCCATCATACTTAAGATATGCACTTTTCGCCTGACTGACAGAATCGGACAGTAAATCAAGGTCAAGACCGAATATACAAAAGCTGTAACAGCTTATTTTTTTATTTGCCGTAATCTCTACAATAACTCTTTCATTCTCATATTCACCTAATTTTAAAAGCCCGTTTGCATCATCTTCGGGATATTTGCTTTTTATTGTTCTGCCGTTTATCTGTATTGACAAGCCCTCGAAATAGTCTTCCGAAAGAGAATTGGAAAATCTGTCATAGCAATCTGCATAAATACTCTGCCTGCCTGATACAAAAATATTATACTTTATTTTTGCCGAATTTGAAATATTATACTTGTTGTTTGTATACGAAATTCCCGTACTTTTTGTCTTATCATAGTTATATTCCGTAATCAGATTTTTGTCTGTATCAAATATATTTTCAAAAAGATATTGCTGTATTTCAGCTCTTGTCATGTTATTCGGAATATCCGCACAATCGGAAAAATCATTATCGCATAAAATCCCCAAGCTAAGATATGGAGATATGGCATTGATTGAATACTTGCCGTTTGTATAGACAGTGCTGTCATTTTTATCGCTTTGGGTGATATTGTATTTTATGCAGTATAGAGCGTTAGTCAATTCCGTTCCGCCGCTACTGCCCGATTTCATCCATACTGTACTGTAACCCAATTTACGCTGCATTACCATAAAATCATGGTCGGTGAGAGATGTATAATGACTGACCGAAGGATAACCAATAGCCCCTGCCATATTATAGTCAGCCGCTTTGAAGTTTGTTTTTACTCTGTAAAAGTCATTATCTTGAATTTTATCGCACATTTCCGAAAGTGCGGCAAAATCTTCTGTCCGTTTCGGATTATTCACGGCAGGACTTACCATATAAAGCCGTATATTATTCATTCCCTCCACACAGCACAGAGTTAAAAGCATAATTGCAAGAACCTGTTTCATTATCAGCCGTTTACGGTAAAGGAGAATAATTATCAGATAACAAACCATAGCCAAAATAAATAATCTTGCTAATCCGTCAAGTGATTCTTTATTGCCCCAAAGCGTGGCTGTATATTTTGTCAGCGTTTCAAAATCCTTGTCTATAAGTTTTCGTGAATAGTAATAATAGCCATATATAAGGGCAAATGACAGAAAGATGACCATATATTGTGATTGCAACTTTATTTGAAACTTTTCTTCATTTGAATCTGCAAAAAAATCCGCACAGCACATCAGTCCCATAAATACAGTAATAAAGCCGTACCTTGCAGGAAACGACATATAATTCCCCGTATGCCATAGAATATTGACAGGCTCGATTAAAAACGGTACAAGCGTCATCAGAAACAGTATCAGATTTCTTCTATGTTCTTTTGTTTTTTTCTCTCTGCTTAACATCTGCATCAGCAACACAACAAAAATGAAACCTGTGCAGAACAAAAGAGGTAATACTGTTTCATAGTGTGACAGAAATTTGGAGTTTTTTATAGTGTCGGAAACAGAGCCAAGTCTGCCTGATGACACGACCTGCATCAGACTGGGCAACCAAACAACAGCCGTTATCAGTGCCGCCAAAACCGAACCGCACAAGAATTTTACACAGACTTCACGGCGATATTCCGAATGTCGTTCATCAATATAATAAACCGTCATATACAACAGAATAAAAGTGACGACCATATAGCACAAGTAGAAATTCATAATTGTTATAGCTGACAGTGAGATAATAAATAATATAATTTTGCGTTCTTTTGTCAGCTTTTCAAGCCCAATCATAAGCATTGGAAACAGGTACATTACATCAAGCCACATGATATTCTGACAAAACAACATACCATATCCGCAAAGAGCGTACATCAGACTCAGAGAAACAGCGATAATACAATTTTTTTTGCGGAATTTGAAATAAATTGCTGCCGTAAAGGAGCATAATGCAAGTTTTAACATTACCATGATATTTACAAAATATATCATGTCTTGCTTTGGCACAAATGCTGCCAATAAAGAAAAAGGATTTGACAGAAAAAAACAGAAAACACCCCAAAAATTCATACCGCCGGCATTGTGCATATTGAAAAGAAGATTGTCTTTTCCGCTGAGTATATCTTTAAAATCCATCAGCAACGGAATACCCTGCTGGTTCATATCGCACCATGCAACACTGCCTTGTCCAAACGGATACATATTGTAAGTTTTGAAAACATACAGCATTACAGATAAAGTCAATAGAGGCGGAATAATTAATGAATAATATTTTTTTATAGAATTTATAAGTGCTTTCATTCAAGTATTTCTCCCCTGTCGTTGTATTGGAAATCATCAGAATCAATTTGATTGCTTTCGGATGCATCATCAAAAAACTGTTCGCTTTCATCGACTAAAACAAGGTCATAATCATCAGGTGGTGTTTCTTCCATACCCGTCATGGTTTTTCTGAGAGATTCAAGAAGAATATCACTGCTTATATCTTCATAATATGCTTCAATATTTTTGGTTATTTCAAGTGTATAAATTGTCTGACCGCCTGTTTCGTGTTTTACAACACCTGCTCCGCTGTATTCATATTCGGATTCTTCAAAATTTTCGTATGATGATTTTGAATTTATAAGTTTTACTTCTTCGCCTATATGATTTTCTTTTTTCCAAATCTCAAAAACATTTTTTGCCGAAACAGAAGTCTTGGTGGTTTTGTATTCGATTTTTCCGTTATTGACATAATACACTTTGAAGTACATCTCCTCCGGTGAAACTTCTGCGGAATCTTCAAGTACGGGAGATTCGGAACTTGTTCCGCCTGTTATTCCATTGTCGGTTTTTTCGCTTGTGACAGCAGAAGAAGTGCCGGAATAAATATTTTTGGGTGTACCTGTATGATAACAATACAATACTCCTGCACACGCAAATATTGCACAAGCGGCAACCGAACTTATTGTAATAAATAATTTCCTATGATTTTTTATAGGCTGTTTTGCCTTTTCGATAATTTCATCATCAACTTCACCGATACTGTCAAACAAATCAAATTTCGTCATAACAAATCCTCCTTTTCGAGCCTTTCTTTCAGCTTGTTTCGTGTTCGCATAAGCATTACTTTAACTTTACTTTCGGAAAAACAAAATTGTTTTGCTATTTCCTTTACGGATTCCGCATACCAATACCGACAAATAAAAACTCTCTGTTCAACATCTTTCAATTCTGCAATAAAGTTATTTACCGTTTCATCCAGCTGCTTTTTTTCTATTTCTGTCATTGGATTGCCTCTCGGAGAAACACATTCGGACAGTTCTTCTAATACTTCCGTTATTTCAGCATTACGCTTTTCGGCATTTTTCTTTCTCCATCTGTCAATAGAGATTCTTCTTGCTATTTTACCGAGAAATGTTTTGAGAATGTTCGGTTTATGCGGCGGAATACTATTCCACGCAGACAGATATGTGTCATTTACGCTTTCCTTTGAATCTTCCTCATTATGTAAAATTTTGTAGGCAACGGAATAGCAATAGGTACCGTATTTCTCCGCTGTCATGCTGATAGCCTGCTCATCTCTGTTCCAATACAATTCTATGATTTGTCTATCGTTCATAATCAAAGCCACCTTTTATAAGTTCTTCTATAATAATTACTCGTATTTTATCAAAACAGGTTACAGAATTTTGAAAAATAAATAAATTTTTTTAAAACGCAACACAATCCACATATTTCAGGTCTATTTATCATTTCATGCGAGCATTGCTATACGAAACCGAGTTTTGTTTATGATTTATAATTTTTTCACCGTATTATATCAAAAAGGTAGATTTCCCCTTAAACGGTGGATTTTTTTGAACAGATATATTATAATAAAACCAAATATTATATTCTTAAGGAGATGGTTCCATAATGTGGACAAAATTTTTTAAGTCCGCTGCCGCCCTGATAATGGCAGGCACTATCATTGCAACAATGCCTGTAACGTCGTCTGAAGCGGCTGTGACTGCCAACGACGCTTCTGTCGTATCTACTGCAAGCTCGGAATGGTATTATAATATGCTCTCATCTTCAACAGTGGAAGACGGAGAATATATATTCTATCATCCGTATTCCAAAACCGTCATGACCAATCAGCTCAATAGCTCTGCAAACAGAATACTTTCTGTGGCGGCTGATAATTTAAGCTATTCCGTCAAATCCTCCGCCATTCCATCCGAGTACCGCTATAAAGTGAAGGCTGCAGGAAACGGCTCTTATTATATCATCAATAATGAGGGTAATTATCTTAATATTCCTAAATATAATGCAGTAGAGTTTACATCTGTACCGACAGCTCTGGAATTTGAAAATCATGATGACGGCGGTGTAATAAGAACTTTTATCAAAAAATATATGGGCAGTTATTATTGTACACTCTCTTTCAACTCCTCAGGCTATGTTACGGCTTACGACCACCGCAAAGGCTCCGATAACGCACAGATAATTACTCTTTTAAAGTATGATTCCAAACCGACAGCCTATACTTTAAAAAAGCTTTCCGAGTACGGCATAAAAAATTATGACACCAACAGAGAATTTACTCCCAAAAGAGTCGGTGATATGTACTCGTATACAAGCAATAAACTAAAAATGTCAGGCGGTCTTTCCAATCGTACAAGTACGGGTATATGGGCTTCTCCGGGTGAAACTCTCAAGATATATGTGCAGCACGGCTCGGGTGACATGAAACCTATGCTGGAATTTACACAGCATATTTCCAATGCCGATGAATTCAAAAGCGTACAGCTGAAAGGCGGTATCAATGAGATAACTGTTCCGCAACTCCATGAAGATTTCAGCGACTATGAAATGCCCGTAGAGCCCGGCGGATGTATCTATATCATCAACCCTTATGATACTCAGCAGCAGGGAAAAGATTTAAAAATATATATAGAAGGCGGTGACAGAATACCTGTATTCCGCAAAGGTGACAATACAAAAAAATTTGCTGCCGAGCTGAAAGAATATTATACGCATTATAAAAACGGTCAAAAAGGCTATCATAATGCAGCCGAGCTTGTATCCGAGCATATTATAATCACAATTACTCTCGAACAGATGTATGAAGCATATATTACAAACGGACTTGATCCGCAGGCTGTTGCAGAGTCATGGGACAAATATATGGAAAGTTTGTATGAGTTTGATGGAATTTCACCCCAAGAATATAAAAATTTCGTTATCCATATCAAGCTGAATCAGGTAAACCGTCCTACACCGGACTCGGAAGCTCTCGCCTATGCCTCAAGCGGTTTTATCGGAATACGAAATGACGTTGAGATGCCGTCATCTGCTTTGACGGCACAAAGAAGAGGTTGGGGATATACACATGAAATAGGTCATCTGCTTGATATACGACAGAGAGAATATCAGGAAGTTTCCAACAATATGTGGGCAATGCAGTATGTCATGAAAAATGAGACTCGTTATGAAACGGCAATCAAAAAACCTCTTGATTATTTAAGACAACTTGCCACAAATGATGAAACAACATTGTGGTCGGGCTATGTTTCAAGTATTACCGTTCCGTATAATCCAATGGCATTGAATATGTTCTGGGACTTGGAGGTATATCACAACGGCTACTGGAAAGAGCTTGATACAATGTTCAGAAACGGCAGTTCAGGCAATTCAAAGCTCGACAGTTATGTATCTGGTATGAGTACAGAAGAAAAAATAGCTGCATACTCCTCAAAAATACTTGGTATAGATCTCACATACTACTTCAAAAGATACGGCTTTATCAAAGAAACGTCATCATCATACAAGAGTGCCATTACTTCTGTTTCCTTGAGCAATGCTCAGCCGAAGATATGGTACTATGATGATGAAGCCTACACTAAACCTTTGAATTCCAATCTCGGCAAAAACGGCAATATAATCTGTTCCCCCGACCAAGCCTCAAATTCTATCTTCTTTACCATCCCCGAAGAATACAAAGACGCACATCTGGGCTTTGAAATCGTCAAGAACGGAAAAGTCATTGACTTTGTATGGGACTATAAATACACAGCAACTGATATTTACAGTTCCAACTATACAATAAATGCCTATGACCGTTCACTGAACCTATACAACAGTGTAAACTGCAACGTCACACAAAACCCTCAACAATATGCTGTCATCTGTGGCGGCAACTATTACAGCAGTCTTAAAAAGGCTGTTGACGCTGCTCCGAACGGTTCTACCGTCTATGTTGCGGAATCTACCGCCATCAACGAAGCAATAACCATTGACGGAAAGGATATTACAATAATGCCGCTTTACTCCGACAGGAAAATCGTTATATACAACAATGTCAAAAACGATATATTCACTGTCAAAAACGGCGGCTCTCTCACTGTCAAGAGCGGTTCTCGGAATGATGATATGTTCGTATTTGACGGCTGTGACCAAATGTCAGGCTCTCTTTTCCGCCTTTACAGCGGAGGAACGCTGGATATCGAAAAAGGTGTTACTGTCAGACGTTTCGGCAACAATAACGGTGGCAGTGCAGTTTATGCAAATGAGAGTGCAATTATTCTCAGGGGCTGTATCATTGAATACAACTATACAACATCAGGTACTGTCTATCTGACAAGTACATCCGTTCTTGCCTGCTCGGAAAATACCATTTTCCGTCAAAACAAAGCTGAATATGCAGGTTCTGTTATATACATAGATTCGGCAGACAGCGATGTTTATCTGAAAGATACAGTTATGTACAAAAACTTCTGCAATAATAAAAATACCGGCTCGACCATATATGCAAAGTCAGGCTATCTCTCTATCGGAAACGGTACTTCAATATCGTCAAACTTTTCCGACTGGTATAACCTTAATTCCGCTATGTATATCTCCTCAAATGCAAAAGCGGAATTTTCGGGAAATGTTGACATTACTGACAATGTTACGACCGCCGGAAAGATATATATAGACCCTGAAATATCCGGTGTACTCAATGTCAGAACATCAAACGACTTTACCAAAACAGGAAATACAGTGGCAGTTCCCATGACAGGCTATTTCTCAAAGAACACCCTTTCAACCGTTAAATACAATCATGGCTTCTGCTCGCTTATAAATCAGGGCAATTCTCTCATCATCGGTGAAATCCCCCCTCTTGTAAACAATTCATCAATTTCATCATCTTCTATTACTCTCGGCAGTACCGTTACTGTCAGGGCTTCTGCTTTGGGTGGCACAGGCTCATATAACTATGCTTTCTACTACAAAAAGAAAAGCGATACCAAGTGGACTACAAAACAGGATTTCAAAGCAAATTCTACTGTATCAATCAAGCCTGCAAAAGCAACTTCTTATGATATATGTGCAAAAGTTAAAGACACTGACGGAACTATTGAAAAAAAATACTTTACAGTTACCGTAAAACAGCTTCCTCTTTCACTGAAAGCATCTGTATCGGCAGACAGTATCTATATAGGCAATACTTTCAATATCAAGGCTTCCGCTTCGGGCGGTGCAGGTTCATATACCTACGCTTTCTACTACAAAAAAACAAGCGATACCAAGTGGACTACAAAACAAGATTTCAAAGCCAATGCTTCCGTATCAATCAAACCCGCAAAGTCAAGCACTTATAATGTATGTGCAAAGGTCAAGGATAGTTCGGGAACAGTTGTAAAGAAATACTTTGAAGTTAAAGTAATTACTCCTCTGAGCATTACCGCCGTTATCCCGTCAACAGCAAAGCTCGGAAATACCGTTCCTGTGAAAATATCCGTTTCGGGCGGTACTGCTCCCTATACCTATGCCGTATACTACAAGAAAACAACGGATACAAAATGGGTCACAAAACAGGATTTCAAAAACAACAGCAATGTATCAATAAAGCCCGCCAAAACTGCCGAATATGAAATATGTGTCAAAGTCAAAGACAGTACAGGCACTGTTACTAAAAAATATTTCTATGTAAAAGTATCATAAACAAATTTCAACGGCAAAACATTTCCCTGTAAATCATCTTACACTCTGATTTACAGGGAATTTTTATTTTTTTTAAAGGTATATAAATATTTTTTGCGTATATAATTATAGAAGATAGTTTTTTGAGGAAAGATGATTATATGAATGTGAGAGAAACAAGCGAACAGATTGAAAAAAATATTCTTTCGGAATATGCGTGCCTGTCGGCAAATTCAAGGGGCAGACTTAAACCTGAAGAAAAATGTCCTATAAGAACAGATTTTCAGCGTGACAGGGACAGGATAATCCACTGCAAAGCATTCAGGAGATTAAAACATAAAACACAGGTATTTTTATCCCCTGTCGGAGACCATTACAGAACTCGGCTTACACATACTCTTGAAGTATCTCAGATTGCAAGGACCATTGCAAGAGCATTGAGAGTGAACGAGGACTTGACTGAGGCAGTTGCATTGGGACATGATTTAGGGCATACACCTTTCGGTCATGCAGGTGAAAAGGCTCTGAACGATATATTCCCCCAAGGCTTCAGGCATTACGAACAAAGTCTGAGAGTTGCGGATGTACTCGAAAATCTTAATCTGACATACGAGACCCGAAACGGTATTCTTCGTCATACACGAGGCATTGAGGCTGAAACCGTTGAAGGCAGGATAGTCAAAATCGCTGACCGAATAGCTTACATAAATCACGATATAGATGATGCAGTCCGTGCAGGAGTCATGAATATAGATGATATCCCCAAAGATATTCTTGAAATTCTGGGCTATGAACATTCACAAAGAATAAACACACTTGTCGTTTCGCTTATCGAAAATACTTTCGATGAAAATCTGCGTATGAACGGAGAAGTGCAGGGTGCATTTGACAGGCTTCATGAATTTATGTTTGATGAAGTTTATCTCAAAGGACATGAGAGGAATGAGACCCGAAAGATATCTGAGTTTATTTCAAGACTGTATTCTTATTTCAGGAAAAATCCCGATAAAATGCCCGATGAATACGGGGAAATCATAAAGAATGATTCTGTTGAAAGAGCAGTATGCGATTATATTTCGGGAATGACCGATAAATATGCGATAGATGTATTCAACAGTATTTTCGTACCACATTCATGGAACGTGAAAATTTAGGAAAGGAAAGTTTATGTTTATATCCGAGGAATTCAAACAGGAACTGAAAAGCAGAACGGATATAGTTGATGTGATATCAAGCTATGTTCATCTGAAAAGAGCAGGAAGAAATATGCAGGGTCTTTGTCCGTTTCACAATGAAGATACACCGTCATTCAGTGTTTCGCCTGAAAAGAATATGTTTCATTGTTTCGGATGCAAGGCAAGCGGTGATGTAATCACCTTTATCATGCGTATAGAGAATATCGAGTATCTTGAAGCGATAAGGCTTCTTGCACAAAGGGCAGGTCTTGAGATACCCGAAAGCAGTGCAAAGGATGAAGGGATATCAAGGCTCAGAAACAGGATATATGAAGCTAACCGTGAGGCGGCAAAATTCTATAATCAGCAGCTTTATTCATTGCAGGGAGCAAAGGCTCTGAAATATCTTTATAACAGGGGACTGACGGATACAGTTATAAGACATTTCGGTCTTGGATATTCACCGTCATCAAGATTTGAACTTTTGAATCATCTCAGAAGCAAGGGATTCAAAGATGATGAGCTTGTAAAAGCCAATCTTGTGAATGTGTCGAAAAAAGGCAAGGGATATTATGACAGCTTTTCGGACAGAGTGATGTTTCCGATAATAGACCTTCGTGGAAATGTCATAGCTTTCGGCGGCAGAGTCATGGCGGCTGATGTACAGCCCAAATATCTCAATACATCAGATACGCCTGTTTTCAGCAAGAAAAATAATATATATGCCCTTAACTTCGCCAAAAAGAAAATAAAAAATGACAGGATAATACTTGTTGAAGGCTATATGGATGTAATAGCCATGCACAGAACAGGCTTTGAAGAAACTGTTGCTACTCTCGGAACAGCTCTTACAAAAGAACAGGCTAAAATAATAAGCCGCTACTGCCGTGAAGTAGTGATATGCTATGACTCGGATAATGCGGGTCGGCAGGCAACCGAAAGAGCGATAGATATATTCAGGTCGGTCGGATTGAATATAAAGATACTCACTGTGCCAAACGGCAAAGACCCTGATGAATTTATGAAAACTTACGGTGATGAGGGTCATTCAAGGTTCAGTTATCTTCTGAGCAAGTGCGGAAATGACATTGAATACAGGATAGACAAACTGCGTTCAAAGTATGATATTGATGATACGGAGCAAAAAGTGCAGTTTCTGACTGAATGTGCAAAGATACTTGCCGTAATTGAAAACAGCATAGAGAAAGAGGCATATATACAGCAGCTTTCCGATGAATGCAGGATAGAAAGAAGTGCTGTTGCCGAACAGATACAGAAGTATGTAAATAATAATAAAGCGGAAGAAAAAAAGCAGTATAAGAGGGAAATGCGTGAAATTTCAGCAAAAAACGATATAATAGAAGCTGAAAGAGCCGTTAACCTGAGAGCCTGCAATGCCGAAGAAGCATTGCTTTCTGTTTTGCTGACAAATGCAGATGCAAGCCTGAGTGTATGCAAGACCTTGCCGTCGGATATTTTCATCACGCCGTTCAACAAAAAAGTGTATGAAAAAATAAAGGAACGTGCCGAAAAGAATCTGCCGACGGAGGCTGTCGATATATCGGGAGATTTTTCGATAGACGAAAACAGCCGTATAAGCGGTTTTGTATATAAACATATAAAGGAACGTGACCCGTTCCTTGCAGTAAAGGAATATATGGACATATTGGAGGAGGAATCGGAAAATCAGAATTTTACCCCTGACAAAATTTTAATGCAGGATGATGAGGCTATTATGGAACAAATCAGAAAGAATATGGAAAGAAAGAAATAACAGGAGGATTTTTATTATGATAACAGCATCACAGCCGGATAAAAGAACAGTTCTCAAAGACCTTATGGAGCTTGGAAAAAGCAAGGGTCAGCTTACAAACAAGGAAATTCTTGATGCAATAGGCGAAATGGATATCGACCCCGAACATCTTGAAAAATTCTATGACACTCTCGAAACAAACGGCATTGAGATAGTTGAGACCCTTGACGATATAATGCTGAATGATGCGGAACTGTCATCTATCACATCAAACGACATGGGCGAAGATGACCTTGATTCGGAGCCTATGATAGAGAATATTGCCATAGATGACCCCGTAAAGATATATCTTAAAGAAATAGGCAGAGTACCGCTTCTTTCACCCGATGAAGAAATGAGCCTTGCAATCAGAATATCTGAAGGTGACGTTGCAGCAAAGAAAAGACTTTCCGAAGCCAATCTCCGTCTTGTTGTCAGCATAGCAAAAAGATATCTCGGCAGAGGTATGCAGTTCCTTGACCTTATTCAGGAAGGCAACCTCGGACTTATCAAAGCAGTCGAAAAATTCGACCATACAAAAGGCTTTAAATTTTCTACCTATGCAACATGGTGGATTCGTCAGGCAATCACAAGAGCCATTGCAGACCAGGCAAGGACTATACGTATACCCGTACACATGGTCGAAACGATAAATAAAGTAAAGAAAGTATCGAGCCAGCTCCTGCACCAGAACGGACATGAACCGACAGCGGAAGAAATTGCCGAAGTGATAAATATGCCGACAGATAAAGTTCGTGAGATAATGAGAGTGGCACAGGAGCCTGTATCACTTGAAACTCCTATCGGCGAAGAAGAAGACAGCCATCTCGGTGACTTTATCCCCGATGACGATGCTCCCGCTCCTCAGGATGCAGCTTCACATACCTTGCTCAAAGAACAGCTTGCGGAAGTTCTCGGAACACTTACTCCCCGTGAGGAAAGAGTCCTGAAGCTCCGTTTCGGACTTGAAGACGGTCGTTCAAGAACTCTTGAAGAAGTAGGCGAGGTATTCAATGTTACCCGTGAACGTATCCGTCAGATAGAGGCAAAGGCACTGCGTAAACTCCGTCACCCGAGCCGTTCAAAGAAACTCAAGGATTTTCTCGATTAAAAAGTAAAAACATATTGACCCGAAATGCGGACAAGTTCAAAAAAAGCGACTTGTCCGCTTTGTTTTTTTGTGCAGATTTTTTATCAAATTCGTTGAAAAAATTTTGATAACATGATATAATTTACTAAAATTATTATTCTTAGGAGGAACTGCCAGAATGAAATCGAGTATTTTAAGAAAAATTATTGCAGGCTCTATGGCAATAGCTATGGTTGCCGGCACAGGCATAAGCATTTCAACAGGAAATCTTATAGGTACCAATATTTCTGTAAGTGCTGCCGAGACTCTCACAGAGGGTGACTATGAATATCAGATAAATGATAACGGCACAGTTACCATCACAAAGTATATCGGTGAAAGTCTTACTGTTACTATCCCTTCAAAAATCGCAAACACAACCGTTGAATCAATAGGAAACAATGCTTTCAGAGAGTCAAAAATAACATCAGTCAAATTCCCGTCAACTCTTAAAACTATCGGTGATGCGGCTTTTTACAGATGCTATTATCTCAAAGATGTAACTTTCCCGTCAGGTCTTGTAACTATCGGTCAGTCGGCATTTGAGCAGTGCTATCTTTTTACCAAAGTTGTACTCCCCGACACAGTTGCCACTCTCGGCAGCTATGCTTTCAAAAATTGTCCTGGCGTTACCTCGATAACTCTTTCAAAAGCACTGACAAGTCTTCCTCATGAGGGCTTCTAATACTGCAACATCACTGAGATAACTATCCCCGATGCAGTGGAAACTCTCAATAATTATGCTTTCTATTCATGCCGTAATCTCAAAAAGGTCAATTTCGGCACAAATTCCGCTTTGAAAAAGATAAACTATCAGGTATTCTATAACTGCTCGGCTCTTGAGAGCTTTACCTGTCCTGCAAGCCTTGAAGCTATCGGTCAGGATGCTTTCTATAACTGCCGTTCACTTGCAACCGTTACATTTAATGACACTCTCAAAACTATCAGTTACAGTTCTTTCCAGAACTGCGTAAGCCTCAAAACAGTGACCTTTCCTGCTAATCTCGACTATATCGACAGCAACAGCTTCAACGGCTGTACAAGCCTTGAAACCGTAAGAACAGGCGGTCTGAAAAGAATCTGCAACAGCTCATTCAAAAACTGTACTTCACTCAAAAACGTGTATTTCGGTGAAAACTTTGAAAGAATCGACAATGAGGCTTTCTACAATACTCCGAGCCTTACAAATTTCTATACAGTACCTCAGAAATATATCTATATCGAAGACCACGCTTTTGATTCAAGCGGCTGGATGTCAAAACAGCCTGACGGTATCGTGTATTTTGGCGGTGTTACCATTGCAGTTAAAGGTACTGTAAAGGATGTTGTACTTAAAGACGGTACACAGTGGATAAATGACACTACTTTCAAGAATACGAGCGGTATCAAAAGCATTACCATTCCTTCAAGCATTATTACGGATAAGACTCCGAACTTCTTTGATATATTCGACAAGTGCGGAAATACTCTCGAAGCTATCTACTTTACCGAAGATGATACAAGATACACATCCATTGATGGTATTGTATACTCAAAGGACAAGCAGACACTTATCTACTGTCCAAAAGCAAAGTCAGGTACCGTTAATGTTGATGATGAAACTGTAACTATCAACAGCAATGCTTTCACAAACTGCAACAATGTCAAGGTTCTTAACTTCGGTGTGAATGTAAAAAGCTTCAGCGAATATGAGATAGGTCTGCACATGGAAAATCTTGAAGCTGTGACGGTGTTATTTATAACAAAACCAAAACTCATCTCTATCTTTATCCGAATGCCAAAAAAGGTGCCTACACAATGCCTGATACACTTCAGAGTGTTTATTACTATGCTTTCCAGAATGCAAGAGGGGTTACGGAAATAAATGTCAACGATACGATGCAGTATCTGTACCCGGGCAACGGCTTTATCAACAATCCTGCACTCAAAGCTATAAATGTTGACGAGAACAACCAATGGTATTCATCTGTAAACGGTATACTTTACAACAAGGACAAAACAAGACTCTATTGACGTTACTATACCGGAAACAGTTACCAATGTTGACGGTGACTATACTTTCAGTAACTGTACAGGTATCAAAAAGCTTACTATTCCTGCCGCAACAGGTCTTTGGGACAGAATGTTTGACGGTTTACAGAGTGTAACGTCATTTTCGGTAAGTGCAGACCATGCAAGTTATGCTTCCGAAAACGGCTTGTTAATGAACAAAGCAAAAGACTATATCTATGCGATACCAAAGGGTACAGCAACCGTTACTCTGCCCGAAAATATCATATCAACAGACCGTATCAGAGACGCTGCCCTGATTAACTGTCCGAATCTTGTAACACTCAATCTTTCAAAGAACTTCAATTCATTCAGTATCTACTATAAATTCGCTAACTGTCCGAAGCTTGCGGCTGTCAATGCAAATGCAGATTGTCCCGATTTCAAGACAGTTGACGGTGTACTCTATAACAAGAACGTTACAAGAATAATATTTGTACCCGGTGCAAAAACAGGTGCATATACTGTTCCGACAACTGTAAATGAAATTTATGATTATGCTTTCAAGGATGCAAAGAAGCTCACTTCAATAACCTTCCCGAAAAACTTCCTCAATACATTTGATATAGATGACAGGCTCGGAAACTGTGACAGTCTGACAAGTCTTAACTTTGCAGATACAAACAAGAATTATACAACAGTAAACGGAATTGTTTACAGCAAGGATATGTCAAGCCTTTTGTATGTTCCGAATGCAAAATCCGGTTCCTATACTATCCCCGATTCCGTAAAAAGCATTGAAAGCAGAGCTTTCTATAATTGCTCAAAGCTTACAAGTATTATATTCCCTGACAGCCTGACACAAATCAATTTTAACACAACAGGCATGACCGCACTTAAGAGCATAACTATCCCTGCAAGCGTTACAGAAATAGGCAGCAACTTCTATAGTAACTTCCCGAACCTCACTATTTCAGGCTATGAGGGCAGCTATGCAGAATTTTATTCCAACTACAATGATATTAAATTCAACAAGCTCCCCAACAGCATCTCCCTCAACAAGAGCCTTATTCAGACAACTGTAGGAAAGACTGCTGCAATCACAGCAACAATAGATACAACAAGAACAACTAATAAAACTATTACATGGAAGAGCAGCAATACAAATGTTGCAACCGTTAAAAACGGCACTGTAACAGCAGTTGCAGCAGGCTATGCAAAGATTTCCGCAACAACTGCTGATGGCAAGGTCGCTTACTGTGATGTTTCGATAAGCCCTGCACTTACAAATGTTTCGACAGTTTCCTCGGATAATATAGTTCTCGGTGATTCTGTTACAATGACAGGTGCATACTACGGCGGTCTCGGTACTGTAAAATACAGTATGCTCTACAAGCTGTCATCAAATACAAGCTGGACAACTCTCTCGGCTTACGGCACAACGTCAACTGTAACATTTACTCCCGATAAAGCAGGTACTTATGACCTTTGCATAAAAGTTAAAGACGGCGAAAGCACAGAAGTAAAGAGTTTCTTTACACTTAATGTAAATGCGGCTCTTGCAAATGCTTCTTCGGTTACAGATAATTCCGTAACACTTGGTGAAAGTATCGTAATGCTCGGCAATGCAACAGGCGGCAAGGGCAATATAACTTACAAGTATGAACAGAAACTCTCCACTGTAAGCACTTGGACAACCGTAAAAGACTATTCAACAAGCGGTGCGGCTGTATTCAAGCCCTCTGCGGCAGGTACTTATAATGTCCGTATCACTGCAAAGGACAGTACAGGAAAAACCGCTGCAAAAACATTGAATGTTGCCGTAACGGGCGTACTTGCAAATACATCCGAATTGAGTACAGATAAGATACATCTGGGTGAAAGCGTTACAGTCAAGGCATCTGCAACAGGCGGTCAGGGCAGTTATACATACGCATATTACTATAAGAAGTTCACTCAGAAGAATTGGACAACAGTTTCTAATTTCAGCACCACTGCAACAGCAACTGTTACTCCGAAAGAAAGCGGATATTATCAGATATGCGTAAAAGTAAAAGATTCTGACGGTACAATTGCAAAAGAATACTACAATGTTTTGGTAGGTGAAGAACAGCCGGTACAGAATGAATTTAAAAATACATCTGTTGTTTCTCCGACACAGATAAAACTTGGTGAAAGAGTTTCCGTAAAGGCTTCCGCCGAGGGTGGAAAAGCTCCTTATACCTATGCAGTTCTCTATAAGAAAACCACCGATACAAAGTGGACTACAAAACAGAATTTCAACACCAATGCAGAAACATCTGTACTTCCGTCCAAAGCAGCCGATTATGAGATATGCGTAAAAGTAAAGGATGCCGATGGCAATATTTCCGAAAAGACTTTCGGTGTAAAAGTAACTTCCGATCAAGAGGATTTACAGAACAATTCTACTATCGCATCAGATAAAGTGGTTCTCGGCAATTCGCTGACAGTCAATGCAAAAGCTGCAGGCGGTGCAGGTGATTATACCTATGCAGTCCTCTATAAGAAAAATACCGATACGTCATGGGTGACAAAGCAGAACTTTACAACTAATACAACTGTTACTGTAAAACCGTCAAAAGTCGCTGTATATGACCTCTGTGTAAAAGTAAAAGATGCTAACGGTACTGTCGTTAAGAAGTTCTTCACATTCAATACAATAGAAGGTGTTCAGAATACTTCAACTGTCAATGCGACATCTATAAAATTAGGTGAAACTATCACAATGACCGGTTCCGCAAAGGGCGGTACATCTCCGTACACATACGCATTCTACTATAAGAAAGCAAGCGAAGCAAACTGGGTCGAAAAACAGAAGTTTGCTGTAAACAACACTGTATCTATCCAGCCCAACAAGGCAGTTAATTATGATATCTGCATAAAAGTACAGGATAAAAACGGTATTGTTGAAAAGAACTACTTTACAGTTACTGTTAAATGATAAACAGTAAATACCAAAAATAATGAACGGTCAGCCAATCCTCATGTAAAAAAACTTGGGGAGAGGCTGATTTTTTTGTTAAAAAATACTTGACAAATCTAATTTAATATGTTATCATATTCGAGTAGTCCGAAGGGGTATAGCTCAGCTGGTAGAGCAGTGGTCTCCAAAACCACGTGTCGTGAGTTCGATTCTTACTGCCCCTGCCAATTTATATTACAATTAATCAGGCAAGGAGTTTATCTCCTTGCCTGATTAATTGTATAATTAGATTGATTATCCTACGATAAAGGTATAAAATCTTGCTCGTCAAGTTGAAACCTCAAGAGAGCAACAGGTCACAACAAGGCAAATTCCTCAGGTCACAACAAGGCAAATTCCTTGTTGCCTGTTGGCTTCTTTTTTATATCAGTTTATCATCAGAAAAAGAAAATCATTTATCCTTTGCTGTATACAGTCTTATATTCAAGCAGTCAGGTTTCCTGCACAAAAGCAACACCATTGCAACCGAACCGTTTATAAAACCATTCTTATACTCCAAGTTCTTTCTTTGCCCAACTTGCTACTGTATTCTCTGATTTTAAAGCATCTGCACCGTGAATGGCAAATCCTTTGCCGACTGTTGCTCCCTTTCAATACTTTTTTAATGATATTGTCATAATCCGAAACATCAATTCGATTATTTCAACATTTCGATAACCGTTGCTTATGCGATATCTACGAAAAATGATTTCGGAGAATATTGGCAAATTCTTCTATATAATACCCTGTTCGTTCTTTCTGCCAGAAAAGGCAATACTTCCTTGTCACACGGCGATTTCTATGAAAAAGCGGAATACGCATGATTGCCCCTGATACCTCCGGCAATTTTCCTACAACCTCAACAGGCAGAAATCCTCTGTTGCCAATCACCATAAGTCTTGCTTCTTCCTGTGTTTCTGCATAAATAAAATCATTTGCAAATCCCAGAATGTTCCTGTAATACTCTGCTTCCATCTCCCTCTGCTCTTTGGACGAAACAATAATGCAGGACATCTTAGCAAGCTCCCCGACTTCCAGTCTTTCATGTAAAGATAATTGAGAACGTTTGGACAGCTCAATAATACACTCGGCATTCTTCAATTCCATATTCACATAATCATCAGAAAATGCACGGCGTTGGTCATTAAGTGCAATATCAAGACTTCCCGATACAAGCCCGTGGTAAAGTTCTTCATGAGTACCACTCTGCACAGATATATTGACTTCCGGATAAACAGCGGAGAACTCCGCAATCGTTTCCGACAGTTCCGGTCCGGCATACAAATTGATATACCCGATATGCAGTGCCATATCTTCATCACTTCCTAAGCGAATTGTTTCCTTTCTTATTGCTTCAAGATTGGTGAGAAGCAATTTGCACTTTCGATAGAAGTACTCGCCTGCGGTTGTAACCTGAAAGCTCCTGTTCTTCCTCTCAATAAGCTTTACCCCCAGGTCTGCTTCTAATGCATTCATTGCCTGTGATATAGCCGACTGTGATACAAAATTTTTCTCGGCAGCTTCCGTGAAGCTGTTCTCATCAACAATCGAAACAAAAAAACGAATTTGTCTTAAAAGCATATTTCTTCTGCCCCTTTCAGTGCTGTTCGTCAGAAATTCCTGAAAGTAAGTCACTTCCATGATATCTGCAATCTGAACCGTTTCATCTGTTTTTTCTTTGTGTAATTTATTTTCATTTTTTATATTATAAACCATTCGGCTGATTTATTCAACACTAAGACAGATTAAATTGCTTATTAATGTGTATGTATATTATCTGTATATTTTCCGGATAACCGATACAGATGTCGGAAATATGTCATCATATATCACAACCCGGCTATTGACAAATCCCCTTGAATTATAATATACTTATTGACAGATAATCTATTTTTAGTTTATCGGATTATCTAAAAAACTTAAATAAGTCAAAGAAAAAAACAAAATCTTTGTACAAAATACTTACGGCAGATGATGTACAGAATGTCTGTCATAACCGGAATATGCCCCAAGATGACAGCGAGGAATAAATGAGAAGTTCATGATTGAGGAGTTAGGAGCAAATTTTTCTAATTCCTTTCTTTTTTTAAAGGCGGTGGTAAAAAAATGGCAATAGTTACTGTACACGATTTGGCTATGGAATTCGGTGAACAAAAACTATTCGACGGAATGAATTTTGAGATACAAGACGGTGACAGGATAGGTCTTATCGGTGTCAACGGATGCGGTAAAACTACTCTTTTTAAAATGCTCACGGGAGAATATTATCCGACAGGCGGAAATATCATCATAAACAAAAATACAACTATCGGATATATGGAACAACACGTCTGCCGTAATCTTGAAAGGTCGGCTTATGATGAAGTTATGACGATATTTTCCGAGCTGACCGCAATGGAACAGGAACTGAATTTATTGAATGGTCAAATCAGTCTCAGAACGGAAAATTTAAACAGTCTTATCGAAAGACAATCTTTTTTGCATGATGAATTCACACGAAAAGGCGGTCTGACTTGTCGTGCAAGAGCAAGGTCTGCTCTTTTGGGATTAGGCTTTGACGATAATCAGATAAAACTGCCTATATCTTCACTCAGCGGTGGTCAGAGAGCTAAATTACAGCTTGCCAAATTATTATTATGCGGAGCTAATTTCCTTCTGCTTGACGAGCCTACAAACCATCTCGATACACATTCGGTCGAATGGCTTGAAGAATATCTTACAAACTCAAAATGTGCATATCTTGTAATATCCCATGACAGATATTTTCTTGATAAAGTCACAAACAAGACCTTTGAACTTGAGCATAAAAAAATGACGGCTTATAAAGGCAATTATACCGCCTATCTCCCCCAGAAAGCCGAAAAACAGCTTTCCGCACAGCGTGTATATGACAATACAATGAAAGAAATAAATCGTCTTGAGGGCATTATCGAACAACAAAAACGCTGGAACAGAGAAAAAAATATCAAGACTGCCGAAAGCAAGCAGAAAGTCATCGACAGACTCAGCAAAAATCTTGAAAAACCCGAAAATGCTCCTGTTGCAATGAGTTTCGGTCTTGATATAAAAAATCAAAGCGGTGAAGATGTCCTTGAAGTCAATAAAATATCACTCGGTTTCAACGGTGAACCGCTTTTTGACAATGTTTCAATGGATATCAAAAGAGGAGACAAAATATTTATCCTCGGTCCGAACGGCTGCGGAAAGACTTCTCTTTTACGGACTCTTATCGGACAATACCATGCTCAGAGCGGAAGAATAAAATTCGGTGTCGGTGTAAAAGTCGGCTACTATGACCAGATACAAAAAGGGCTTGACAGTGACAAGACCATTTTTGAGGAAATGGCTGACAGTTTTCCTGCCATGACAAATACCGAAATAAGAAGCACTCTTGCCAGATTTCTTTTCAAAAATGATGATGTATTCAAACCCCTTTCAACTTTGAGCGGCGGTGAACGTGCAAAAGTTCTCCTCACAAAATTAATGCTCGCTCAGTCCAATTTCCTTATGCTTGACGAGCCTACAAACCATCTCGATATAATCTCCTGTGAAGCTCTCCAGAACGCTCTCTCGGAATATGAGGGAACTCTTTTGATAGTATCCCATGACAGATATCTGATAAACAGCCTTGCCGACAGGATATTTTATCTCACTCCGACAGGTATAGAGATATTCGAGGGAAATTATGATGATTTTCTCGACAAATTCAAACCATTTGCAAAACCCGTACAGCCCGAAAAAGAACGTGTAGAAAAACAAATCGAGTATAAAAATAAAAAAGAACGTGATGCACTAAAAAGAAAAACAAAGGCAAGAGTTGCTAAAATAGAAATAGAAATATCCGAACTTGAAGACAAATTAAACAATCTTGGCAACAGTCTTAATAATCCCGAAATTTCCTGTGATTATGAAAAGACCCTTGAACTCACAAATCAAATAGATGAAACTCAGCGTACTCTTGATTCACTCTATCAGGAATGGGAGAAACTCAACGAGCTTTTGGGAATATAAAAAAACAGTACATACAAAAAATCGTATGTACTGAAAACATTATTCTTCAAAAGCAAATTTCTTTATATCTTCGATAAACTCGGCAGAGGGTTCTTCTTCGGGTACTTCAAGCAGTATCGGAGTGCTTATGTCAAGACTGACAATACCTATAATCGAATGTGCATCAATGGTATAAATGTCCGAGATAAGATTTATCTTGAGCTTGTCATATTTTGCAGTCATCTCCACAAACTCTTTTACGTGGGAGAGGTCTTTTAAAAAAATTTTAGTTTTATACATTTTTGACGGCCTCCGTTTTTTATTTTTCTATTCATCATTGTATCAGCATTTTTCTGCAAAATCAACTATATTTTTTAAAATAAATATTATTTGGTAATCATTTTATGTTTTTTTGTATTCGGATAAATATTTTATCTAAAATGTATCAAAAGAAAGGAATCCCTATGACAGTAAAAATTATTACACTCGGCTGTAAGGTCAATCAGTTTGAAACTCAGGCCATGTTCAAAGACCTGTCCGACAACGGCTATGATATAGTCGGTGAAGACCGAAATGCCGATATATCAATAATAAACTCCTGTGCCGTCACTCAGGCAAGCGAACAAAAAGCAGTCAAACTTATACACCGTATAAAAAGAGAAAATCCCGATACAGTCGTTGTACTTACAGGCTGTATGGCTCAGGCTTTCCCGAAATCGGGCGACAGGCTTGGTGAAGTCGATATCGTTCTCGGAAACAAAAGACGGAATGACCTTGTTCCCACTCTCAAAAAATATTTTTCAGATATGCAGAAGCTGACTTTAGTTGAGGACTATTCAAAAAAGGATGACTATGAGACCCTGTCGGTGGATAATTTCATCAACAGAACAAGGGCTTTTCTGAAAATAGAAGACGGATGCAACAGATTCTGTTCCTACTGCATAATCCCTTACGCAAGGGGAAGGGTACGTTCATGTTCCCTTGACTACATAAAAAATCAGATACAGACTTTCGCCAAAAACGGCTATAAGGAAGTAGTCATCATCGGCATAAACCTTTCTTCATTCGGGTCGGACAGCGGTCTGAAATTCTCGGATGCTGTCAGAACAGCCTGTGAAAGTGCAGATATAAGAATCCGTCTGGGTTCTCTTGAACCCGAATCAATGGATATGGAAACACTTAAAATATTCTCTCAGTACAAAAATTTCTGTCCTCAATTTCACCTGTCACTCCAAAGCGGATGTGATGAAACCTTAAAGAGAATGAACCGCCATTATACAAGTGCGGAATATGCCGAGATAGTCAATAATATAAGAAAAGTTTTCGACAATCCCACAATAACTACCGATGTAATGGTCGGCTTTGCAGGAGAAACTGACGAGGAATTCAAAAAATCCCTTGACTTTGTTCAAAGCATAGGCTTTGCAAAGGTACATATATTCCCCTATTCAAGAAGAAAAGGCACTGCTGCCGACAGATATCCGAATCAGCTTTCCCCCGAGATAAAAAAAGCCCGTGCCGCTGAAATGGCAAGGGCTGCGAATATCACTTCACAAAAATTTCTTCATTCACAGATAGGAAAGACCGAACAAGTACTTATAGAAACACGAAATAAAAACGGCAGATACGAAGGCTATACTATGAATTACACTCCCGTTTTAGTCGATACAGATGAAACAAATATAAACAAGATAGTCAATGTCTTTATCGAAGATGTTGACGGTGAATACTGTATCGGAAAAATCGTATGATAAGAAAGCTGTTGTCATTTATCATGACAACAGCTTTTTATTCTAGTCATTACTAAAATTTATTATAGCATCTCTGCTTGCATCAAAAAACTTTTTGATAGTAAAACCTATTTCAAGCTTCTTTTCATTATTCATCTGAGTCATTGCTTTTAAAACGGAATTATATACTTCCCACTTTTTATCCGCAATATCATTCAAGGTCTTTGCACCCGAATTTTCAAGGAAATCAAATATGGTATTTATAAATATCCTTTTATTCTCGTCACTCAAAGAATTTATCCATATACTAATTGTATTGTCCATAAAAACACTCGCCTGTGAAAGTCCGTCCGCTTTCTCAAATTCCGTACATCTGACATTCCAAGTATAAGGATTGTGCTGGTCAAGTCCCATTGCACTGCTTTTGATAACTCTCCTCTTGGTTTTGCTTGAAAGAAGTATCCCCACAACAGACGAATCCGTTATTATATGTTCAGTTTTCGGAATGACTGAAAGATATTCCTTTGAATTTGCCACAGTGTCATTGAATCCCGGACCGTCATTTGAATATATTTTAATTATCCTGCTTTTGACCGCTTCATCACAGAATGAACCTGCATAGACCGCAAAATTACCGCCTTTGGAATGTCCTCCGACTATAAGCTGATTATTGGATTTTCCCGCAATTTCATTCAGATACCTGACTGCCTCGAACTGTCCGGGAGTACGGCTGAGATAACTTAAATTACAATCCTCACGCCATCCCACAAGTGTATTATCCGTTCCACGATAAGCAATATAAAAATTATTCCCAAACTCGAATGTCACTGCCGAAAACTGAAGTTTTATCTCGGTATCTATCTTATTTACATAATTCCTCACAATGACATTTTTATATCTCTCTGTTTCGGAGGCTTTTTTCAAAAGCGTTGCCGGATTTATTATCATTTTCGACTGGTCATAGCCTGCACTGACATATTCCGAATATAATTCCGATACAGTAAGTTTCTTTTCATCATCTTCCGAAATAAGACCTTCCATTTCGGTATAAGCAAGAGTTGAAAAAATAATATTGTCTATTTCATTAAACTCCCTTTCGGAGAATAAAATATCTCCTCTCCAATCAAGATAATCAAGAATATTCATCTTAAAACTCCTTTGGTTATAATATCAAAATACTTTCCTAAATCATATATATTATAAATCGAAATCAATATACAAAGTCCCGATAAAAAAGTTCCTGCATAGAATAAAATTTTATTTACTTTTCCGTGCGAGGAACACAATTTGAAGCATACTCCCTTTTTTGACGGCCAGAATACCAGCTCTTTTCTTTTATTGAACATATCAATAAATATATGCGACAAAAATCCTATGCCAAAATACGGTGCAGCCGTGGGTACTGCAACACCTACACAGGCTGTCAGTAAAATAAATGCCACAAATGAGTGCATAAAAGTCCTGTGGTGAGTTCCCTTGCCATAGGCACATATACCTATAAATATCATTGCCGGTATAAATACCTGCACGAAATTTTCGTTCTGCATAAGCTTATCCTGTATACCAACTTTGAATAGCCAATCAGCTACAAGCACCACTGCAACTATCAGAGCTGCACCCATTGTTATGATATCTGCCTGTTTATGTGATTTGCTTGTACCTACATCTATATCACATATCAGTCCGCCTAATGCTCCTGCACCGACTCCGACCAACAATTCAGGCAATGACTTAGGCGGTACAAGCAATAACCCCGTCGCTATTCCGACCGCCATGTGTGTATGTCCCAACATATCAAAAATCACTTACTTTCTGTATTATAAAATATTTTTGTCTTATTTTAGCACTTTTTGTCAGAATGTGCAATAATTATTTCAAAGAATAAAGCGTTTTTTTATTGACATCATCACGATAAAGATTTATAATAAATTTATTGAATTTTTTTTGTAAAAGGAGATGTAAAAAAATGGGATTTGATTTTAACTCTTTGGATATGAAAGCTGTAAAGTCAACAGTTTCCGATGCAGCAGCCGGTGCAGTCGAGAAAGTTGCCGGTGATAAAGTGGATAAAAAGATGGTCAAAGATACTGTTGATACAGTTGTAGATCAGGCTGCCGATTTCGTTGGAAAGAAAATCGCTGAAAAAACTACTAAAACAGACGAAAAGAAAGACGATAAAAAATAATTTTTCCCGTCAAAAAATCAAAGCAGATGAGAATTTTTCCTCACCTGCTTTTTTTGATTCAATCAGTTATTTCTGAACATATTTGGATTGGGAACATTAGGAGATACAGGTCTTTGAACGCTCGGAGGAGGTGTATTTACACTTCCTGTATTATCTATATGAGGTCTACGCTGAGAAACGGGGGATATCTGCTCTTTGACAGGTTTCGGTGATTTATCTATTTCACCGTCAACGACCATCTCTTTGAGAGTTGCTGCAAGTCCTGCCATATTCTGTATATCAGACGGGATTATTATCTTGGTTGCACGACCGTCAGCCACTTTCTGGAATGCTTCAAGGCTTTTTAATGCTATTACTTTGTCATTCGGAGATGCCTCGTTGAGCATTTTCAAACTGTCTGCATAAGCTTTCTGTACAGCTAATATAGCTTCTGCCTCACCTTGTGCTTCACGGATCTTTGTTTCCTTGACAGCCTCTGCACGGAGTATGGCAGCTTCTTTTTCACCCTCTGCAACAAGTATCTGACTTGTCTTTGCACCCTCTGCATCAAGTATCTTTGCACGTCTTTCACGTTCTGCCTTCATCTGCTTCTCCATGGCTACCTGAATTTCTCTCGGAGGAAGTATATTCTTCAATTCAACTCTCTTTACTTTAATACCCCACGGGTCTGTTGCTTCATCGAGCTTTTCTCTTATTCTGTCATTTATATTATCACGGGAAGTAAGTGTATTATCAAGTTCCAACTCACCTATGATATTTCTCAGAGTTGTTGCACAAAGATTTTCAATAGCCATTATAGGACGCTCTACACCGTAAGTATACAATTTCGGGTCTGTTATCTGAAAATATACAACTGTATCTATCTGCATGGATACGTTATCCTTTGTAATAACGGACTGCGGTTCAAAATCAACTACCTGCTCTTTGAGCGATACTTTTCTTGATATTCTGTCGATAAAAGGAACTTTCACATGAAGTCCCGTATGCCAAGTGGTGAAATAAACACCGAATCTCTCGATAACAAACGCATTAGCCTGCGGTACTACCTTGATATTTCCTACTACTATTGCAATTACTATTGCAAGTATGATTATAAATGCTACAAGCCATGGCTGCATAAAAAATTACCTCTTTTCAAAAAATTTTTCTCAGATTTTTACTACTGTGTCCTTTGCGGGCTTGACTATCAGCTTGACACCCTCTATTGCCTGAACAACTATTTCCGTTCCGACAGGAAGTACAGACTTGTTTTCAGTTGTTGCCGACCAATCGTTGTTTTCGACTTTTACACGCATAATACCGAGTTCTTCATCGATGATTTTTGTAACCTTGCCGATTTTTTCAATATTCATATCGGCATTTGTAGCTGTTTTTTTAAAGCCCGTCATCTTTTTTGCAAGCGGTCTCGTAAGGATTATCGCCAGAATAGTTACAGTGAAAAATACAACTATCTGAATTTCCCTGCCGACTCCCGCAAGATGAAGTATCAGTGCCACTACACCGCCAAGTGCCGCCCATACAGAAATAAGCTGTACCTGAGTTGCCCATTCCATAAGACACGCTACTATTATAACCAATATCCATACCCAAAGCATAATTTTTCACCTCCTTACAGATATTTTTATATTACCAAACCACTTTTTATAAACAGGGCAAACATAATAAATATGCCCGTCATCATTCCGCCAATAATACAAGTTGAAGATATTTTATTATATGAATTATCCGCAAATATAATTTCATATCCGTTTGGATTTACAAAAAAATCCGTTTCCGCAGGTCTGTTCCCTGAAAAGCTGAAATCATCAACCGTGCGTATTTCGTATCCGCCATTTATCAGCACCTTATATTTCGGTGCAAAAACCTTATCATATTTATTTCTGTATTCATATCCCTCAAAATATCCTTTTACACGAACAGTACATATTTTTTCAAGTTTTGTTCTTCTTACCTGCGACCACTTTATCCCATACAACAATAGCAATACCATTGCCATTATAAACAAAATTGCCGCAAGCATAGCCAACAGTGAGCCAAATTTTATTATCATTTCCATTACAAAAGGCATGATGAAAAATGATAATATTGGCATAATGAACGCAGTCAATGCAAATATTCTTGAAACAGCTTTTCCTTTGGGTATAGGTACTTCAACTGCCTGATATTCCTTTAAAACGGAAGCGGGTTTTTCATACATTTGGTCGGTAAAATCAAATCTTCTGTTACTCATCACTTCTGATATACAGGATATGCCGTTGTTATTTTATGACTGTCATCAAGGTACATATCTATCTCGATATCACCGTAATGACCTATCCAAAGTGATTTTGATGTAGGATTATCGGGATTTGACACTGCCTCGTCATACGCTGTGTTTATTGCATCAACGACCTGCTGAGGTGTCCAGCTTTCGGGATAGAATGAACTGAAACCGTTTTTCTTTACTCCGTCAACTTCAACATTACCTGTGAAAACTCCGTTTTCATCTTCCTTTGAACGTGTACCCTCAATAATTTTGCCCTTGCTGTCAAGCACCATTGTATAATGATAACCCGTTGCATTGCCTTTCTTATTTATTGTACCGTCAAATATATGTTCTATTGTTCCCGAAGCGAAATAATCGACATTTTCCAGCTTGTAAATATCTTCCATGTAATAGCCGGAAATTTCGGTTATTTCTTCTTTGCTTTCCTCTTTTTCGGAAACGTCTGCATTTTTGGATTTTTCCGATACCTGTAAAGTTATCTCAGAATTATCTGTGACAGGCTTGGTATCAACATTTTCTTCGCTGAACATACTGACACCCATAGGCACTGCCAATGATAACGCTATCGCTATTATCAGAATGACCGACTTACCTGCAATATTATTTTCTATTGGATTTTTGTTATCCGCCATTTTTACATCTCCTATCGGAAATATTCTATATAAATATTTTATCCCAATACAAGCCTTTTGTCAATTAATTTACCAAGTTTCTTCAACCTCTGTCGTGAACATTGAGCCGTCAGCGTTCATAAGAGGAGTTATCCCGACACCATTTCCGTTAGCCGTTCTCGTTATAAGATAATGCACTCCCGTCATTTTGTCTTTTAAAACAAGTATTCTATCAACACCGCCCTGTGAATATACATATTCAAATCTGTCATTCGGGTCATATTTTTCAGTAAGCATTTTTTTGATCTCCTTTTTAAGTACACTTTCAAATGGGTGCTAATATAACATTCCCATTATGCTTAAAAACACTATAAATAGACATCATACGCCCATTACCATAAACCAAACCAAAACGATAATAGTCTTTAAATTCAGCATATTTTATCTCAATCACGTTTTTGTAATCACTGTCATGCCATCTGATATAATTGTAAAAAATCGTTTCTGCCTGAATTTTCATCAGAACTGGGTTATCTTTTTTAAAAAGCATATTCCCACCTTCTTACCATATAAATGGTATCAGTCTGTATTTTACTTTTTTCTTGTATTCGCTGTAACCTGCAAGCCCTTCTTCAAGCACCTTTTCTTCGTTTATTATTCTTCCTGCTATGATAAACGGATATGTCAGGAATATTATGAAAGCTATCAATGAACCAAGCACTATCGGCATTGACAAAAATAATATAACTGTCACTGCATACATCGGGTGTCTGACTATTCCATACAAGCCTGTATCTATGACTTTCTGATTTTCCTGTACTTCGATAGTTCTCGACAAATATGTATTTTCCCTCAGCACTTCCGCATACAAACCGTATGCTATGAGAAATAGCACTGCTCCGATAATCGCAGTCCATTCGGGTATTTTTATCCATTGAAATCTGAAATCCAATCCTGCAACGATAAATCCCGATAAAAACATTATACCGCTCAATGCAATGACTGTTTTCTGCTGTGACTGCTTTTCTTTGACATCAAGCCTTTTTTCCAAAAGATACGGATTTTTTTTCATTAAAATTATCCCTGCTATGAACATCGGAATAAATAATATTCCTATTAAAAGCCATGCGTTCCAATA
>CACZZB010000009.1 GCA_902785555.1 uncultured Ruminococcus sp.
AGCCATTTCTAAAATTATGCTTGATTGTTTGCTTGAACCACGTCATATTTTAAGAATTTTGGATCATTAAATTTCTTTATTAGAAACTTGATTTCCATGGTAAAAGATATTTTTTTGTTGATATTTGTTCAATTTTGATGTATAATAAACCATAATATTTTTTATTAAAGGTGGATTATTTATGGATGAAAAATTGATTTATCGCAATATCAAATATAATGCCAAAAACATTTTTACCGGAACATCTGTATTTATGTTAGCATTCTCTATTTTATCTTTTACTATGCTTGTTGTAATAAAAACATTGATTGCCGTATTTGATGTGTCGATAATAGACCAATTTAAAAGTATTTATTACATAACAAGTTATTCAAATTCAACTGTATCGTTAATAAATGGGATTTTCGGAGCGGTTGTAATATTATGTTTGTGTTTGATAACGTTTGGATTGTTTTTTTCAATATTTTCAGCGTCAAAAGAAAATATTCCCAAACTTATAAGAGGAATAAAACTTATAAAGTTTTCGGTAATTTTGGGATTGATTGTTTCAATTATCACGGCAGTATGTTCTATTGCTTCTGTGAGTGTCATTAATTATTATGCAGTAAAAGCGGCTGCATTTCAGCAAACGGTAAATAATAACTCCCGTAAATTGTTTATTTTAACGATAGCATTTGGAGCTGTATCCATCATACTTGAAATAGCAATGATAAGATTTTTAATAGGTATGGAACATTATTTTAATGGTACTGCGATAATTAAAATCGGTTCAGGTCTTGCAGGATTCATTTCAGGTGTCGGAGCCGTTTCGGCAGCTGCAGAATTTATATCATTGCTTTATAATATTGTAATGGTAGATTATGGAACAGAAAATTTTTCACCTGCATCGCTTGCATCGGATATTGTAAATATTATTATGTCGGTCAGCCTGATAATATTTTTTATTTCTCTTATGATGTCGGTTTATAATTATTCATCAAATGTGTTGGCAGATGATGAATACTTTGACGATTTTTATGATGATATGGTATATGACGAAGAAATTGAAGTACGAGTATTTTCCGAGGACAAAAATTATACATCTGAAGCATATTCTAATCATAAATTGATGATGCCGCCTTTCGATATCCCCCACACCGAATATCCTCGTAACAATAAAATTGACTATTAATTATTTAAAAGGAGATGTAAAAAAATGGGTAAAGTAAAAAATATGAATCAAATCAAAAATGTTTTTCAGTCGAAGATAATGCTTGGAATGATAATAACACTTTTGGTGAGCTTTTTATGTCTTTTGGTTATGGCAGTTATAATGTTTGTATTTGCTGCTGTTTCCGAAAATGTATATTTTTCATTCGGGCTTGATGATGTGCCTTACGAAACGAAATTGAATCAGAGCAAGTTATTGATAACAGCAATAGCTGTTGCAGATATTTGCATAGCAGCTGTTAAAATTACAGAATTATGTGCTACATATAGTATTTATAAAAAATATCCAAAATCGACAGGATTTAATATAATAAAAATTACATCAATTGTTATGAGTGTAATTTGTTCGCTTATATTTGCATTTTTATTTGTAGGTGCATTCATATCAGCGGTACAAAGTGGTGAAGGTTATAAGCTGGCATCCCTTAGAGCAATGATGCTACCGGCAATAATAATGTTTTTTCCGACACTTAAATTTATATCTTTATCTGTTACGGTATCATCCATAAAAAAGCAAGTAACAAATGGAGTTTTGTTATTAATGATAAGTACAGCTGTTCTGACAGCAGGATATTTTATAGTAGCTACAGATATAATAATTAATATAACAAAATATTACGGCATTATTTCGATAAATATGGCATTAATATTAGTTGTCTTTGGTGCTGTGGATCTATTTATATTTATAATGACAAACAGATATATGAAAATACAGATTGATGAATACAGATTACAAAAAAAGAATTAAGTGTATAAGTTTTAATGTGAAAACTCTTACTTACAATGTGTTCAGGAATAAAAAAGGATGGTCAGTAACATGAAAAAAATTGTTATAGGTATACTTGCACACGTTGATGCAGGAAAAACAACTCTTTCAGAAGCTATGTTATATTTATCAGGTGCAATACGAAAGTTGGGACGTGTTGACCACCATGATTCATTCTTGGATACATATTTATTGGAACGTGAAAGAGGAATCACAATTTTTTCCAAACAGGCATCTTTTGATTATGGAGATACACATTTCACTTTGTTAGATACGCCCGGACACGTTGATTTTTCAGCAGAAATGGAGCGTACACTGCAAGTTCTTGACTATGCTATTTTAGTAATAAGCGGAACCGAGGGTATACAAAGTCACACACAGACCTTATGGCAGCTTCTTCAAAAATATCGTATACCATGCTTTATATTTGTAAATAAAATGGACTTGGCAGGAGCAGACAAAACTCATATTCTAAGACAGCTCAGGAGAAAATTGAGTGATGGATGTATAGATTTTACTGAAATATATGATAAAAATTGGTATGAATCGGTAGCAACCATTGACGATGATATGCTTGAAGAATACTGTCTCAACAATACAATCACACAAATGTCCGTTCAAAAAGTTATAAAGCAGCAAAAATTATTTCCTTGTCTGTTCGGTTCAGCACTGAGAATAGATGGGATAGAGCATTTTTTAAAAATTCTTAACGAGTTTACGGAAATGCCTTATGACAACGGTGATTTTGGTGCAAAGATATTTAAAATATCTGAAGACAAGCAGGGACAGCGTTTGACATTTATGAAAATAACAGGTGGAGTATTACGTGTTCGTGATGTTCTGACAAGTGATAAGAATATAAAACAAGAAAAAGTTGCACAGATACGCTTGTATTCAGGTGATAAGTTTACTTCCACGGAACAGGCTGATATAGGAACGATATGTGCGGTAACGGGAATACACTTTGCACAACCCGGTGACGGACTTGGACAAGAGAAAAATACCGGTTTGCCTTTACTTGCTCCCGTTATGACATATTCGCTTATACTTCCACCCGAAGTAAATCAGCATACTGCATTTGAGCAACTTCGTTCACTTTCGGAAGAAGACCCTCAGCTACATATTGAATGTAATGATTGGAACGGCTCGATTCAGTTGGATATAATGGGAGAAGTTCAGGCAGAAATACTGAAAAGCATGATAAAAGAACGTTTCGGGTTTGAAGCAGAGTTCGGAAAGTGCAGTATTATTTATAAAGAAACCATAGATAATATAGTAGAAGGTGTAGGACATTTTGAACCATTAAAACACTACGCCGAAGTACACTTGATATTGAAACCTCTTAAAAGAGATAGTGGTATAATCTTTAAAACAGAATGTTCGGAAGACGTTTTAAGCAGGAACTGGCAGCATCTGATATTATCTCAACTGTATGAAAAAAAGCATATAGGTGTACTGACAGGTTCACCGATAACAGATATCGAAATAACATTGAAGTCAGGAAAAGCACATATAAAGCATACCGAAGGCGGTGATTTCCGTCAGGCGGCTCTGAGAGCTGTCCGTCAGGGATTGAGATGTGCCAAGAATATACTTTTAGAACCTTACTACGATTTTACGCTTGAAGTGCCTGCTGAATGTGTAGGGCGAGCGATGACCGATATACAGAGAATGTCAGGCAGCTTTGAACCGCCACGCACCAATGCGGATAATACAGTTGTTTTCATTGGAAAAGTGCCTGTTTCCGAAATAATAACCTACGGAACGGAAGTTGCTCAGTATACTCATGGAAAAGGTTGCTTGAATTACCGTTTCAGCGGTTATGATACTTGTCATAATGCCGAAGAAGTTATAAGTTCTTTTGGTTACGATCCCGAACATGATACAGATAATCCATGTGATTCGGTTTTCTGTTCTCATGGAGCAGGATATATCGTCAAATGGAATGAAGTCCCCTCAAAGATGCACCTGAGTAGTACACTTGATTCTTCACCGACCGGAGTTGTAAAAACAAGACCATTATCAGAATATCATTCACAAAAAGATTTATTTGCACTTGATAAGGAACTTATGCAGATATTTGAAGCGACGTATGGTTCGTTTAAACGTAAACAGTCACCGCAGCCAAGTGAAATTTACATAGCTTCTTCAGACAATTCAGCATATAAGCCCGTTAAAATAAAAGAAAATTCTGATGATAATACGAAATATATTTTAGTTGACGGTTATAATGTGATTTTTTCATGGGAAAATCTGAAAAAACTTGCAGAAAATAATATTGATGCTGCTCGTGATACACTTATCAATATTTTATGTAACTATCGAGGATATAATCAATGTGAACTTATATTGGTATTTGATGCCTATAAAGTTAAAGGTCAAAAAGAAGAAGTTGAAAAAATCAGCGGTATTAGTGTTATCTACACTAAGGAAGCCGAAACTGCCGATATGTATATTGAGAGAGTTACACACCGCATAGCAAAACATCATAGAGTATATGTGGTAACATCCGATCGAATGGAACAACTTATTATTTTGGGTAATGGTGCATTACGAATCTCCTCACGGGCTTTTCTTGAAGAAGTTCAGAAAGCCGAAAACGAGATAAGACAAATAATTGAAAAAATATAAAATAATATTTTAAATTTATAAACCGTAATTCCACAAATCATTTTATGGAGTTACGGTTTATTTTTGTACGCATTATTTATCGGAAAGTTCTTCCGCTATTTTAAGTATACGTTGTATTCTGTGATTTACACCTGAACGGCTTATAGGTACTTGTAAAGCTGCACCGATTTCACGAAGATTGTATTCCGGATATTCAATCCTTATCTGAGCAACTTCTTTCAGCTCGTCAGGCAAGTATTCCAATCCTTTTTTAGATTGTATTATGTTTATAGCTTTAAGTTGTATAGCCGAAGCGAGAGCTGTTTTTTTTAAGTTGGCGGTTTCGGAATTTATCTTCCGGTTTATTTTATTTCTTACAGACTTATATATGTTATTTTGTATAACTTCTATAGCAGACATTTGTCCTCCGATATATGTTATAATATCGGTAACATTGTCACATCCTTTGATATATACAACATAATTTCCTTTGCGTCTGACGATTTTGGGATGAATGTCAATTTCTCTGATTTCGGATATTATAGTTTCAAGGTCAGATGCAAGTCTTTTATAAGGTACAACAAACTCAAGATGATAGTCCTTAGTTGGTGAAGTTACATTTCCGCATACTAAAAAAGCTCCTCTCAGAAAATACTTGATACACTCGTCATCTTCAATATTTGCACGGTTTATGCGTAGATTGATTTGATTTTGTACATGACCGAAAAAGTCGAAAATTTTTGCACAATCATTTGTATCAGGTACTGACAGTGTATAAACATTGGTTTCTCCGCCTTTGCGTATAAGTTTAACATTTAAATCAACTATAGTGTTTGTAAGAGCGGAAAGTTCCTGAGAGTATAAAGTAGCTACCGAACGGCTTTCTGTTGAAAATGATATGTTACTGTTTGAAAATGTTCTTGAAAACAATACCATACCGTAAACCTGTGCTATTTTTTGTTCTTTATTAAAGATATTGGCACTACAAAGTTCACTCTTTGTTTCTTTTGAAAAAGACATTATTTTCCCGCCTTACCCACATCTCTATGATATACTGTTACACGCTGACCTGTTTCAAGAATATGTTTATAAAGAACTCTTGTAAGCGTTACAGAACGGTGTTTTCCACCCGTACAGCCTATCGCTATAACAAGCTGACTTTTACCTTCCGAAAGATACAATGGCAATGCATAATCAATAAGTGAGAACATTCTTTCCGCAAATTCTTTGGATTGCTCAAACTGCATTACATAGTCAAAAACACAAGCTTCAAGACCTGTATGAGTTTTCAATTCGGGAATATAGAAAGGATTCGGAAGGCATCTCACATCAAAAACCAAATCGGCTTCTGCAGGAATTCCGTGTTTAAAGCCAAAGGACATACATGTAACAGTCATTCCGGAAGAAATGCCATTTGAAAAAAGCAATGAAATACGTTCTTTAAGCTGTGAATTAGAGAGAGTTGAAGTGTCTACGACATAGTCGGCACGAGCTTTTACACGCATAAGAAGTTCTCTTTCAAGTTTTACAGCCTTTTCGGTTGAGCCGTCGCATATATCTGTAAGAGGGTGTTTTCGACGTGTTTCCCGAAATCGGCGTAAAAGAATATCATCCTTTGCATCAAGGAAAAGTATTTTGTACAATTTTTTATCTTCTGTCATCTTGTCGGTAGCATCAAAAAGTTCCTCAAAAGCATCACCGGCTCTTATATCTGTAACAACAGCAATTTTTTTCATTTTGTTGTCGGACGATTTTTCACAGAGTTCGTAGAAAATTGACAAAAGTACGGGAGGTATATTATCAACGCAATAATATCCCATATCCTCCATATTTTTCATTGCAACGGACTTTCCTGCACCGGATAAACCCGTTATTATAATAAATTCCATAATATATCATATCCTTGTATAAAAATCAAATCAGCCTATAAATTTTACTTCACAGCAAAGTTGTATACCTTTTTTCTCTAAAACGACTTTTTGAATATGTTCAATAAGCTGTTTAACATCTTGTGCAGTAGCATTATGATCATTTACAATAAAACCGGAATGTTTTGTGCTTACTTCTGCCCCTCCTATTGCGAATCCCTTTAAGCCGCATTCTTCTATAAGTGCAGCGGCATAAATGTTTTTACCGGGTCGTTTAAATACGCTTCCGGCACTTGGATGATTGATAGGCTGTTTGGCTTTTCTTCTGTCCATAAGTTCCTGCATACGGTCAATGATGAGTTCTTGCGGTTTAGGTTCAAGCCGGAATGTTACATCTGTTATGATATTATCTGTATCGGTAAATACACTATGACGATAGCTGAAGTCCAGTTCATCTTTTGAATATTTTTTTTGGAAGCTTTGATTATCAATATATCGTACAGAGGTGACTACATTTTTTATCTCGCCATCATAAGCACCTGCATTCATATAAACTGCACCTCCCACCGAGCCGGGAATTCCCCATGCAAATTCAAGACCGCTTAAAGACATTTTTCGTGCAAATACACAGAGTCCGGCAAGTGATACACCGGCACCGCATCTGATGGTATTATCTTCCAATAAAGTAATAGCATTGAATTCACCTCCGAGTTTTATAACAAGACCTTTTATGCCATTATCTGAAACAAGAAGGTTAGAGCCCAAGCCGATTATAAAATAGGGAACAGCATATTTCTTGCAGAGAAGTATTATATTTTTTAAAGAATTAATTGTTTTTACTTCGCAAAAACAATCAGCATTTCCACCGATATGGAAAGTGGTATGTTTGCTCATAGGTTCATTCGGATAGAGAACAGCATTTTGCTGTTTGAGTAAATTGAAAAAATTTTCGTTTATCATAAAAAATCTCCTGATTAAATATTTTTTTAAAATGGAATATTTTGTTGTTCTCCGTTTTCTTCGGGATACTCAAGACCAAGCATCTGAAAAAGCTCACGGGCTGCATTATAGCCCATTTTACGTTGACGATTGTTCATAGCGGCAACTTCGATAATTACGGCAAGATTTCTACCGGGTTTTACAGGGATAGTCACAATAGGTACTTCATTGCCGAGTATCTCGGTTTTCTCACTGCTCATTCCCATACGGTCATAAACTTTTTTGTTATCCCATAATTCAAGATTTATGACCATATCAATTTTTTCGCTGAGTTTTACGGCTCCCATACCGAACAGTCGCCTTGCATTGATAATACCTATGCCACGCAGTTCGATAAAATGACGGATATTTTCGGGAGCTGAGCCGATAAGCTGCTTGTTTGATATTCTTCTGATTTCAACAGCATCATCTGCTATAAGTCTGTGGCCTCTTTTTATAAGTTCAATGGCAGTTTCACTTTTACCGACACCGCTGTCACCAACAATAAGCAGACCTTCACCGTATACTTCGACAAGAACACCATGACGTGTTACACGTGGAGCAAGTTCCGAGTTTAAAAGAGATACAAGAGATGCCGACAGAGTAGAAGTTGCTTCCGAAGAACGCAGAACAGGTATTTTGTACTTGTCAGCGGCAGACATCAACTCACTATAAGGAATAATCCCTCTTGTTATAATAATAGCCGGTGGCTGAAGGGCAAATATTCTTTCTATAACATAAACCCTTTGTTCCGAACTGAATTTATTAAGATAACTGTTTTCGGTATTACCAAACAATATAATTCTTGAATTGTCAAAGAAATCAAGATAGCCCGTCAGTTCCAAACCGGGACGAGTTATATCCTTAGATGAAACAGATATTTTCTCCGGTTCGGTAGGCATATATGCTACGTCAAGTTCGAGTTCGGATATAATTTTATCAAGGGTTACTGAAAATTTTGTTTCCATAAATAATACACCTCCAAATATTTTAAAAAGTCAACAAAATTCCAATTAACATTATACAATATTTTTATTGAATTTTAAAGAGCTTTTTTATAAATTATAAAAATCTCTTTTGTTTATAAAGAAAATGTGATATAATGGAAACTATATTTATAATAAATAGATGGTGATTTTTATATGCGTATATTGATTTTTACAGAGGTATTCGTACCAAATGTTTGCGGCATATCAAGTTATGTAGAAGTATTGAAGAAGGGGTTAGAGAATTTGTCACATACGGTATTAATAGTGACATCATCTCCAAATGTCGAAAAAGCATACTATAAAAAAGGTGTTATAATATGTCCTGCAAAAATAGTAAATAATAAATATGGACATGAATGTAAAAAAATAGATGATCCTAACGTGCTCAAGTTTTTATGTAATTTCAAACCGGATGTCGTTCATATACACACCGATACAAAAATAGGTTATATGGGTCTTGAAGTAGGGGATATTTCCAAAGCAAAAATAGTATATACAATACACGACTACTTTCTTGACAGATTTGCAAACGAAAATAAGTTTGTATGGATGATAAAGACTATATTTGAAAAAAAACATTTTATTGATATGCTTGATACAGCGGATGAAGTTACATCATCATGTATAAGAGCAGATATTTTTGTCAGACGAGCCAAAAGAAAAAACAAGGTTCAAATAGTACCATGTGGAGTCGATAAGGAACTTTTTAATTATACAAAATTCAATGAACAAGACATAAAAAATACAAGAAAAAAATACAATCTTTCAAGTACATCAACCGTTGCAGTATTTGCAGGTAGTTTATCTATCGAAAAAAATCTTGAATTTGCATTGTCATCTTTTTCTAAATATATAACAAAAGATGACAATATACAATTTTTGATAGTCGGTGACGGTACCGAAACCGAGTATTTAAAAAATATATGTAAAAAATTAAATATAGATGATATTGTACTTTTTGCAGGAACGATTCCTAATAAAAATATGCCTGAAATATATTCGGCATGTGATATGTATGTATGTTCTTATGATGATGGTTTAATGTCTATGTCGTTTGGAGAGGCAATGTCATGTGGTCTTCCGGTCCTTATAAAAGAAGATAGAGAAAAAATTGTTTATGAAATGATACAAGATGGGGTAAACGGATTTGTTTATAAGAGCGAAGAAGAATTTGCTAATTATTTAAAAATGTTTTCGACTCTGAAACCAACAAAAGTCAATCGTATAAAAAGCATTGTAAGAAATACAATATCCCAGGACTCTTGTACGGAAATGGCTAAAAAATATATAGATATTTATAAAAATATTGAAGTAAAAAGAAAATAAAAGTAGGTATCAAATATAAATCGCATAAAATATTCATAAATTTCTTTGTTATATGCAACCTGTAAAAGCATATTCATCTTTAGGGTATGCTTTTACAGGTTGCATCTTTTTATTATTACTTGTAGACATATAACAATCCCCATATAGTATATTTACTATATGGGGATTATATCATTTTTAAGGTCTATGTGTCATTATTTTTTACTCTTTTTCTATCAGTGAAACACAATGTGCGGATATACCCTCTAATCTTCCTGTGAATCCGAGCTTTTCTTCTGTCGTTGCTTTGATACTTACGTTCTCGATATCCGTATCCATTGCATTTGCTATTCTCTCACGCATTTTTTCAATATACGGCTTTAATTTCGGTTTCTGTGCTATAACAGTAGCATCTATATTCGACACAGCAAATCCCTTTTCTTTGAGAAGTCTTACGACCTCTTTCAAAAGTTCTATACTGTCGGCTCCGCTGTATTTCGGGTCGATATCGGGGAAATGTATCCCTATATCCCCCAATGCCGCTGCTCCAAGCATTGAATCCATTATCGCATGAACAAGCACATCTGCATCGGAATGTCCCAGAAGTCCCTTCTCATACGGTATATCCACTCCTCCCAATATCAGTTTCCTGTCATCTGCGAATCTATGCACATCATAGCCGTGTCCTACTCTTATTTTCATTTCACTTCCACCTCAAATGTATACTTACCATCTTTATAGTCACATATCACGGTATCTCCGCTTTTTATGCTTCCGTCAAGCATTTTTTCGGAAATTGCATCTTCAATATGCGACTGTATGGCTCTCTTTAAAGGTCTTGCTCCGTATACTTCGTCAAATCCTGCTTTTGCGACCGCCTCAACGGCTTCCTGTCTGAATTCAGCCCTGATATCAAGGTCAGACAATCTCTTTTCAAGATTCTTCAGAAGATTCTTGGCTATCGCCTGTATATCTTCACTCGTCAGCTTATTGAATACTATCGTATCATCGACCCTGTTCAAAAATTCGGGCTTGAACAGCTTTTTAAGCTCTCCCAAAACCGATTCCCTTATCTTTGAATCATCATTTCCTGTCGAAACTTCTCCTCCGAAAAATCCTACGCTTGTCTGATGTTCCGTAATAAGTCTTGCTCCGACATTTGAGGTCATTATTATAACGGTATTCCTGAAATTGACGTGTCTGCCCTGTGAATCAGTCAATCTGCCTTCGTCAAGTATCTGCAAAAGCATATTGAATACATCGGGATGTGCCTTTTCAATTTCATCAAAGAGCAGTACCGAATACGGTTTACGACGAACCATCTCTGTCAATTGACCGCCCTCATCATAGCCTACATATCCGGGAGGTGAACCTATAAGTTTTGAAACCGTATGCTTCTCCATGAACTCCGACATATCAAATCTTATCATTGCATTCTCGTCACCGAACATTGCCTGTGCAAGTGCCTTGCACAATTCCGTTTTACCAACGCCTGTCGGTCCGAGGAATATGAATGAACCTACGGGTCTGTTCGGGTCCTTCAAGCCTACTCTGCCTCGTCTTATAGCCTTTGCAACTGCCGACACGGCTTCATTCTGTCCGATAATCCTCTCATGGAGTATATCCTCCAATTTCAAAAGTCTTTGACTTTCCTCCTGTGTCAGCTGTACAACAGGTACTCCTGTCCAGCTTGAAACAATCTCTGCTATATCCTCGGCATTGACTTCACCGTTTTTATGCTCATTCTTCTCCTGCCACACTTTTTTCTTGCCTTCAAGTTCTTCACGGAGTTTCTTTTCTTCATCCCTTATACCTGCAGCGTGTTCAAAATCCTGATTATTGACAGCCTCTGCCTTTTCCTTTTCAAGCGATTTCAGCTTATTTTCAATGTCCTGCAAGTCATCAGGAGCTGTATAGGCTCTCAGGCGAACTCTTGATGCAGCTTCGTCTACAAGGTCAATAGCCTTGTCGGGCAAAAATCTGTCTGCAATATATCTTGATGACAGTTTGACTGCCGATTCTATCGCTTCATCAGTTATCCTGACTTTATGATGTGCTTCATACCTGTCACGCAATCCTTTCAGGATAAGTATTGCTTCTTCCTCTGTCGGTTCACCGACTGTAACAGGCTGGAAACGTCTTTCAAGTGCCGCATCCTTTTCAATATACTTCCTGTATTCATTTATTGTAGTTGCTCCTATTACCTGAACATCTCCTCTTGCAAGTGACGGCTTCAATATATTTGCTGTATCTGCCGAACCCTCTGCCGAGCCTGCTCCGATTATTGTATGCAATTCGTCTATAAAGAGTATAACATTACCTGCCTTTTTGACTTCATCAATAGCACCGCTTATTCTGTCCTCAAAATCGCCCCTGTACTTTGTACCCGCTATCATACTTGTCAGGTCAAGCGATACTATACGCTTGTTTTTGAGCGGTTCGGGGACATCTCCCGATACTATCTTCAATGCAAGTCCCTCTGCCACTGCCGTTTTGCCGACACCCGGCTCACCTATCAGACATGGATTATTTTTCGTCCTCCTTGAAAGTATCTGTATAACTCTTTCAATTTCATTCTGTCTGCCTATAACGGGGTCAATGCCACCCTTTTTGGCTATCTCAGTCAAGTCCCTGCCGAATTTATCCAATAACTTTGTCTTGCCGCCCGATTTATACTTTTCATCACTGCCGTTTGAATTTCCGTGAACAAAGCTGTCATCGCTGTCACTGCCACCCAATGCTTCATTGAGCGATTTTACGATATCATTCGGACGAATACCCATTGACTGTAAAAATCTGACGGCATAGCTTTCTCCGTCTGATATAAGAGCTATCAGTATATGCTCCGTACCAACATAATTATGACCCATATTTGCCGCCTGCATTATGGCTGTTTGCAAAACTCTCTTTGTCCTTGGAGTAAAATCATCAGGGGTCAGCTTAGTCCTTTCACCCGTACCAATTTCCTCTTTTATAAGCTCCTCAAGTTTATCGGCACTTGCACCGCATTTATCCAATACCGTATATGCTGCACCGTCTTCATTTTCAAGAAGTCCCAACAAAATATGCTCACTGCCTATATAAGTATGTCCCATATCCTGTGCGGATTCTATTGCCAAATTAATGGCATTGTTTGCCTTTTCCGTAAAACCATTGAATTTATACATAAAAAATCCCCCTTTTCAATAAAACTGATGTTTCCAAATCATTACTCATTGCTAATTATTCTTCAAGTCTGTGGGTAGATGGAACCTGAGGTTTCATCAATGCACTTCTCACAAGCTCCGCCCTTATCCTGTCACGTTCCTGAGGAGTAAGCTTCTTACCTATATTTTTCATAAGAGTTGCAGGCTGTATCTCAATAAGCAAGCGGTTTATCGTAGAAATGTCTATCCCCGTCAATATCTGCGACTCCAATCCGAAACGGACGTTTGAAAGAAGCTGCATACATTCTTCATTGCTGATGAGCTTCGCATACTGAAGTATTCCGTATGAACGATATACTTTATCCTGAATGTCTATATTCTTTTTTAGTTCTTCACGGGAATTTCTCTCCTGTGTCACAAGCTGATATGCTATATCACGGAGATTATTTATTGCCTCCTGTTCGGATATCCCAAGTGTGACCTGATTGGAAAGCTGATAGATAGCCGCTTTCGGTTCAGTTCCCTCTCCGTACATTCCTCTTATGACAAGTCCCAGCTTTGAAAGAGATGCACTTATTCTTCCCATTGCTCCGCTCTCTTTGAGCGACGGCAAATGCAGCATCAAAGATGCTCTCATTCCTGTACCGATATTTGTCGGACACTGTGTAAGATAACCCAGCTTATCATTGAAAGCAAAATTCAGTTGTTCATCAAGCAGTGTATCTATCTTATCCGCTAAATCATAAGTGCTGTCAAGACTCATTCCCTGACTTATAACCTGTATCCTGATATGGTCTTCTTCGTTTATCATTATACTTACCGATTCATCATCAAGCAAAAGAAGTCCTCTGCCCTGTCTTTCTGATATGAATTCGGGGCTTACAAGATGTCTTTCAACAAGCGATACCGCTTCTTCCTGTGTAAGCTCAGACATCTGTATATATTCAAATCTGTCCGAAATTGCCGAATGACCGTCAAGAACGGCTGATTTTACGATAGATGCAACCTCTCTTTTCTTATCGTCGTTCAGTCTGCACGGGAAAGGATATTCTCGAAGATTTCTTGCAAATCTTATCCTTGTACTTATAACAACATCACTGACATCTTTCAGTGTATCAAATTTCTTTTCACTCATAAATCATCATTCCTTTCCCATGATTCAAGTATTGTTCTTTTCAAGCTCTTTTATTCTGTCACGAATTTCAGCCGCTTTTTCAAATTCCTGTTCTTTGATGGCTTTCTGAAGTTCAGCCCTGAGTTTTGCAAGCTCATTTCTTACTTTGACCTGTGTACCTGCCGAATGTGCCAATTTTCCTATATGTGAAGTCCTGCCGTGTATTCTCTGTATTGACGGCAAAAGCTCCTCATAGAATACGTCATAGCAATTTGCACAGCCCACTTTGCCCGACTTTGCAATGTCCTCGAAGCTGCTGCCGCAGCACTGACATCTTTTTGCTGCCCGTGATGTCGAAGGAAAGCTGTCCATGAAACTGCCAAACAGTTTATTCAAGTCGAATCCCATATTCCCGAAAAATGAACCGTAGCCCATTTTATCCGCACATTCCGAACACATATCATATTCTTTCAGTTCACCGTTAAGTATCGTCTTAATATGTGTAGTTGCCTGTCTTTTTCCGCATGATTGACATAACATAATTCATTACCTCCGTTTTTTATCAGTTTTGCAGGATAACCAATGTTATCAGCATATTTTTCATTATAGACGCTCTTAAAACATCTCTTTGTTCCTGTGGTACATTTGAGTATACATTATCGGAAAGTGCCGAGGATATCAATACTCTGTCGTACTCCGAAACAAGCCCCTGTGCCGACATATTCCCCAAAATTGCCTGTGCTGTTGCCGAGGAAATTCTGTCACCTATCGAGTTTACTATGTGCATTAAAGCTACCCGTCTGTCAGTTGTGACCCTTGTTATCTTGATATAGCCTCCGCCTCCACGTCTGCTTTCGACTATATATCCCTGTTCGGGCGTGAATCTCGATGTTATGACGTAATTTATCTGACTCGGAACACAGCCTAATATGCCGGCAAGTTCATTTCTCTGTATCTCGGCATTTCCATCACTTTCATCAAGCATTTTCAATATATACTGTGCTACAAGATCGCTCATTTTCATATTCCGGTCACCTCTTGTATTCTTGTCCTTGTCTTTGACTTTCTTTGACCTTGTGAGTTTATTGTATATCAAAAGTCAGAAAAGGTCAAAGCCAATAAAAGTCAAATTCCAGTATTTACACATTGTCTTACTTCGCTTTTCTCTCTCATACTCTCTTTTTCTTATTTTTTCATATATCTTGATTTTATTTTACATAATTTCTCTTGACACAGCCCAACTTATATTGTAAATTTATTTTATAGGAGTGATCTCATGTCCGATTTAAATATCATTGACAATTCAAAGATTGTTAAAACAAAAAAGAAAAAGAATTTTTTGACGAAATTTTCGGCTGTACTGTGTTCGATAGCCGTACTCGGCGGTATAGGCTATACAGTCTATTTTGTGGATACTCAGCAGAAAGAAAGACTTGCCATTCAAAATGCCGCTAAGGAAATGCCTATGCCCGATATCCCAAAACCTGTCCTCAGAATGGAAGACTATGATGCCAACAGACCCATATACAAAAACGAGAGAAATTTTGTAATCAATACTTCAAGATTAACACCGAAGGCTTACAGGACTTTGACCAAAAAAGTTACTGCAAATTATTCGGTACTATACGACGCAACCGCTGATGAAATAATCTTTGAAGAAAATTCCGACAAAAAATGCTATCCCGCAAGCACCACAAAATTACTTACCGCCATCGTTGCTTCAAAAATAATTACCGACCCTCAGATGATAATAACGGTCGGTAATGAAATAAAAATGATAGGTGAAGAATCGAGTTCGGCAGGTCTCAGAATGGGCATGAAGCTCACTTTTGAAACCTTAATGGATGCTTTGATGCTCCCGTCCGGAAATGATGCGGCTTATACAATGGCTGTCACAAGTGCAAGGATATACCGCAATGACCCATCTATCCCAAACAAAGAGGCTGTCGAAATATTCGTTGACCTTATGAATGATGCCGCCAATCAGATAGGTGCGGAAAATTCCCACTTCGTCAACCCCGACGGATGGCATGACAAAAACCATTACACAACCGCAAAAGACCTTGCCAAAATAAGCATATATGCCAAAAGCATACCTATAATTGCCAATTCCTGCAAAACCCATTACGCTGAAAGAAAACTCTTAAAAGGCGGTATGATGTATTGGGTAAATACAAATATAATGCTCAACGACTACTACGGTTATTATTCACAATACTGCGACGGTCTTAAAACAGGCTATACCGATGAAGCCGGCTCTTGTGTCATTGCCTCCGCAACCATGGACAATCATATCTTCATTGCTGTTGTAATGGACGGAAAAGACGGCTATTCAAAATATGATGACGCAAATCTGATGTTCAAGGACGGTTTTAATATATATAATCTTAAATATACCTACGGTTTCCCCAAAACTTAAACAACAATATTTCCCGCTATACTCCTGAAAATCATTTCAAATATTTTCATAAAATTTATCTGTTCCGCATCTTGGGCGGCAGTAATCGGATACTCTGCTATCTGTTTGCTGTCGCTTTTATATATTATTTTTCCCAGAACTGCTCCTTTCTCAACAGGTGCTTCTATTTCCTGCGGCAAAATTATCTCGGAAGATATTTTCTCACTCTCCCCTTTTTTTATCAGAAATGATGTATCTATCTTTGCATTTGTCTTTATTTTATCAGTCATGCCATTATTTACGGAAATTTCCGTCAGTGCACCTTCGGGAACTTTTGGCGTATACATTCCGTAATTCGCAAAACCGTAGTCAAGTATCTTGGCAGCATCCGAAAATCTGCTCTTTCCTGTCTGACTTCCAAGCACAACCGCTATCAGACTCAATCCGTCACGTTCTGCCGTTGCACTTATACAGCTTCCGGCTTTTGAAGTCGTACCTGTTTTCAGTCCCGTTATCCCCCTGTAACTTTTAAGCAATTTATTTGTATTGACCAACTGCGTTTTTCCGCCTCTGAGTGTGTCCATCCATATATTGCTGTAATCATATATTTTCTTATGCTTTGTAAGCTCCCTTGACATTACCGCTACATCATACGCACTTGTTACATGACCGTCTTCGTCAAGTCCGTTGCAGTTCTTGAATACAGTTTCTTTCATTCCGAGTGCTTTCGCCTTTTTATTCATCTGCGAAACAAATTCATCCTCCGTTCCGCATATATATTCAGCCAATGCAACGGCGGCATCATTCGCACTCGCTACGACAGTCGCTTTTATCATCTCGTCAACTGTCATCGTTTCACCTACCTCAAGCCATATATCCGAACCTCCCATTGATGAAGCGTGTTCGGAAGCCGTGACTGTATCCGACAATGATATTTTTCCGCTGTCTATTGCCTCCATTACAAGTGTCAGCGTCATAACTTTTGTTATAGACGCACACGCCCTCACTTCATGGGCATTTTTTTCATACAGGACTTTTCCCGTTTTCTGGTCAATAAGCACCGCTGACGGAGCCGTTATCTCATTATCCGACAATGCACCGACACTTACACTAAACGGTACACAAATCATCACTGCTAAAAATACCGCCATCATCTTTTTCAAAAAAAACATACCGCACCTCCAATTAAGAGTGGAGTGTTGAGAGTGGAGAGTTGAGCTTTCCCAATATCCTTACACTTTACTCTTTTAAAAAATTATATGCTTTGAAGATACGGTATATTAAAATTTTTTATTTCTTTTTTCTGCGTCCGGTTTCTTTTTTTTCTTCCTTATTATTGTTCAAATCAACGCTGAAATCCTGACTCATGAACTCATCTATCTCACGCTGTAATCTTGCAATCGGCAGACCTACTATATTATAATAATCACCTTTTATGCCCTTGATAAACAATGCCGCCCTGCCCTGTATGCCGTAACCGCCTGCTTTGTCATAAGGTTCGGGAGTTACTACATATCTTTCTATTTCTTCATCTGTCAGCGGATAAAATTCCACCTCAGTTACTTCAGAAAAACTATGGTATTTCTCCATATAGAAAAGGCAGCAGCCTGTTATGACTCTGTGCGTCTTGCCTGACATCAGTTTCATCATTTCCCTTGCATCATCCGTTGAACGGGGCTTATTGAGTATCGCTCCGTCAACTATCACAGAAGTATCACAGCCTATAACAAGCGACCTTCTGTACGCCTTCGCAACCGTTTCAGCCTTTTTGCACGCAAGATATTCTGGACAGTTATCCACCCCCAATTCTTTCGGAACTACTTCCTTTAATCTTGACGGTATAACCTTGAACTCGTCATACAGTCTTGAAAGAAGCTCCTTTCTCCTCGGTGATGCAGATGCCAATATTACTTCCATTCTTTTTCACTCCATTTAAATCAATTCTTTATATATATCGCCTTTTTTAAAGCCAGTCAGTTTCGCCGATTCCTTTGCACTCTCCGAAAGAGACATCCCTTTTTCGGCAAGCTCTCTCGCCAGATTCACGGCATATTCAAGTGTGACTTCTTTTTCTTCACGCTTTGCACCCTCAATGACAAGCACTATCTCTCCTTTTATATCCCCGTCAGCATAATTTTCAGCCGCCTGCTTCAGGGTCGTTCTTATAACTTCCTCGTGTATCTTCGTAAGCTCACGGACTATTGATATTCTCCTGTCACCGAATGTTTTATACATATCCTTCAGGGTTGCTGTCAGTTTATGCGGTGCTTCGTAGAATATCATTGTACGCTCCTCATTCTTCACAGCTAAAAGATGTTCCCGTCTGCTCGGCTTATTCACGCTCAGAAAGCCCTCAAAAGCAAATCTTCCTGTCGGCAGACCCGATATTGCCAGAGCTGATGCCAATGCAGTCGGTCCCGGTACTGCACAGACGGTTATCCCCCTGTCTGCACACTGACGGACAAGAACTTCCCCGGGGTCTGATATACACGGCATTCCCGCATCAGTTACGATCGCACAATTCTCCCCTTTCTCTATCCTGTCGCATATCTCATCTCCCCTGTCTATTGTATTGAACTTGTGATAGCTTATCATTGGGGTATTTATCTCAAATTTATTCAGCAGTTTTATAGTTACCCTTGTATCCTCTGCCGCTATAAAATCTACTTCCCTGAGAGTTTCAACGGCTCTCGGGGAAAAATCCGACAGATTTCCTATCGGTGTTCCCACTACATATAATTTTCCGCTCATATATATCCTTCCTTGTATGCTCCGTATATCTCTATCATTTCATCCGAAAATTCTCCGCCCTCTTTTTCTATGAACAAAACAGGCTCTACTATCAGTCCATTCGGATTTCCTCCACGCCTGCCCTCTATCAGAAAAAGTTTCGGTGCTTTGTTCGGTCTTTGCTGTACAAATCTAAGTCTTTTCGGCTCTATCCCGAATTTTCTCATTGACGTTATGACATCACTCAGTCTTTCGGGTCTCTGACACATACAGAATTTTCCCGAAAAATTCAATAATCTTGACGCTGTATGTACTATATCATCCATTGTACATTCACTTTCATGTCTTGCGATTTTAAGCGAATCATCAGGGTTTACTATCCCTGTCCCGACAGCCTTATAAGGCGGATTGCATACTACCATATCATAAGACGAATACTTTACAAGTCCGTCAAGCTCTCTCAAATCGGCATTTATCACGCTGATATTCTCTATATTATTCAGTCCAATACTCCTTTCAAGCATTGAACAGGCATTTTCCTGTATCTCAACTGCCGTGACGTGTTTCGGGATATTGTTTCTGCTCCATATCAGTGGTATCGCACCGCATCCCGTCCCCAAATCGCAAGCTGTATCATTTTTCTTCGGCATTGCAAAATTCGCCAACAATACCGTATCTGTCCAGAATTTATGTTTCCCTGAAACGATTATCCTTACACCGTTTCCGAGAGGTTCAAGCTTTTCACCGTCTTTCAGCACTCAAAAACCCCCTTTTACGACAAATAATTATAACACAATATTCAGTTTCCGTAAAGTCAATTTTTTCTCTTTTTTGAAACGAGTGCATAAGCCTCGTCTATTATCGGATAAATTTCATTTTCACCGACACTTCCGTCTAAAACAACAGCTATCCAGTGTTCTTTGTTCATGTGATATGCAGGATAAAAACCCTTTTTCGAGGAAATAAGCAGGTCTTTGAAAGACGGCTCGCATTTTATATCAAGTATCATTGCTTCACCGTCTGAACCGTCAAGAACTTTTCTTTTGACATTCATACCCACAGCATACCATTTTTTGGTGTCATTATTGCGAAGTGCAAATGTATCGGGAAATTTCTCCCACAGGTATTCGGGCATTGTCCCGTACTTTTCATAAACATAATCCAAAATCTTTTCAATCATAAAAATACATCTCCTTTTACACTCAATTATACCACAAAAATAAACGGAACAGAAATAAAACTTTTCTGTTCCGCTATTTTTTTGAATAAAGGGGTATTTATTCCATAATATAATGAATATATTATAGGTGATATATAACCTAATTTCAAGTATTTTTTTCTCTTTGTGATAAAATTTATGTATAATTTACAAATACGGAGAGATTATTTTGGGATATTATTATAAAAGACTGAGAGAATTAAGAGATGACAATGACTATACCCAAAAATTTGTTGCAGATTATCTCAATATACGACAGGAATATTACAGCAAGTATGAACTCGGCAAAATCGAAATACCTGCTCACATGATAAAGAAACTTGCAATCTTATATAAAGTGTCTACCGATTATATATTTGAACTCTCGGACAAAGAACGACAAAAACAAACGGAACAGAAATGAAATTTTCTGCTCCGTTATTTTTTACTTATTAGTCAATAATTTTTTCCACTCTTTGATAACTCTGCGGTCATCAAAATAATCTATCTGCATTGCTTTCTGTACACGCTCCAATGTCTTGTTTGTGCGTTCTCTTGCCTTCATAGTGCCTGCCATGAGAATATCATATACCGTATCTATATCCTTTTCCCATTTCTGACGCTCTGCACGGATAGGAGTCAATGTTTCCTCAAGCACCTGTATCAAAAATTTCTTGCATACACCGTCACCAAGTCCCCCTCTGCGGTAATGCTCCTTCATTTCATCAAGGTTCGCATACTGCGGAAGATACTCGGCAAAATGGTCATCACAGCACAGTGCATCAAGATATGTAAATACAACATTACCCTCGGTATGTCCTGGGTCTTCTATTCTAAGATGGGTCGGGTCAGTAAACATCTTTCCATTGACCTGTGTTTTGACCGTCTTTGGAGTATCAGACAAATAAATGCAGTTTCCAAGCGATTTACTCATTTTAGCCTTTCCGTCAACTCCCGGAAGCCTTCTTTGCATTTCATTATCAGGAATAACCGCCTTGGGCAGTACAAGTGTTTCTCCGTATATTCTGTTGAATTTTTCAACTATTTCCCTTGTCTGTTCTATCATCGGAAGCTGGTCTTCACCGACCGGAACTATATTTGCATCAAAAGCTGTTATATCAGCCGCCTGTGACACAGGATATGCAAAGAAGCCTGCCGGCAAGCCTTCATCTGCGAATCCTCTCATCTGTATTTCAGCCTTTACTGTGGGATTTCGTGAAAGTCTTGCAGTCGTTACAAGATTCATATAGTAAAAAGTTAATGCGTGCAGAGCCGGCAAAGCTGACTGAACACAAAATGTCACTTTCTCGGGGTCAAGACCTACCGATAAATAATCGAGTATCACATTGATAATATTACTTCTTATCTTTCCGGGATCATCAACATTATCCGTCAATGCCTGATCATCTGCTATAAGAATATTTATCTCGTCATAAAGACCTGAATTCTGAAGTTCAACACGTCTTTTCAACGAGCCTACATAATGTCCCAGATGCAGACGACCTGTAGGACGGTCACCTGTCAATATGATTTGTTTTTGTATATTTTCCATTTCAGGAAACTCCTTTCGACATTGCCATAAAAAACTCATATCAGTAATATAGCACAAAAACAGATTTTAGTCAATCCCTAAACATTCCGAAAAAAATCATATCAAAGCCCAAAAGCGTGATATGTCCATTAAAAACGTATCACGCTATATTTCAAAATGGCTCGTTTACAGGCTCAAAATTTGAATATCCACGAAAAACACATTGCAAACAGCATATCAATCAGTGATGACACCGTACATAATATCAATAATACAAACATCATTTTCAGATATTTTTTCATCTGTATATGCGGATCATCCCGAACTTCATTCTTACCAAAAAGATTTATTATTTTTACAGAATTAATCATCGCTTCCTGTGCAGCCTTTGATATAACTATCGAGGAAATGAACATTCCCGGAAGAACTATCAGAAGATTATAACCCACTCCGTAAAAACCGTATAATCCGTACAGATATCCCACTGACAGTCCATAGCCGTATCCCTTGAAAAACGGCACTGTCCAAGAAAAAAATCCACCCCACAATGACAAACCCAATAAAAATATTATCATCAAAAATATAACAGCCGAACCGAATGATGATACAAATGCCGATAAAAGTCCCTGTGAACAGCGTATATGATAATTCGTCTGAAATATGAAATCAAGCCGTTTCATCAGGTCACCGTCTGCATTTCTTCCCGAAACTGCTCCGAATATTATCCCCGTAAAAAGCACTGCACAGAATATTATCAAACCTATATTCTTCCCTGAACCGTAATTTCGTAATTTGAACGGACTTGAAAATATTATATTCTTCATAAAGCATTAACTCCCGATATCTTTTTGTTAATGTTTATGAAAATCATATCACTAAAATTCAGGCTGAATAAAATTTTTCCGCAAATCTTACACTGTCCATAGCATCTGCTCCGTAGAAATCCGCTCCTATCATATCAGCGTATTCCTGATTCAATACCGCTCCTCCTACAAGAGTTTTTATCGACCTGTCAGTCTTATTCAGCAATTCTATCGTTTCAGCCATCGACGGCACTGTCGTTGTCATCAATGCACTAAGTCCCACTAATTTACAGTTATGCTCCAATGCACATTCAAGTATTTTTTCGGGCGGTACATCTCTGCCCAAGTCATACACCGTGAATCCATAGCTCTCCATAAGGACTTTTACTATATTCTTCCCTATATCATGTATATCTCCCTTAACAGTTGCCAAAACTATCGCTTTGCTTTTATCAGCCTGTTCCGAGGGAATTTTCTTTTTGACTTCCTCAAATGACAGCGAAGCTGTTTCCGCACTCATCAGAAGCTGTGGCAGATACGCCTTTTTCTGCTCGAATGCCGTTCCTATTTCATTCAATGCAGGCACTATATGTTTATTTATGACATCAAGCGGTGAAATACTCTCAAGCAATTTTTTCGTCTGCACAACTGCACCGTCTTTCAAGCCCTTTACTATACATACCTGCAAGGTTTCTTCCGTCTTTACATCACTTTTTACAGTCCCCTGAACCGCTGACGCATAATTTATATAATCCACGCAACCCGTATCAAGCTGATTCAATGCCCTGTACGCATAATATACATTCATCATCTCGTCTGCAAACGGATTCATTATCGCACAATTCAGACCGCTCTGCAAAGCATTTGCATAAAATGTACTTGTCACAAGATTTCTCTGAGGAAGTCCGAAGGATATATTCGATATGCCAAGACTTGTCTTTACTCCCAATGCCCTTATCAGTCTTATACTTTCAAGAGTAACAACTGCACTTTCGGGATTTGATGAGATAGTCAATGCCAACGGGTCAACTATTATATCCTTTCTTGAAATACCGTATTCAGCGGCACGGGAAATTATCTTTTCCGCAATTTTCGCCCTGTCGTATGCATTATCAGGGATACCCTTTTCATCTATCGTCAATGCGATAAGTCCCCCACCGTATTTCTGCACTATCGGAAGAACATTTTTCATACTCTCCTCTGTACCGTTTACGGAGTTTACAAGGGGTTTTCCGTTGTATATCCTCATTGCCTGTTCAAGAGTTTCAAACTTGGTCGTGTCTATCTGCAAAGGCAAATCAGTTACTGCCTGTATCCCCGAAACACATTTTTTCATCATTTCCGTTTCATCAATTTCCGGCAATCCTACATTCACGTCAAGTATATGTACATTTTTATCTGCCTGTCGTACAGCTTCATTCAGAACATAATTCAAATCACCTGTACGTAAAGCCTCCTTTAATTTCGGCTTTCCTGTGGGATTTATCCTTTCGCCTATAAGAATAGGGTCTTTATCTATGATAACCGAATGGGTATAGGATGACACCATTGTAAAATCTTTTTCCGTCGGATATTTATAAGGCAAATTTCTTGTTTTTTCTATAGTTTTTTGAATAAATTTTGCAGTAGTACCGCAACAACCCCCTAATATCGTTGCACCTCGTTCCGCTAACTGCACCATATAATCAGAAAATTCATCTTCATTGATATTAAAGACCGTTTCACCGTCCACGACTTCAGGCAGTCCCGCATTCGGATTCACTATTATCGGAGTAGAAGAATATTTCGCAAATTCATCTATTATTTCAAGCATTTTATCGGGTCCGAGCGAACAGTTCATTCCAAGACCGTCTACACCCAATCCCTCCAGCATTGCTATCATAGCCGCAGGGTCTGCACCTGTCATCAATTTTCCCGTACCGTCATATACATTCGTCACAAATATCGGCAAGTCACTGTTTTCCTTTGCCGCCACAACTGCCGCTTTTGTTTCATAGCTGTCGTTCATTGTTTCAATTAGAACCAAATCAACGCCACATTCAACTGCAACTTTTATATTATCCGCAAATATCGACACTGCTTCCTCAAATGGCAAATCTCCCAACGGTTCAAGAAGTCTGCCTGTCGGTCCCATATCAAAAGCTATATACTTTTCCTCATTATCCTCGACTTCCTCAACAGCTTTCTTTGCACATTCAATGCCTTTTCGTATGAGTTCCGCATAATTCAGAAATTTATTCCTGTTGATACCAAAAGTATTTGTCTTGATTATATTCGCCCCTGCTTTTAAATACGACTTATGCAGAGTGATTATCTTATGCGGCTGAGTGATATTCCACATTTCGGGACACTCACCGGGTTTAAGTCCTTTCTTTTGCAGAACTGTTCCTGTTCCGCCATCAAAATATACTCGTTTTTCTTTTATCAATTCTCTTATATCTTTCATGATTTTATCCCCATTATTGCAGTTATAGATTTTACAGGTGTCATCAAATAGGCTGAATTGAGAGTTATCCCGAGAGTTTCAGCCGCACACAGTCTTTCCAGCAACGGCTTCTGTACTTCAAGTGAAACATCACCGTACCCCGGACTGAAACGGTTTGCACATTTCAATCCTGTTTTCATAATATCTGAAACATAGTCACAGAAAGATTCTATTGCTGCTGATGAAAGACCGTCTGTTACAAAATGTTCCGCCTGTGAGATGATATTCAGCCTTTTCAAAAGTCTGTCAACCGATATACCGGTTGTTACTGCCATTACAAAAGCCTCATTACACCCCTGCAAATTCTTATATAAATTTCGGCTCTCTATCTCGGCAAAGTCAAATTTACAGATATTTTCCTTTGACAAGTCAACTTCTGTTCTTATATATGCACACTTATATTCAACCGCTTCATTGAACTGTTTACGACACCTTTCAAGAAGTTCACTGTTATAATCCCTGTCGGTTTTCAGTCTAAGAGCAAGTTCATTTTTATTTATCTTTACATCTTCCGCATTTGCCGTTATTATCCTTATATCACTGTTTCTCATAATTACCACCGTTTTTATTATATCATAAAAGAAATTTTCTTTCAATAAAAAACAGGATACCCATACAGGAAATATTCTAAAAATCTCCTGTACAGGTATCCAAAATTCAGAAGGTAGTTATGAAAATGTTATAAGCTATATTATTTGCCTGTAACTGTGAAATATTTTACAGAAGTTGCTTTTTTGCTGTCTGTAACAGTTACACGAATCTGATATGTTTCGGCAGTCGGTATTGTAACAGTTGTAGATGTTGAAGAAGTATTTGAGATAGTTGTCCAGCCTGTTGAACCGCCTACCAACATTCTTTCTACTTTGTAGGTATAGGGAGATGTACCGCCTGTTGCTGCGAATTTAACCGTGACTTTGCCGCCTTTTGTAACGCTTGTGGCACTTACTGTTGAATTGTTTGTTATGCTTGATGTTACTGTTACGGTGAAATATTTCTTAACAACTGTTCCTGTATTGTCTTTAACCTTAACACATACATCTTTTGTACCTGTGCCTGTAAACTTGATGGAAACAGAAGCATTTGTAGAGAAAGCCTGTTTTTCAGTCCATGTTGTAGCTGAAGAAGCCTTGTAATAAACAGCGTATTTGTAAGGAGCTGTTCCGCCTGTTGCAACACCTTTGGCTGTTACTGTATTGCCAAGTTTTACTGATGTTGCCGAAAGAGTCGAGTTATTTGCAAGAGGTGAGCTTGTAACCTTTACAGTAAAGAATTTCTTTTCAACTGTGCCATCACTATCCTGAACCTTGATACATACATCATAAGTTGTAGCTTTTGCGGGCTTAATTGTAACTGTTTCATTAGCCTTGAAACCCTGTGCGGTTGTCCAGTTGGAATCGCTTGTCTTTTTATAGAGCATTGCAAAGTTATAGTAACCTGTACCGCCTGTTGCAGAACCTGTGAGAGTAACTGTCTTACCGAGAGTTATTGATGTTGCCGATATTTTTGAAGTATTTGTCAAGCCCTGCTTAACTGTCACATCAAAGAACTTCTTGATTTCAGTGCCATTTTTATCTTTTACTTTTATACATATCTGATATGCACCTGTCGAAGCCGGTTTGATGGTTGCTGTTTTAGTTGTACTGTAAGCGGAAGCTGTTGCCCAGTTTGACTGAGTGGATTTCTTGTAAACTATCTGATACGTATATGGTGAAGTACCGCCTGTTGCCGCTGCTGTTGCAGTTATCGTCTGACCGAGATTTATGGTCGTTGCGGAAATCTTTGAATTATTTACAAGAGCATTTGCCTTTACAGTTACTGTAAAATATTTCTTAACTATTGTTCCCGAATTATCCTTAACTTTTACACATACATCTTTTGTACCTGTACCTGTGAACTTGATAGAAACAGAATTTGTTGCAGCGAAATCCTGTTTTGTACTCCACGTTGAAGCGGATGAAGCCTTGTAATAAACAGCGTACTTATATGGAGAAGTACCGCCTGCTGCTGCACCCTTTATAGTCACGGTATCTCCGAGAGTTATTGAAGTTGCAGATATAGTGGAATTATTAACGAGTGTACTTGGAGTGGGGTCTGCTGTTACAGTGATAGTTGCTTTAGCTGTTTTACCGTTATTTGAAGTAGCCGTGATAGTTGCAGTACCCTTTGCAACACCTGTTACAACACCGTTTGAAACTGTTGCAACGCTTGTATTGCTTGATGTCCATGTAACAGCCTTATTAGTTGCATTTGACGGTGAAACCGTTGCTGAAAGTGTAGTTGTTGCACCTGCTTTTACACTTGCTGATGTCGGGCTGACACTTACAGATGTTACTGCAACATCCTGCTGAGGCTCAACTATTTTTTGGAAACCTGCTGTTGTATAATAGCCCTTGTTTTTGAATTCAAATCCCGGCTGCTGTGAAGCAGGAGCCTGATTGCTGCCGTCATTGAAGATGACTTTGACATTAGTGAGGTCTGTTGTAAATTCATAAGCATATATGCCATCGCCTACTTCTTTCATAGCCTTGCCCGGCCATGTACCTGTTATCTGTGTTTCACTCGCACCGCCATAAATATATGCGTTTATGGTCGAACCCCAGCCCGAAGGCTTTTCAAAGTATACACCGTTGTCAATGTATGTCATCTTTTTGCCTTCGACTGTAACAGTTGCTGTTGCAGTCTTGCCATTGGAGGTCTTTGCTGTAATTGTAGCTGTACCCTCTGCAACTGCCGTTACAGTACCGTTTGAAACGGTTGCAACACCTGTATTGCTTGATGTCCATGTAACAGTCTTATCCGTTGCATTTGATGGTGTAACTGTTGCTGTAAGAGTATCTGTACCGCCCGCTGTAAGAGTAAGGCTTGACGGAGAAACTTTAATTCCCGTTGCATCTACAATATCGGGGTTCTCTATAACGCTTACTTTTACTGTTGCTGTCTTGCCGTTATTTGAAGTAGCCGTGATAGTTGCTGTACCTATTGATACGCCCTTTATAACACCGCCTGATACTGTTGCAACGCTCTCATCGCTTGATGTCCATTTGATAGTCTTGTTTGTAGCATCTGAAGGAGAAACCGTAGCTGTTACAGTTGCAGTAGTAGCCTGAGGAATAGAAACGCTTGTCTTGTTGAGCTTAACGCTCTCAACTTCTATTATATCACCTTCAATAATCGGAACCTGCGGAATGAGTTCAGCTGCACCGCCGTCATTCAGATATGTGCCGTTTGTTATAACACGTCCGGGAGCAGGTGTTTTAGCTGTATTGAGTACATATACCTTCATGTTGCCCTGACCGGAAACATTTGCTGTAAGAGTACCGCCTGATACCGTCTGTGTATCGCCTGTTACTGCGTCAACATACGTACCGTTGGGGATTCCGGAGAATGTAGCACCGCTTGATATAGCAACACATACAAAGCTGTCTGTTGAGCTGTCTGTATATCTTCTCTTGAAAGCTATTCCACCGTTGCTTGAACAACCTTCTACTGAATACTGACCTTTACGGAGTGCAGGGATTGCCTGACGGATTCTGTTCAATCTCATGATATGCTGTGAAAGAGGAGAAGTAAGTGTTTCTTCAACCTTACCGGAAAGATTTCCGTATACGGTAAAGTCATTTGTGCCTACTGTACCCTCAATGTTATCACCGTAGTATGCACGACCTGTATTTGCCAAAGGCTGATTCGGTCCTACATCTATAGGCTTGCCTGCCTGAAATTCTATTTCAGAGCCGTAGAATACGCAAGGAATACCACGGAACGTAAACATCAAAGAAAGGTTTTCTGCCCATGTATTTGTACCGAAGTTAGGACGTATAGTCTGCATTACATCCGGAGCATAGTCATGTGAATCGACATATACAACGTTCCATGTCGGGTCATTGAAATACTGGTCCTGACCTAAAGCTGTACCAAACGCATGACCTGCACTTTCAAATGTCCAGTGCATCTGGAAGTCGATTGCATCAAGTCCCGAACGCTTTGAATAATCGGGTGTATGATAATCATTGCCGTTCAGGAATCCGTTATTGCTGGTAGGCTGAATACTTGTATCGTTGTATTTAGCGTGATGAGCTTCAACGAGTGCCTCATTGCTTGCCAAATCAGTGCTCCATTTGCTTGTCCATTCAGCGTCATCTGCCCAGGTATAGAAGCAGGTGGAGATAGGAGGACAGCCACGATACCATACTTCGGCTCCCTTTGTACATATTTCACCGAACATATAGAATTTATCGTTTCCTGTTTTTTTGGCTTCTTCGTGAAGCTGAGGAATAAAAGTAGAATTAAGCGTAAGTCTTGATATATGCTTTACTGTATCAACACGGAATGCGTCAACGCCCATGTCGATATACTTCTTGTAACAATCAATAAGATAATTGTAAACCTTGGGATTTTCCGTTTCAAGGTCAAGACAGTCATCAGCGATAGTTTTGTTTTGAGCCGCATATTCGTCCCAGTCACCGCCGCCGCAATAGCCGTTGTGATGGTAGATATTTTCCGTATCCGTATACTGACCGCCGGGACCGTATTTACCGTTCATAACAACGGAGTTTCTCTCTGTAAACACATCACTTTCGAGTTTGAGGAGATTTCTTTCACCCCAGTTACAGGTATGATTGAATACAACGTCCTGTATGACCTTCATGCCCTTTTGATGACATGCATCAATAAGTGTCTGATAGGTAACACCGTTTGACTCATATCTTGTATCAACGGCACTGAAATCATAAGCATGATATCCGTGATAGTCATAGCCCGAATCATTCTCTACAACAGGAGTTATCCATATAGCCGTAAATCCGAGAGCCTTGATATAATCCAGCTTGTCAATAAGTCCCTTGAAATCTCCACGCCATGACGGATCGCTTTCGGGGTTCTGTGCTTTTGTATCTTCACTTTTTCTTGCATTGTTGCTCGGGTCACCGTCATAAAATCTTGTTGTGATAAGGAAATAAATAGATTCATCACGGAAATCCGTTCTTGAATTTGCGAAAATAACACCTCTGTCGGAATCCGAAAGAGTAGCTGCCGCATTTACCTTTGTTGTCAGAACATCAGGCATTGCAGCAAAACCAACACCCGCTGTCAAAGCTGCAAGCGACCATGCAGTTGCTCTTTTGGCGATTCTTTTAAATTTTGAAGAAAAAACGCTCATTCGCTAAATCATCCTTTCAAAAATAATTTTTTTGTGTCAATAAAGAGTCCAGCTTTCTGTTGATATAATTTTATAACATAAACAAAATTTTGTAAAGCTGTAATTTTGTTCATAATTTCATAACATTTTGTTCAAAGTTAGGTCATTTAGTTAATTCTCAACAAAAATTAAACAGCAATTTTCAACATTTTAACGAATATTTAAGCCTCGATTATATAAAATAAATAATTTTTCATCTCAAAAATCATGCACTCCTACAATCTTTTTATTCATAAAAATAAATCCCTCTCATATAAGTTTATGAGGGAGATTTATTTCATTTATACAAATATAGCAAATATTTATAAATATCAATATTATTTTTTTACAATATTTATCTTTACTCCGTTCACTTCAACGCCTTCCTCAGCACGCACTACCACATATTTTACTCCGTCAATCACTTTTGTATCAACAAGATAACTTTTATCGGGTCTTACTTTGATAGTCACATCAGGCGTTTTCACTTCAAAATTATTCTCATCAATTATATTTCGGGGATCGAATGACGATTTCTCACCGAAACTGTTATCATAATTTTCATCAAATTTTGAGATATTCTCCTCCGATACACCGCACTTTGTAAGAATATTCTTTATCTCCGTCTTGCCTACCGACAATTCTTCCTGCTGATTCATATTTTTATGCTCGGCTATCATCTCCGTTATCTGACCGTGTACATTCTGCATCAGGTCATAATCACATTCATCTCCCGCTGTTTCCGCAATAAGGCTCTGAAAAGTTTCTTTCTGCTCAACCGCTGGCATGAATACTTCTGTATTGAAAAGAGAATCCGTGACTGTCTGATAATTTTCACTCGCACTCTTTGTATAATAAAGTGCATTGTATATGTTCGTGCTTCTGTCATCAAATGACGGGAACATAAATCCTATCTCGGGAGCACATATACTGTTATCTGCACCGATATTCGTGAAATTATTCTCACCGTTTGAAAATCCGAGCTGTGTTTTCGTCAGCTTTATCGGACACACACTGCAAACTATATATCTGAAAACCTCGGTCGAATCATCATCAAAGCTTTCATCATTCTTTGATATATTCGGCAAATCGTATTTATCGCATACCAAAAGTATAAGATATCCCTCATCTGTCGGATATGAATTTATTATCTTATCATACAATTCCCTTACTGCTTCTTCATTCGACAATTCCGAATCTCTTAATGTCATAAGGAGCTTATGTTCATCACTTGTCCCTACCTGCTCGGTCTTGAAAGCTATGTCATGCAGATTTCTGCCTATCCTTCCCGAAAGGGTCTTTTTCAGGATATTGAACAGCATTTCATTCGTTTCAAGCGGGATAAGCCCTACCGTCTGTGTAAATTCATTTTTTATCTCCTTGTCGGCACTGACATAGCAGCCGCATATCTTTGTAATATTATTCTTGTCATGCTTCAGTCTTTTTCTTATTTCTGCAATTTCCTTTTCTGTCATTAAAAATACACCTCATATTTCAAAAAATTTACCGTGAAATATTATTATATCAGAATTTTTCCAAAACAACAACTGTTTTGGAAATTATATTTTTTACGCCCACAAAAAAACAGCCGCCGTTACAGTTAAATGCAAAAGCGACTGTCAAGTTTATTATCCGAATATATCAGCACATCTCTGTTTTGAGCTTTGTACCGCCCAAGAGATGAAAATGAAGATGAAATACCGTCTGACCTGCATTTGCTCCGCAATTTGTCACAACTCTGTATCCGTCATCAGCTATTCCGAGTTCCTTTGCCAGCTTTGCCGCAACCTCATATATATGTGAGATAACTGCACTGTTTTCAGCCGTGACCTCATTCACCGAGGCGATATGCTGTTTCGGTACTATCAGAACATGAACGGGTGCCATCGGGGCAATGTCGTAAAACGCATACACACTGTCATCTTCATACACCTTCTTTGAGGGTATCTCTCCGCTTATTATCTTACAAAACAAACAATCCATTTTAAAAAACTCCTTTTCTATATATTTTTATTATCAGACTGCTGATTGATTCAGCATTTCTTCCGCATAATCAAGCGTTGCCTGTGTTATCTCCACACCGCCTATTATCCTTGCAAGTTCATTTACTCTGCCATTATGGTCAAGTAAATTTACACTTGTATAAGTCTTTCCGTCAGATACATTTTTCTGTATCTTGAAATGACTGTCACCCAATGCCGCTATCTGTGCAAGGTGCGTTACACACAATACCTGACGGCTCTTTGATACCTCTTTCAGCTTCATACCGACTTTTTGGGCGGCACTTCCGCTTATTCCCGTATCTACTTCATCAAATATAAGTGTATCTATATCATCCTTATCCGCCAGAACATTCTTTATCGCCAACATCATTCTCGAAAGTTCACCACCCGAAGCTATCTTCGCAACAGGTTTCGGTTCTTCTCCTACATTCGTTGATATCAGTATTTCTATATCATCACACCCGAAATGATTCAGCTCACACTTTTTCTGACTCACTACCAATTTGACATTTGGCATATCAAGAAATGTCATTTCTTCTTTTACTCTCTCAGAAAATCTCTCAGCCGTTTCCCTACGCCTTTCCGACAGTTCCTCAGCCAATTCTTCCGCTTTCTTACGGGCTTTCTTACACTCCTTGATAAGCTGTTCCCTGTTTTCCTCATACTTTTCGAGATAATCCAATTCTTTTCGGGCATTTTCAAGAAAATCAAGCATTTCTTCTATCGTTGAACCATATTTTCGGCTCAATCTCTGTATCAGGTCTATCCTGTCCTCTATTTCCTCCAAATTGCCTATCTCCGAATCTGCACTTTCGGCAAGTCCCGAAATTTCCCCGAAACAATCTTCTAATTCATACAATGCACTTTGTATTCTTTTATATACCTGTTCGGAATCGGGCAATACATCGGTTATTTCTCCCACAGACGAACACGCTCTTTCAAGCTGCTGCAATGCACCGTCACTTTCTTCATTTCCATTCAGAAATGCCCTTGCATCATTGAGTGCATTTGCTATCTTCTCTTTATTCTCTATGATATTTCTCTGCTCTTTTAATTCCTCGTATTCTCCGATATACATATCAGCCTGTTCAAGTTCATTGACCTGATACTGAAGCAAATCTATACGACGATTTCTTTCAGCCTCGTCAAATTCCGCTTTATTCAGCTCCGACTGCAATCTTTTATACTCTTTATATGCCGCTGAATATTTTTCTTTATCAAAATTCCCCAATTTATCTATATAAGTTATATGAAGCTCGGGCGACATCAGTTCATAGCTTTCATGCTGTCCGTGAATGTTTATAAGATATGTTCCTATCGCTTTCAGGACACCGACCGTTACCGGTCTTCCGTTGATACGGCATTTTCCTTTGGAATTAAGCCCTATTTCCCTTTGTACCATTACAACTCCGTCATCTGTTTCAAATCCGTACTCTTTCAGCACTTCAACAGCTTTTTCGGATATCTCGTCAAACTCCGCACTCACAAATGCACTGTCCGCACCGTTTCTTATCAAATCCCTTGATGTCCTGTTTCCAAGCACTGCATTTATCGAATCTATCACGATAGATTTTCCTGCACCTGTTTCACCTGTCATCACATTCAGTCCCACGGAAAAATCCACACTTGTCTTCTCTATAACTGCAATATTCTCTATATACAAATTCTTTAACATAAAAATCCTCTTTTTTACGAAAATGAACCTTTTTTCTCCGACATCAGCTTTTTCAGGTCGGTCACCAATCCTATTGAAGCCGAATCTGCCCTTGTCGCTACGAATATAGTATCATCACCTGCAATAGTTCCGAGAACTCCTGCACGGCTTTTTGAATCCAATGCCGCACATACTGCCTGTGCCATGCCCGTCTTTGTCTTTATCACTACAAGTGTATGGGCATAGTCTATGCTCGTTATCGCTGTCACAAACAAATATGCGTGGGATTCCTTATCCTCCTCCGACACCGTTTCTGCTGCATATTTATATACACCGTTATTTCCGGGGACTTTTACAAGCCTCATTTCCTTTATATCCCTTGATACTGTTGCCTGAGTTACATTAAAACCCGATTCATTCAGCTTTTCCAAAAGCCCCGACTGGGTTTCGATATTATTTTCCCTTATCAGCTCAAGTATTTTTGTCTGCCTTTTTGTCTTCATACCTGTCTGCCTTTCTCGGTAAATTTATCGTTCAATACTTTATAAAATGTCTTGTCTTTCAGCTTTATCAGCTTTGTTTCTATCTGTGAGGATGTCACATATATTATATCGCTTCGGCTTATTGTCATTGTCTTTACACCGTCAAGCGTCAGATACACCTTTGTATTGTCATCACACGCTGCACTCAGGGCAAGCTGTGAATGATGGCTGAATACAACAGGTCTTGCAAAAAGAGAATGTGAACATACGGGGGTCATTACTATACACTTCATTGTAGGCTCGACAACAGGTCCTCCTGCCGCAAGCGAATATGCACTTGAACCTGTCGGTGTCGATACTATAAGACCGTCTGCACGGTAATGACATATATATCCCTTATCTTCAGCAAGCGATACATCTATATCTATCAGTCTTGACAATGACCCTCTCGATATAACAGCGTCATTCATAGCGTAAAATTCCTTATCCCTGAGAATAACTTTCAGCATCATCCTCTTTTCAATGGAATAATCCCCATGTGCAAGCCTTGACAGCATATCAAGCTCATTTGTTTCAAGTTCGGCTACAAACCCCAATCTTCCCGTATTTATGCCAAGAATAGGCTTGCCGAGCAATGCAGCTTTTCGTGCCGCATGGATTATCGTACCGTCACCGCCTACCGTCAGCACCATATCACATGAGCTTAATATCTTGTCACTCTCACCGAAGAAAATATCACTTTCCAATTCATACTGTCTGTTCAGCGAACAGTCCATCAATACCTGTATCCCCAATTCCGACAGCTTTCTGATGACTTCAAGAGATGTTTCATAAGCTCTCTTTTTCGTCAGATTCGGTATCAGAAAAACACTCTTTATTCTATCCATAACAAAAATCATCTCCGATTATTTGTCAAGTTCACCATGCGAATCCTCCACGACTCTCTCTATATCTATCTCATTCACAGTCACAGGGGAATCGGATTTCCTTATATACAAAAGATATTCTATATTCCCCTCGGGTCCTTTTATCGGGGAATAATCCAAATCTATGACATCAAATCCGTTTGACAGACAAAATTCATATATCTTTCTTATAACATCCTTATGTACATTCTTATCCCTGACAACACCGTTTTTGCCGACATTGTTCCTGCCTGCCTCAAACTGGGGCTTTATAAGGCACACTGCCGTACAGTCATCCTTCAACAGCGGTCTTACAGCCGGCAATACAAGACTCAGTGATATGAAACAAACGTCCACGCTGAAAAAATCTATATCATCAGGCACTTGTTCCCTTGTCACATACCTGACATTGGTACGTTCAAGATTTACTACCCTTTCATCATTTCTCAGCTTCCAGTCAAGCTGACCATGCCCCACATCTATCGAATAGACTTTCACTGCACCGTTTTGGAGCATACAATCCGTAAATCCTCCCGTTGATGCCCCTATATCCATCGTTATCTTATCTTTCAGGTCTATTTTGAATACATCTATCGCCTTTTCAAGTTTCAGTCCTCCACGGCTGACATATTTCAGTTTATTTCCTCTCATTTCTATTTTTACATCTTCACTGTATGCCGTGCCGGGTTTATCCGATTTCTGATTGTCAACATAAATTATCCCCGACATGATTATTGCCTTGGCTTTTTCACGGCTTTCGGCAAATCCCCTTTCATACACCAATACATCAAGACGCTTTTTCGCTGACATTCATATATCCCTTTCTTCCTTTATCCTTGCAACTATACTTTCTGTATCAAGTCCCAATCTGTGCAATGCCGACTTTGTTGTACTCTGTGTTACATAATCATCTATTGCCGTCAAAATATATTTTCCCGAAAATCCCGACTGATACATCTCAAATCCGAACTTCTCGCCTATACCTCCGCTTTTTATCCCTTCCTCAAAGAAATATACCCTCTTATAATTCATTGCTATCTCAACGGCTTTTCCGTCAACGGGCTTTATCCTGTTCAGCTTCAGTATACATATCTTTCCGCTTATCTCATTCTTTGCAAGACAGACTTCCGAAAATATCCTTCCATAAGTTACCACTATATCTTCACTGTCAATATCCCCGTAAACGCTGTACGGCTCCGCTGACGGCTCGAAATTTTCGGGCAGATACCCTTCCGAACCTCTCGGATATCTTACCGCAACTGTACCCTTTGTATCCAAGACAGCCTTATCAAGCATTTTTTCAAGTTCCTTGAAGCTCGACGGAGCATAAACCGTAACATTGGGTATCGTATTCAAAAATGCTGTATCAAATATTCCCTGATGTGTTTCACCGTCTTCCCCGACTATCCCTGCACGGTCTATTGCCAATACTACATGAAGATTCTGCAATGCCGTATCATGTATTATCTGGTCATACGCTCTCTGCAAAAATGTCGAATACACCGCAAATACAGGTATCACATTATCCGTTGCGAGCCCTCCCGCAAATGTTACGGCGTGTTCTTCGGCTATCCCTACATCAAAAAATCTGTCCTTATGCTTTTTGGAAAACTCCTCCAAGCCTGTTCCCTGCTTCATTGCCGCTGTTATGGCACATATCCTTTTATCCGTGTCGGCTAATCTGCAAAGATATTTTCCGAATATATACGAATATCCCTTTGATGAACTTTTCGGCTCTCCCGTGTCTATATCAAATGACGATATACCATGAAAACCTGTCGGGTCTTTTTCCGCAAACTCATATCCTTTACCCTTTTTCGTACATACATGGACTAAAACAGCCCCTTTTTTTCTTTTTGCCGCTTCAAGAACTGCAACAAGCTGTTGTATATTATGTCCGTCATACGGTCCGTAATATGCAAATCCCATCTGCTCGAATATATTGTCCCTGTGTCCGAAAAATTCGTCTTTTATCCAATTCTTTGTACTTCTCATTCCGCTTGCGATAGGCTTGCCTATCACGGGCACATTTTCCAATGTACTCTGAATATTCGACTTCGCATCAAGATATTTCGGCGTTATCCTCGTCTTTGCAAGATACCTTGCCATTGAACCGACATTCTTGGATATTGACATCTTATTATCATTCAGGATAACGATAAAATTCTTCTTATATCTTCCTGCATTGTTCAAGCCCTCGTATGCAAGACCGCCCGACAATGCACCGTCACCTATTACCGCCACCGTATAATGCTCATCTCTGGCGATATCCGCTCCGCATGATATTCCGAATGCCGCTGATATTGATGTACTGCTGTGCCCCGTATCGAAATTATCATACACACTTTCACTTCTTTTCGGAAATCCTGACAATCCGTTTTCTGTGCGTATCGTATTTATTTTATCTTTTCTCCCTGTGATTATTTTATGTGCATAGCACTGATGACCGACATCCCATACTATTTTATCAACAGGCATATCAAACACTTTATGTATCGCAAGTGTCAGCTCCACTACACCTAAATTTGATGCCAAATGACCTCCGTTTTTGGAAACGGTTTCTACTATGACTGTCCTCAGTTCATCTGCGAGTTCTTCAAGTTCATATTCCGAGAGATTTTTTATATCAGACGGAGAATTGATATTATCCAATATATTGCTTTCCGACATCTTTAAATTACTCCAACAAAATCTTTTTGCATAATTATACTATAATTTTTTTATTTATGCAACATTCTTTTATTTTTTCCGGTCACAAAGATAATACGCAAATTTTTTCAGTTCCTCTGTATCCCCCTCAAACGCTTTCAGACTTTCAACAGCCTTTTCGGTCAGTTCAATGCTTATCCTCCTGCACTCGTCAAGTCCCAGAAGCGATACATAAGTGGATTTATTATTCTCCCTATCACTGCCGACGGTTTTTCCGAGAGTTGCCGTATCGGAAGTTACATCAAGCATATCATCCACTATCTGAAAGGCTATGCCTATATCCATTGCATAATTTTTAGCCGCCTTTATCTGTTCATCACTTGCTCCTGCAGATATACAGCCCATTACACACGCCGAGGCTATCAATGCTCCCGTCTTATTTTCGTCCATTACCTGCAATATTTCCAACGGAACAGCCTTTTCTTCACTCTCCAAATCTATCATCTGACCGCCTATCATTCCATTGACTCCTGCATATTTCGCCAAAGCCCTGCCTGCTTTTACACACTTCTCATATCCGTTCAACTCAACTGCCCTTTCAGAAAGCACCGTTTCAAATGCGAGTGTCAAAAGACCGTCACCGCCCAACAGTGCAACGGCTTCACCGAAAACCTTATGATTTGTAGGCTTTCCTCGTCTTAAATCATCATTATCCATGCACGGCAAATCGTCATGTATCAGTGAATATGTGTGTATCATCTCAACCGCACACGCAAACGGCATTGCATTTTCTTCACTTCCTCCGCATAATTTCGCAAATTCAAGTGTCAGAAACGGTCTTATCCTCTTTCCGCCTGCCGAAAGACTGTATTCAATTGATGAAACGACAGTTTTCATTTCTTCCCTGACATTCGGAATATATGACAAAAGTTCCTTTTCAAATTTCTGCATATCCATTTTAATTTTCCTCCGATTCAGATATCAAAGTGATTTTCTGTTCAGCATTTTTCAGCGTTTCATAACATTCCTTTGCAAGACTTGTTCCCCTTTCAAACATCTCTATTGATTCCTCAAGCGATAATTTCCCGCTTTCAAGCTTTTTTACAATAGATTCCAACAAATCCATTTTTTCTTCATAACTCATAAATTCATTTCCTCCCTGTAACTTTACATTCAAGGCTTCCGTCAGAAAGCACTATCTCTATATTATCGTTTATATCTGCCTGTTCCTTACTGCTTATTATCTCACCGTCTTTTTTGGCAACCGCATATCCCCTTGACAGTATCTTCAGCGGACTCAATGTATCGAGTTTCACTGTCAGTTCGGCAAATTTTGCCCTTTCAACCGACACTTTCTCCGTATATGCAATTTTTAATCCTGCCGTCAGCAAATCCAATTTGATTTTCCTGAAATTTATAATATCCTCAAAACTTGAAAGCACTCTTGAATTTGATACTCTCTCATATCTCTGAAATTCATTCTGCAATCTGCTTTCAATCGTCATTGACATTTTATTTATTATATTTTCCGTCTGCATAAGCATATTATCAACCGTTACGGGCGAAACAAGCTCCGCTCCCGCTGACGGTGTTGATGCCCTTACATCTGCAACGAAATCACATATAGTAAAATCCGTTTCATGTCCGACTGCCGATACCACCGGTATATCACATTCATATATTGCCCTTGCCAAATTTTCATCGTTAAAAGCCCACAGGTCTTCAATACTTCCTCCGCCTCTGCCGATTATTATTACATTTGCACACTTTGATTTATTGAATCTCTTTACGGCATTAGTCAAGTCATCTGCTGCATTTTCTCCCTGGACGAGTACAGGACAAAATACTATTTCCCCTATCGGATAACGTCTTTTAAGTATACGGAAAATATCCTGTACTGCCGCTCCTGTCGGTGATGTTATCACGCCTATCTTTTTCGGAAATGTCGGCAAAGACTTTTTATGTTCATTATCAAACAATCCCTCTTTCTGCAATTCTGCTTTAAGCTGTTCATACGCTAAATTCAATGCCCCCTCTCCATCGGGGAGCATTTCTTCTGCTATTATCTGATATGAACCCGTTTTTTCATAAATAGTGACATTTCCACGGACTACAACTTTCATACCGCCTGTCGGTCTGAATTTCAGATACCTTGCTTTTCCGGCAAACATCACGGCTTTTATCGTGCATTGTTCATCATCTTTAAGAGAAAAATATATATGCCCCGAACCGTGCAGAGTCAAATTCGATATTTCCCCTCTCAGATACACACCGTTTAATTTATCATCACTCTCAATGACAGACTTTACATATCTGTTCAGCTGTGATACCGATAATATACTGCTCATTCTTTCACCTCACATCTCATTCAAATTTCATCTGACCGTCCTGTGCATCAGGCAATTTATATCCCAAGTGCAGACACGCCGCTTTTGTTATACATCTTCCTCTCGGAGTCCTGTTCAGAAATCCTATCTGCATGAGATACGGCTCAATAACGTCTTCTATCGTGACAGCTTCTTCACCGATAGCTGCCGCAAGCGTTTCAAGTCCGACCGGTCCTCCACGGTAAAACTTCACTATTGCAGACAACATTCTTCTGTCATTCGCATCAAGTCCCAATTCATCTATTTCTAATCTTTCCAATGCAATTCTTGCTGTTTCAAGAGTTATAACACCGTTTGACATCACCTGTGCAAAATCCCTTACCCTCTTTAACATCCTGTTGGCTATTCTTGGTGTACCTCGTGAGCGTGATGCTATCTCCAATGCTCCGTCAGGCTCTATTCTTATCCCCAATATTTCTGCACTTCTTGTAACTATCCTTGCCAATTCCTCGGGCGTATACAATTCCAATCTTAGACAAACTCCGAATCTGTCACGCAAAGGTGCTGTCAATTGTCCTGCCCGTGTAGTCGCTCCTACAAGCGTAAATCTCGGCAGCGGCAAATGATATGCTGCTGCCATCTGTCCCTTTCCCGTTACTATATCTATTGCAAAATCCTCCATTGCAGGATACAATATTTCCTCGACCGTCCTCGGGATACGGTGTATCTCGTCTATAAACAACACATCACCATCATTAAGGTTAGTTAAAATAGCCGCTAAATCTCCCGGTTTTTCTATTGCCGGTCCTGATGTTATACGAAGATTTACTCCCATTTCATTTGCTATGATACCTGAAAGAGTTGTCTTTCCGAGTCCCGGAGGACCATACAAAAGCACATGGTCAAGGCTTTCATGTCTTTGTTTAGCCGCTTCCATGAATACCGCAAGGTTTTCCTTAGCCTTGTCCTGCCCTATATAATCATCAAGACATCTCGGTCTTAACGGATTATCTCCCTCATCTCCCATAATTTCCGTTGGGGCTACTATCCTGTCTTCATACCTGTTCTCAAAATCCATTTCAGACATATATTTTTATCCTTTCCTGCCTATTGCTCTGAGCGTAGACGAAATTATCTGTTCTACCGTCATATCTCCCGTTACTCCGCTCATAAACGGCATTACTTCATCAGGTGTATATCCCAATACTGCCAATGCACCTATCGCCTGTGATATATTCCCTCCCGTAATATTACTGCTCACATTTCCCGTCGGCATAGCTTCGGGCAATATAGACAGCTTCTTCACCTTATCCTTCAGCTCCAATATTATCCTCTGTGCCAGCTTATTTCCGACACCGCTCGCTTTTGTAAGTGCCTTTACGTCACCGTTTGACACCGCAAGGGCAAACTGTTCGGGAGTCAGTTCCGATAATATCGCAACGGCTACCTTTGCACCTACTCCGCTTACCGATGTAAGTATCCTGAAAGTATTCATTTCTTCTTTCGTCCTGAATCCGCAAAGTTCAACGGAATCCTCTTTTACTATCATGTGAGTATATACCATCACATTTTCACCGATACGGGGCATACTTTTTATCGTATTCATTGTCGCAAGGCATTTATAGCCTACTCCTCCGCATTCTATCACTATAAAATTCTGCTCACCGTATATGAATTTACCGTTAAGGCTGTATATCATTTTATTACTACCCCTCTTTTATTCAAAAGATTTCTTAAATTGGTTGCCGAGCTCTGTGCATGACATATCGCTATCGCAAGAGCATCCGCTGTATCGTCAGGCTTGGGAACTTCACTCAGCTTCAATAATCTCCTTGTCATTTCCATAACTTGCGGCTTATGTGCCTGTCCGTAGCCTGTGACGGCTGATTTGACCTGCAATGGCGTATACTCACTTACAGTAATATTACTGTTCTGTGCCGCCAATAATATTACTCCCCTTGCCTCCGCAACAGGTATTGCCGTTTTCTGATTATTCTGAAAATACAGCTTTTCTATCGCCATTTCATCAGGGTCATTCTTTATTATCACCGACAATATCCCGTTATATATCTCCTGCAGTCTCACCCCGAAAGGTGTATCCGCATCAGTCGTTATTGCACCGAAATCCAATGCTTTATATCTCCCTCCGACAAACTCTATCACTCCATAGCCTACTATCGCATATCCGGGGTCTATTCCCAATATTTTCATTTTTTATCACTCTCTCCCGAATTCCAAGTATTTCTATTATACCATATTTTTTTATTTCTATCAACTTATCTTTGTCCAAAAAAAGAAACCGTGAAGAAAATTTCACGGTTTATAGAACTTCGGAAAAAATTTCCATTTTATTATTTTTTTTCTCAGCTTTGCAGGCGTTTTCCTCGACACCTTCAGTAATTTATCATACTCTTTCAATTTCAGTGAATTTTTTATCGCATAATGCGGAAATCCGTCTTTCAGGAGCATATCCACACATGACATTACGACTGACGGAAGTTTATTATACTCAAAAGCATTATGCAATGCACTGCTGCCCTTTTTATTGAGCTGCATGGTTTCATATACTTTAAGCATGGCATCTATCTTTGAAAAACATCCGTTATTCTGGATATACTCGTTCCTTGACGGCAAATCTATATATTCCCTTTCGAGCTTGACTGATGAGTATGCTATTTTCGGCTCAAATATCAATGCGTTGAAAACAAACGCCTCTGCATAGCCGAATGTACAGTCTTCGTAAAATTTTATATGATTTGAGAGAAGATACTCTCTTTTTATCATCACTGCACAGAAATCCATGCTTATCAGTGAACATATCAGTCCTATTGCCAATTCCCTGCCGTCTATGTTATTCATCTCGGCACTGACTATCTCGGTCTTGGGGGCTGAAAATACAAAATCCGCATTCTTTTCCTCGACAGTTTTATAATAGTCTTTTATATAATCACTTTTATACAATCTGCTCGGAAATACAAATGTTATATACTTTCCGTCCGATTTATATATCCCTGTATTCAGTGCCGAACTTACGGTACTTCCTCCGCTCTGTATCACACAGCCCCTCAGATTACGTTTCTTTATCTCATTCAATGCCGAAAGCACACTGTTATCCTTTGAATTCATATCTATAACTATGAACTCTATCTCGATATCCCTTGTACTCTCAGATATTTTGCGGATTATCTCTGCTGTTTTGTTTTTATTGTCCTTTGACGGAATTATCACCGATATATCTACATTTGCCATTATCAACGCCCCGTATACTTTAGATAATTCTATTATAGCACAATGCTCCGCAAACTAACCATGTTTTTTAAAGAGAACTTTTTTTATATTTCAAATATCTTTTTGTGCAACTTTTACTGACCGATTTTTTCCTTTATAAGCTCAGCCGTTTCATTTGCAAGACGGGTTATTTTTTCCTTGTCAAGTCCTTCCAGCATTACTCTGACAAGAGGCTCAGTTCCGGAAAGTCTGACAAGTATCCTGCCGTCTGTGCCAAGCTCATTTTTGACTGATTCTATCTTATTTTTTATATCCTGATTCTTATAGAACTGTACTTTTCCCTCATTAGTAACTTTTACATTTATGAGTATCTGAGGATAATGTGTCATAACTGTCGCAATACTTGACATTTTAGCCTGTCTTCTGTGAACAAGGCTCAGAAGCTGTGCCGCTGTAAGCTGACCGTCACCTGTCGTTGAGTAATCAAGAAATATCACATGACCAGACTGCTCTCCTCCGAAGTTATAGCCCTCTCTGAGCATTGCTTCAAGGACATATCTGTCACCGACATTCGTGGATACGAATTTAAGACCGTTATCCTCACAGAATTTTCCGAATCCCATATTAGACATTACCGTACCGACTGCCGTATTTTTAGCCAGCTTTTTCCTCGAAGCCAAGTCCATTGCACATATTGCCATGATGAAATCTCCGTCCACTACATTGCCGTTTTCATCAACTGCAAGACATCTGTCTGCATCTCCGTCAAATGCAACGCCCATTTCAAGACCGTTTTCAACAACATATTTCTGCAAATTCTCCAAGTGCGTTGAACCACAGTTATCATTTATATTTATACCGTCAGGCTCTGCCGAAAGTATATGACAGTTTGCACCGAGTTTTGTGAAAAGCTCCTTTGCAGTCGTTGATGCAGAACCATTTGAACAGTCTATTGCAATATTCATTCCGTCAAGTCTGTACGGTACTGTTGAAATTATATGTTCAATATAATCCGATACAGCGTTTTCAGCTCTTACAACTTTTCCGAGACCATCACCCACAGGTGTTATAAACGGCTTTGACTTGTCGAGCACAATGGATTCTATTTCGGCTTCAAGCTCATCAGGCAATTTATAGCCGTCACTTGAAAATATTTTTATCCCATTGAACTCAAATGAATTGTGTGATGCCGATATCATTATTCCCGCATCTGCTTTATATTTTCTGATAAGATATGCAACTGCCGGTGTCGGTACTGCTCCCAAAAGCTCTACATCCGCACCTATCGAACACAAGCCTGCTGTCAATGCCCCTTCGAGCATATCACTTGAAAGTCTTGTATCCTTTCCGATAAGTATTTTCGGATGTTTGCTTCCGTTTGTGAGCACCATTGCTGCCGCTCTGCCTATATTCATTGCCAATTCACAAGTCAATTCTTTATTTGCTATACCTCTTGCACCGTCTGTTCCAAAAAGTCTACCCACTGAAAATCCCACTCCTTTTATTATAATTTATGTTTCAGACAAGTCAGAAATGCCGTTCCGCCTGCATTATCAGCCGAAAATTCAGGCTCGGCAAAATATGCCGTGAATTTCCCCGAAAGGCTGTCCTTTATGATTTTATCCGACATTACTCCTCCTGCAAATATCACAGGCATTTCACCGTATTTTTTTATGACCCTTTCACACATTCCCGAAACGGCTTTCTCAACATATTTCAGGCACAGCAACGAAACATCTTCCTTGGACATTCCGCTTTCAAACGCCTTTCTGCATACATTTTCTATACCCGACAAACAGCAGTCCGTGTCTTTCAAAGTCGCTTTTGCCTTTATCTGTGCAGTGCTTTTCACTGCAAGTTTTTCAAGCTCTTTTCCGCACGGAAATCCCAGTCCAAGCATTACGCCTATCCTGTCTATAAGCTGACCGGCATTCAAATCAAGAGTCTTGGCAGCCAATTCAACATGAAAGATATTTTCATTATCGGGCTGTACAATGACTGCCTCTGTTGTTCCACCCGATACATGAAATGCCAGAAATCTTTCTCCGATAAGTTCCGTTTTCTTTGAAGAATACAACGCTGCCGCTATATGACCGTTCTGATGTGAAAATTCATACAACGGCACTTTCATCACACTTGACAATATTTTTGCCGTACCATGCCCCACCGTGAAACACGGCATATACGAACCCTCAACATCTCTCGGTTTAGCCGATACGCCTATTGCTGTTATATCACCGTGAAATTCACTGAAAAGTTCATCTATAATCTGCGGCAACTGCTGTACATGGTGAAAAACAGCGTCACTTTGCCTCAGACCACATTCACCCTGTCTTACGGGCAACAGCTTTTTCCTGTGTACAATAACCTTCTTTTCATCATCATAAACTGCCGCTGAGGTCGTATAATTACTTGTATCTATTCCAAGATAATATGACATTTTTTATTCTTCACCTTGTAATTCTTTGGCTATCGCTCCCAATACTCCGTTGACAAATGAACCGTCTTTATCCGTTGAATAGCTTTTTGCCATTCTTACTGCTTCATTTATCGAAACGCTTATCGGAACAGATTTGACATACTTCATCTCATATACCGCTATTCTCATCACAGACAATGCTATCTTTGAAATTCTGTTTATCTTCCAGCCTTTGAGATGTGACTGTATAAGTCCGTCTATCTCGTCAAGATTACTCTCTATCCCCTCAACGACTTTTTTGGCATAATCACTGACTTCTTCATCTCTTGAATCCAGTGCATCATTATATAAATCTTCTATTGTATCGTCACGGAACATCCTCTCAAACAGAAAATTCAAAGCCTGCTGCCTTTCTTCACGTCTTTTTTGAATCCTATTATCTTTATCCATATTATCCTCCATCATTTAAGAATAGCTTTATGGAATACTTTCTTGCCTTTCTTTATCACAACATAACCTTTTGCAAAATCTTCCTTCGCAAGTTCAGCCTTTACGTCAGTTATCTTTACATCATCAACAGCTATACCGCCCTGCTGGATAAGTCTTCTTGCCTCACCCTTTGACGGTACCAAGCCTGTCAAGGAAAGCAAATCTATGACACCTATCTTACCATCGGTAAATGCACTTTCATCAAGCTCCGTTGACGGCATATTATCTGTATCAGCCTTTGAAGAAAACAATGCTCTTGCTCCCTCCAATGCCTTCCGAGCTTCTTCCTCACCGTGTACCAGTTTCGTAAGTTCAAATGCAAGTATCTCTTTTGCCTTGTTCAGCTCACTGCCTTCAAGTTTTTCAAGCTCCCTTATTTCATCCATCGGAACAAATGTAAGCATCTTCAGACATTTTATAACATCATTATCCGATACATTTCTCCAGTACTGGAAGAAATCAAACGGACTTGTCTTTTCGGCATCAAGCCATACTGCACCCTTTTCGGTCTTGCCCATCTTCTTGCCCTCTGAATTGAGCAGGAGATTTATCGTCATTGCATACGCATCTTTACCGAGCTTTCTTCTTATAAGCTCTGTACCTCCGAGCATATTGCTCCACTGGTCATCTCCGCCAAACTGCAAGTTACAGCCGTATTTCTTGAAAAGTGAGAAGAAGTCATAGCTCTGCATTATCATATAGTTGAATTCAAGGAAACTCAATCCTTTTTCCATTCTCTGCTTGTAGCACTCAGCCGTCAGCATCCTGTTGACACTGAAACAAGCTCCGACTTCTCTGAGAAGTTCAACATAGTTAAGATTCAAAAGCCAGTCGGCATTATTTACCATGATAGCCTTGTCCTCACCGAAATCAATAAAACGGCTCATCTGCTTTTTAAAGCACTCACAGTTATGCTCGATATCCTCTTTTGTAAGCATCTTACGCATATCCGTCTTGCCTGACGGGTCGCCTATCATTCCAGTACCTCCGCCGATAAGTGCAATAGGCTTATTGCCTGCCATTTGCAGACGTTTCATAAGACAAAGTGCCATGAAATGTCCTACATGAAGGCTGTCGGCTGTCGGGTCGAATCCTATATAAAATACAGCCTTGCCCGAATTTATAAGTTCCTTTATCTCAGCCTCATCCGTCATCTGAGCGATAAGTCCTCTTTCCTGCAATTCTTCAAATACTCCCATTTTTTTCTGTCCTTTCATAAAATAAAATTATTTTCGGGAACAAAAAACGTCCCCTGTTATCCAAAAATAAACAGAGGACGATAAAATACTACCGTGGTACCACCTCAATTTATCGGCATCTCACGACACCGACCTTAACAGGTTCAAACAAAACCCTTGCACTGTAACGTGTGCATACGGTCAGACCTTTTTCAATCATACATTGCTTTCAGCCTGACAGCTCCAAGATGTATTTCTGACGGGGCATACAAATATTTTCACCTACCATATTCTCTCTGAGGAATGCTCTCCGACATACTTCTTCTTTTCACAGCTATTAAGAATTAGTATAACTTTTATTTTCCGATTTGTCAATCATTTTTTGCAAGAAAATCATGCAGAAAATCCTTGAAAACAGGTTCCCATTCAGCTTCATTATGCTTTCCTTCCTCTTTTATCACTATTTTATAAAGCTCTTTCGGATATATTTCCTTAATTATATCACAGGTCTTTACAAAGGCGGGATAAAGCTGT
>CACZZB010000010.1 GCA_902785555.1 uncultured Ruminococcus sp.
TAAGCTTAACTTCTTCATGATACACTCACCTCTTTTTTAGTGTACCATATCTTTTCTTAAAAGTTGTTAACAATTTGTTTACTCATTCAAAAACCCTGGATTAAGTAACAGAATACATTGACATTAGTAATAAAACGTGTTAAAATATACTTGAATATATAAAATATATGATGTGCGGTCATCTAAAAACCGAAGATACCTAAAAATTTAAAAAGCCATGGTATTAGTTTGTGCTGACTTAAAAGCAGGCAGAGCTGTGGGAAATCCATATCGGCTGAAATATTACGGTATAAGGTGTAGGGTAAGACCTTAACGGGTACAGCGAGTCGTGGCAGATGTTCGGAAAAGTATCTGAGGATATTTATAACTTCATCATGTGCATAAATATAAGCATGGTCATTTTCATTATTCATGACATTGCAGAATTTCCTTATTACCCATATAATACCTAATAAATGGTCGGTATGGGTGTGTGTGACGAAAACATCATGTATGTCGCTGAAAGAAAATCCTGATTTTTTGAACTGACGTAAAATACCATTACCGCCTCCGCCATCAACCAAAAAATGTTTTTCATTGTCGCTGATGATAAAGCAGGTGTTATAATATTCTGTTGTAAGTGCATTTCCTGTGCCAAGCATGGTGATTTTCATTCAGATACATCTCCTTTTTTTAAAATTAAACGGCATCTGTCATATTGAACAGCTGCCGTTTTTTTGTTTATTCCTCGGATTCGGAATTTTCTGCGAAAAGTTGTTTTTCTGCTTTTTCAACAGCGTTTGATATCCTGCTTGTATATTTTAAAAACTTCATACGGGAGTATATTTTTTCGCTCAGGTCATTATAATCTATATCGTCATCTGTTCTTATATAATTATATTCGTACAGTTCACTCATAGCAACATCAAGCTCGGAATTTGCCTTTGTACGACAGATGATTATATACTTGTCTTTCTTGTCCTGATTTTGTATGATGGTTCTGATATAATTCATATATTGCTGAGTGCTTGTGAAATCGTTGTTGCCGAAGAATATTACCGGCAATGCGTTTTTATACTGTTGCGAGCTTTCAAAGTACACTTTTGTGCCTGATTTTATTTTTGTTTCATTTCCGGGAGTGCTTCGTGTAAATATATATGAATCGGGGTTGTCTTCCGATATAGATATCTTGCCGGGGATATTGTCTATTGTAACTGTGCCGAGTTTTATATATGTTTGCTTTACAAAATTGAATGGAATATTTGCACCGGCTTTGTTTAATTGTATTTCTATGCTTGTATCGGTGTCTGCCGGGATAACACAGCGTTTGCCTATAACTGTTGTAACAATGCCCATGCGAGCCATTATAGTTTCTAAGCTTTCGCCATGTACTTCAAAATTTGATACGGGAATTGAAAGATGATATCCGATAACCCTCGGATATTTTGAAGTCAGTCCGTTTATCTTTGTAAATAATTCTTTTTCAAAGACATTCTGAAGCCCCGAAGCAAGAGCATTGTTATTCAAATATTCATCTCCGTAAAAAACTATCTCATTAAGATTATTATTTATTACTTTCTGAATTTTGTCCATATTTTCGGTTATCAGCTGTTCATATTCATTGTTTGTCTGTACATCAATAGTGCTGTTGCTTTGAAATTTATTGTCATTGTATATGATGAATCCGAACAGAGCGATAAGCAGAACGGCTACAATGGTAAGAATAACATTGCCGATATTTAATTTTTTTTCCACATTACAAAACTCCTTTAATAAATATATCCATAATGATATTACAAATTTTTGTCTTTGTCAATAGCAATAATTTGTCACATTATGAAAGGAAAATTTCATTCTTTATCATATTTTTCTTAATTGACATTGGGGCAATGTTAGAGTACAATATTCTTATATATTATTTTTAAGAAGGTTTATTGCTATGAAGTATTTGAGAAGAACTTGGGCAGAAGTTGATATAGATGCTTTAAAACATAACTTTGATGTTATAAGGGATTCCGTTGATAAAAAATCAAAGATAATGTGTGTCATCAAAGCGGATGCCTACGGACACGGTGCAGTATTTCTCGGAAAACTGTATGAGAAAATGGGAGCTTCAATGTTTGCAGTGTCGAATATAGAAGAAGCCGTACAGCTCCGTGAAAACGGCATTACCCTACCTATACTTATATTGGGCTTTACGCCTGCTTTTATGGCGAAAACTCTTGCTGACAACAATATAAGTCAGGCTGTCTTTTCACAGGAATATGCAAAGGAGCTTTCCGATTTTGCGTATGAAAATGATGTAACGGTAAAAATTCATATAAAGCTCGATACAGGTATGAGCCGTATAGGATTTATGTATCAGAAAATACAGCGTGACAAGGATTCCATAAAACAAATCGAGAATGTCTGTAAAATGCCGAATCTTGAAGCAGAGGGGATATTTACCCACTTTGCCGTTTCAGACGAAGGGGATGAAGGAAAAGAAGCTACTCTCCGTCAGTTCAGGTGTTTCACTGATGCAGTGAACAGGCTTATCACAGACGGCTTTCACTTCAATATGATACACTGTTCAAACAGCGGTGCTATAATAGACTATAAGCAGACACATTTTGACTGTGTAAGAGCAGGCATTATTTTATACGGACTTTCACCGTCATCAAAGCTTGAAGGCAAATTGGATTTACAGCCTGTTATGCAGATAAAGAGCGTTATTGCACAGGTAAAAACAGTTGAACCCGATACTCATGTAAGCTACGGAGGAACATTTACAACAGATAAGATAACAAAAATAGCCACTGTACCGATAGGCTATGCCGACGGTTATACAAGAAGTCTGAGCAATCGTGCATATATGACTGTCCATGGAAAAAAAGCTCCCGTTATAGGCAGAGTATGTATGGATCAGCTTATGATAGATGTAAGTGATATCCCGAATGTCAAAGCCGGTGATGAAGTCATAGTAATAGGTGACGGTCAGAACAATACTTTTTCGTTTGACGAGATGGCACAGCTTACGGGTACTATCAATTATGAACTTGTATGCCTTGTCGGAAAGAGAGTTCCGAGAGTATATATACATCACGGAAAAAATGTCGGCATTATGGACAGCATAAGACCACAGATGAATGAGGAGTGATTTTTTATGAAACTTCTTGTACTTGACGGAAACAGTATTCTGAACAGGGCTTTCTACGGAATAAAAATTCTTTCAACGAAAGACGGTCAATATACCAATGCAATATACGGTTTTATGACGACCTTTCTGAAACTGCTTGATGAAACAAAGCCTGATTCCGTTGCCATAGCATTTGATTTAAAAGCCCCTACTTTCAGACATAAAGCGTATGACGGCTATAAATCCAATCGAAAGGGTATGCCTGATGAACTTGCAAGCCAGCTTGAACCCCTCAAGGAATTATTGACGGCATTGGGCTATAAAATAGTTACCTGTGAGGGATTTGAAGCTGACGATATTCTGGGAACGCTTGCAAAGACCTGCACCGATAATAATTATGAATGTGTCATAGCGACAGGTGACAGGGACAGTTTACAGCTTGTTTCACCTACTGTAACGGTAAGAATTGCGGCTACCAAGATGGGCAAGCCCGATGTTACACTGTATGATGAAGATAAAATCATGGAAGTGTACGGTGTTACACCTCCTCAGCTTATAGATATAAAAGCCATTCAGGGAGATACTTCCGACTGTATACCGGGAGTTGCAGGAATAGGTGAAAAAGGTGCAAAGGATCTGATATCAAGATTCGGAAGTCTTGACTATATATATCAGAATATAGATACTATTGATGTAAAAAAAGGTGTACGCCAAAAACTCATTGACGGCAAGGATAATGCGTATATGAGCCGTATGCTCGGCACTATATGCACAAATGCCCCTATTGATACTGATATATCAAACTATATAAAATCACCCGGTGACAGTTCAAAAGCACAACGTATCATGGCGAAATTGGAGTTATTCTCGCTGATGAAAAAATTTGATTTTGATACGGAAAATATCGTCACCGAAGAAACTGCACCGAAGAAAATTATCACTCTTGAATATACCGAGCCTGATAATCTTCCGGAACTTTGCGAAAAATTCAAGGATAAGAATATATATTTCATTTCCGAAACGGATAATAACATGATACTGAATATGGAATTATCCGACGGGGAAACGGTCTATTCTCTTAATAATTTTATGCCTGATTTTGAGGAGTTCACGGAAAAATTCTTCAAAGACGGCAGTATAAAGAAAATCACACACAACTGCAAGCCTGTCTTTGCAGTGCTTGATAATATGGATATCGACTGTGATTCAATTGTATTCGATACAAGTCTTGCGGCATATCTTTTGAATCCCGACAGAAAAGACTATTCTCTTGAAAGGCTGACACAGGAATATAATATAACCCCTTACAAATGTAAAAAAGAAAGCCTTAAAGGATATGATACATTGAAACTTATACCTCTTTATGAAAGTCTTTCAAAGGAAATACAAGAAAAACAGCAGTCCAAACTGCTTGATGAAATAGAGATACCTCTTGCAAAAGTTCTTGCATCAATGGAAAATGTCGGTTTTGCAGTTGATAAGAAAGCCATTGTCGAATACGGAAACAAGCTTCAAAAAGATATCGACGAACTTCAGAAAAGTATTTATGAGCATATCGGATATGAATTCAATATAAATTCACCGAAACAGCTTGCCGAGGCTTTGTTTGAAAAACTTGGGCTGCCTGCCAAAAAAAAGACTAAAAGCGGATATTCGACCAATGCAGATGTTCTGGAGGAACTGAAACCGTATCACCCTGTTATCGGTGAGATACTTGAATACAGGACTGTTGCGAAACTCAAGTCAACTTATTGTGACGGTCTTGTAAAGGTTATAGGTGATGACGGGAGGATACATTCAAATTTCAACCAAACCGAAACACGCACAGGAAGAATAAGCTCCACAGAGCCTAATTTACAGAATATTCCCGTAAGGACTGAACGTGGCAGGGAGTTCAGAAAGTTTTTCAATGCCAAAGAAGGTCATTTGCTGGTCGATGCAGACTATTCACAGATAGAATTGAGAGTTCTTGCACATATCGCAGATGACAAGAATATGACAGAGGCTTTTAAGAATGATTTGGATATACACAGGTCAACTGCCGCAAAGGTCTTTAATATGCCCGATGATTTCGTGACACCCGAAATGCGTAGCCGTGCCAAAGCGGTCAATTTTGGAATAGTATATGGCATAGGTGCATTTTCTCTTTCAAAGGATATAGGTGTGTCGGTCAAGGAAGCTGACAGGTATATCAAGGATTATCTGTCGCTTTATCAGGGTATCGACAATTATATGAAAAAGGTCGTTGAACAGGCTAAAAATGACGGCTATGTGAAAACAATGTTCGGAAGAAGACGTTATCTGCCCGAGCTTACTTCTTCAAATCACAATATCCGTTCATTCGGTGAAAGAGTGGCTAAAAATATGCCTGTTCAGGGAACAGCGGCTGATATTATCAAAATAGCCATGATAAAAGTATATGAACGCCTTAAAAAAGAAAATATGCAGTCAAGGCTGATATTGCAGGTGCATGACGAACTGATAGTTGAGTCACCCGAAAATGAAGCGGAGAAAGCTGCAAAGATATTAAGTGAAGAAATGCAGAATGCTGTCAGATTGAATGTACCGTTGCCGGCTGATGCAGGTATCGGAAAGACATGGTTTGACGCTAAAAAATAAAATTTTTTTATATTTTGGAAAGGGGATTTTCGGAGTATGCTTCATATTTTATTTTTATGTACGGGAAACACTTGCCGCAGTCCGATGGCAAAAGCCATATATGCGGAAAAATCCCTTGAATACGGTATCAACAGTATTTTCAGCAGTGCCGCACTCGGATTCTGTGAGGGTCAGAGTGTTTCACCGAATGCTGTGACGGTCTGTAAGGAGATAGGTATTGACATAAGCGGACACAAATCGAGGATAATCCGTCAGCGTGATATAAATATAACGGATGTATTCGTCTGTATGACGGAGGAGCACGCCGAGATTCTTGTAACTATGCTGAACATTCCGAAAAATAAGATATATATATTGAGCGGAGGAGTACCCGACCCATACGGCTCCGACCTTGAAACATACCGTGAGTGCCGAAAGAATATAGAAAAGGGCATAGATGACTTCTGCAAAATAGTCAGGGGTATGCTGGATAATAAAACTCTGGAAGTAAGTGATGATGATAAACCTTATAATAAGTAAAATGGAGAGGGAACATTTGGATTCCCTTGCCGAACTTGAAAAGATATGCTTTTCACAGCCTTGGTCATATAAGAGTCTTGAAGACGAACTTGAAAACAAGACAGCACATTTTTTTACTGCACTTGTTGATGGTGAAGTGGCAGGCTATATCGGTATGTATATAGTCTGTGACAACTGTTTTGTTACGAATATAGCTGTTTTCCCGAAGTTCAGACGGCAGGGCATTGCAAAGGCTCTTATAAAAATGGCTTTGCTGACAAATGATGCTATGGAAACGGATTTTATATCGCTTGAAGTGAGGGGTTCAAATGAGCCTGCAATAGCATTATATAAGTCATTCGGATTTGAGCAGAATGGATTGAGAAAAAATTATTACAAAAATCCCACAGAGGATGCTTTGATTATGACAAAGTTTTTTAAAAGGAATGGTTAGATTAAATGAAAATACTTTCAATAGAAAGCTCCTGTGACGAAACAGCGGCAGCCGTTATTGAAGACGGCAGGAAAATTATATCGTCTGTCGTTGCAACACAGGTCGAGGAACATAAATTATATGGAGGAGTAGTTCCGGAGATAGCTTCAAGAAGACACTGTGAAGCCATAAACGGAGTTATAAGGGAAACTCTTGAACAGGCAGGATTGGATTTCAGCGGCGTAGATGCAATAGCAGTGACGTATGCACCGGGGCTGATAGGTGCATTGCTTGTCGGAGTGAATTTTGCAAAAGGGCTGTCCATGTCAACGGGACTGCCGTTGATACCCGTACATCATCTTCGCTCACATATAGCCGCCAATTACCTTGCACATCAGGATTTGAAACCACCGTTTTTGTGCCTTGTGGTATCGGGCGGTCACAGTCATATCGTTGAAGTGTCGGATTATACCAAAATGAAAGTTATCGGAAAGACCCGTGATGATGCTGCCGGTGAGGCTTTTGACAAAGCTGCACGGACAATGGGTATGCCGTATCCCGGTGGTATACATCTTGACAAGGCCGCACAAAACGGTGATGACAGTGCTTTCAAACTTCCGCATCCCAAGGTTGACGGCTGTCCGTATGATTTCAGTTTTTCGGGACTGAAAACGGCTGTTATAAATCAGATACACAATGCTTCGCAAAAGGGTGTGGAATTGCCTGTAAATGACCTATCTGCATCATTCAGAAAAGCCGTTGTTGACAGTCTTATGGATAATTTTATCAGAGCGGCGGAAGACTTTGGACATAAAAAGCTTGTTCTGGCAGGGGGAGTTTCGGCAAATTCCCTTTTGCGTAAAAGAGTTGAGGAAGAATGTACAAAGCGTGGCTGGGAATATTATTATCCACCGCTGAGTTTATGCGGTGACAACGGTGCAATGGTCGGGTCACAGGCATATTATGAATATCTTTCGGGAAATATTGCTTCAGCAGATTTGAATGCCCGTGCGACAATGTCGATAGAGTTATAAGAAAATTTGGCGGTGAATTGCTTGAAAAAACAAAAAAGAATTGCAGTGATAAACGATTTTTCAGGATTCGGAAGGTGCAGTCTGACAGTATCTATCCCCATCATATCGGCTATGAAGATACAGTGCTGTGCCGTGCCGACAGCCATTCTTTCAAATCACACGGGATATGACGATTATTTCTTTGACGATTATACAGATAAAATGCAGGCTTATTATATGAAGTGGGAAAAACTCGGGCTGAAATTTGACGGCATTTATACGGGATTTTTAGGCTCTGAAAAACAGGCTAAGATAGTAGAAGATTTTATAGAGAGATTTTCCGATGAAAATACTGTCGTAACGGTCGACCCCGTTATGGGGGATAACGGAAAGACTTATGCGACAATTGACAGTAAGCTGTGCAGTGAAGTAAAAAATCTTATACCCGTATCGGATATCATCACTCCTAATCTGACGGAAGCGTGTATACTGACCGACATTGAATACCACGAAGGTGACTATGATATTCATGAAATAGAGAATATTGCACGGAAATTGAAATATCTCGGTGCAAAGAATATCGTTATAACGGGTATTCAGAAAAATGACAATATATGCAATTTTATTTTGACGGACGATAAAAGCAAATTGCTTGAATATCCCGTGACGGGAAGTTCTCATGCGGGGACAGGTGATGTTTTTGCCTCGATAATATCGGCAGATGCTGTAAACGGGATTGATTTTGAGAAATCAGTGAAAAAATCTGCCGAATTTGTATCAAAGTGCGTGGAATTATCAGATAAAATGAATATTCCTGTACAAGACGGAGTTTGTTTTGAAGAAATACTTGATTTATTGATGTGATATATGATACAATCATTGCATAATAACTGACAGCTTTTTGAAAGGACATTTATATGAACAGAAAAAAAAGCGTTATAAAATTTATGATATTAAGTGCTGTTTTTGCGGTAATTGCATCAAGTTCGCTCTGTGTTCATGCCGAACCCGAGGAAAGTGTTGATATACAGATATCCGAACAGCCTGTTATACAGGAAAGCATTGAGGAAACTTCTTTCGAGGAGTCGGATATTGAACTTCCCGAAATCTCACAAGCTCCCGAACCGTCGGAATTTTCGGAAACAGAGCCGTCTTATTATGAAGAATCGTCCGTCTTTTCACAACCGGAGCCTGAACCCGAACCTGAACCCTCATATTATTATGACCCGTCACAGACTGAGGAAAATCCGTTCCCGTGGGCTCAGGGAAGCACGGATTATTATTATCAGCCCGAATACAGTTATGAAGAAAGCTACTATTATTATGATGAACCCGAATACAGCTATCCGTCGGTATCTTATGAAGAATCAAGCTATTCGTACTATTACGAAAATGAGTTAAGCGAAACAGCCGAATCGGAAGATGAATCCTCGGTAGTATATCATGAAACATCCGTTGACAGCACCGAATTGACTTCCAAAGACTGGGAGAATCTTAAAAACAGTATGAGTTCCGATATGAAACTTCATGACGGTTCAAATAAAAGCTCCGATAATGCAGTGCGTGATATCAAGGATAATGGTCATGGCGCAAACGATAATATAAATTATCTTGTCTGGGGTTTGATACTGATATTATTGGGGATATTAATAATAATATTTGTAGTCAAGTCTTCTATCGGGGCAAAACGAAAAAATAACTGAAAATTTACAACAAAAGCCTAAAAAATAGGTAATTAAAAGAGAAAAGTATAGTCTTGATATTTAATTTCTTTAAAAGAAATTAAAATATATATATGTGTGTTATAATTCCTTTGAAACAAACCTGTGAAATTGAAAATGGAGGACTGGTTAAAAAATGACTAATCAAGAAATTCTGGAAATGCAGAAAATTGCCTGCAAGGTGCGTATCTGGACAATAGAGGGCGTGTTCAACGCAAAATCGGGACATCCCGGAGGTTCTCTCTCGGCTGCCGACATGATGACCTACCTCTATTTCAAAGAAATGAACGTTGACCCCAAAGACCCCAAAAACCCCGACAGAGACAGATTCGTACTCTCAAAAGGTCACTGCTGCCCTGCTCTTTATGCTGCACTCGCCCTTAAAGGATATTTTTCGACAGACGAGATAAAAATTCTCCGTCACATCGGTGCAATGCTTCAGGGACATCCCGATATGAAAAATACTCCCGGTGTTGATATGAGCTCGGGTTCACTCGGTCAGGGCGTATCGGCTGCCTGCGGAATGGCACTTGCCGGAAAGCTGGATAAAAAAGATTACAGAGTATATGCAATGCTCGGTGACGGTGAGTGTGAAGAAGGTCAGGTATGGGAGGCTGCAATGTTCGCTTCTCACATGAAGCTTGATAACCTTTGCCTTATAGTCGATTTCAACGGCTTGCAGATAGACGGTCATGTAAATGATGTTGCAGGTCTTGAGCCTCTCGATAAAAAATTTGAGGGATTCGGATTTGAAGTCATCAAAATAAACGGAAATGATTTCAACGAAATAGAATCAGCCCTTGAAAAAGCTAAGACCGTTAAAGGAAAGCCCACTGTTATTATTGCGAATACAATTAAAGGCAAGGGCGTTTCATATATGGAAAATCAGGTAGGCTGGCATGGAAAAGCTCCTAATGCCGATGAGTACAAAATTGCAATAGATGAACTCAATGCACAGCTTAAAGAATTGGAGGGCTAAGAAATGAAAATCGCAACAAGAGAAAGTTTTGGTCGTGCACTCTGTGAGCTTGCAAAAACACATCCCGATATAGTTGTACTTGATGCCGACCTTGCAGCAGCTACCAAAACCGATATATTCAAGAAGGAATATCCTGACAGATTTTTTGACTGCGGTATCTCGGAGGCTAATATGATAGGTGTTTCAGCCGGTCTTGCAGCCTGCGGAAAAGTGCCTTTTGCAGCATCCTTTGCAATGTTCGCAACAGGTCGTGCCTATGAGCAGATAAGAAATTCGGTAGGCTATCCTCACCTTAATGTAAAAATTGCCGGTTCACACGCAGGTATCTCGGTAGGTGAAGACGGTGCCACACATCAGTGCTGCGAAGACCTTGCACTTATGAGAACTATCCCCGGAATGGTAGTGCTCAATCCGGCTGACCACTATGAAATGACGGAAGCTGTAAAAGCTGCCTATGAATATGACGGTCCCGTTTATATAAGACTCGGCAGACTTGCAATAGACACCTTCAATGACCCCGATACATATAAATTTGAACTCGGCAAGGGTATCACCCTCAAAGAAGGTAATGATGTTACTGTTATTGCAACAGGTCTTATCGTTAATGAAGCTCTCAAAGCTGTCAGGGCTCTTGAAGAAAAAGGCATAAATGCCCGTCTTATCAATATCCACACCATAAAGCCTATCGACAAGGATATCATCATCAAAGCCGCACAGGAAACAGGAAGAATCATTACAGTTGAGGAACACAGCATTATAGGCGGTCTCGGTGAGGCTGTATGCTCTGTTACTTCGGAATACTGTCCTGTAACGGTAAAGAGAATAGGCATTGATGATATATACGGACACAGCGGTCCCGCACTCGGACTGTGGGCTGAATTCGGTCTTGATGCTGAAGGTCTTGAAAAACGTATCGTTGAACTTATGAAATAATCTTTGTTAAAATAAAAATAACAGTTACGGAAATGTTGATTTTCCGTAACTGTATTTTTTATGTATCTATCATTTTGCAAAGTTCTATCAGGTCATTAAAAGTTTCAAGAGAACCTGACTGTCTGCGGAGAGCAGCCGCCCCGTGTACTCCTTTAAAATACCATGCGGCGTGTTTTCTTGCCTCTCGCATACCGTTATATTCGCCTTTGTATTCGCATAATTTCTGTATATGACGCAAAAGAACAGATATCCTTTCTGCATTTGATACGGGAAGTGACGGTCTGTCGTGATTTATGAGCATGGATATTTCCTGAAATATCCATGGATTTCCCAAAGCTCCACGACCTATCATTACCATATCGCAATTTGTTTCTTCAATCATTTTGGCAGCAAGTTCTGCACTTGTTATGTCACCGTTGCCGATAACGGGTATCTGTACGGCTTTTTTTACCTGTCGTATTATATCCCAATCGGCAGGCGGCATATATTGCTGTTCCCTTGTACGACCATGCACTGTAATTGCATCTGCTCCTGCCTGTTCGCATATTTTCGCTACTTCAACTGCATTTATCGAATTTTTATCCCAGCCCTTTCTTATCTTTACAGTGACAGGGATATCAACGGCTTTTTTGATAGCCGAAACTATCTTTCCGCATAATTCGGGGTCTTTCATCAAAGCAGAGCCTGAACCGTTGAGGGCTATTTTCGGAGCAGGACAGCCCATATTTATATCTATGATATCGGGCTTGTATTCAAGTGCAGTTTCAGCCGCCTTTGCCATGACCTCGGGTTCATATCCGAAAAGCTGTATTGCGGCAGGTCTTTCTTTGTCGGACAGTTCAAGCAGTTCTCTTGACTTGTCATTGTTATAAGTAATTCCCTTTGCACTGACCATTTCACCCACAACATAAGCCGCACCGAAATCCACGCATAATTCCCTGAAAGCCCTGTCGGCAACTCCCGCCATTGGAGCAAGTACTGCAATGCCTTTTATTTCAACATTTCCTATCTTCAATTCATATCACCTTTTATTTTCAATAATAAAATAATTATACGAAAAATAAAAAGATTTTTCAATACAAAAAAATCAGCTCCGACAGAAATTATCTGCCGAAGCTGAATATTTTTTAAAGAACTTTTGAGAGGAAATCTTTCAAACGCTGATTTTGGGGATTTGAGAAAATTTCATTCGGGGTATTTTCTTCTGCAATAATACCGTCATTGAAGAACATTACCCTGTCGGCAACTTCTCTTGCAAAACCCATTTCATGTGTTACTATGACCATTGTCATACCGCTCTGGGCAAGTTCCTTGATGAGAGAAAGAACTTCTCCAACCATTTCTGGGTCAAGTGCCGATGTAGGCTCGTCAAAAAGCATTACATCGGGATTCATAGCCAATGCCCTTACAATAGCGACACGCTGTTTCTGACCGCCCGAAAGACTGTCGGGGTAAGCATCTGCCTTATCCGAAAGACCGATTCTTTTAAGAAGCTCGTCAGCCTTTTTCTCGGCTTCCTCTTTGGTCATTTTACCGAGTTTTACGGGAGCTAACATGATATTCTTTTTGATAGTCATATTCGGGAACAAATTGAACTGCTGGAATACCATGCCCATTTTTTCACGCATTTTGTTGATGTCAACGGATTTGTCCGTGATGTCCGTACCCTCGAATTTTATGATACCGCCTGTGGGCTGTTCAAGAAGATTGAGTGAACGCAGAAAGGTTGATTTTCCGCAGCCCGAAGGACCTATTACGGCGATAACTTCACCTTTGGAAACAGTTGTATTTATATCCTTCAGAACTTCATGGTCACCAAATGATTTTTTCAAGCCGCTGACTTCAATGAGGATATCTTTTTTATCCTGATTATCTTTCATTTTTCTTCAATCTCCTTTCAAGTCTGCTGACACCGTATGACAAGAGCAGTACCATTACAAGATATATCAATGCAACGGCTACCAACGGGATAAATGCTTCAAAGGTCTGGCTTCTGATGATATCGCCGCCCTTTGTCAGGTCTTGTAAGCCTATGTAACCGCTGATAGCGGTTTCTTTGAGAAGGCTTATAAATTCATTGCACAGAGCAGGGAGCATATTTTTGAAAGCCTGTGGCATGATGATATTTGACATAGTCTGACGGTAGTTAAGACCAAGACATCTTCCGGCTTCAAACTGTCCCTTGTCAACAGCATTTATGCCTGAACGGATAACTTCCGCAACATAAGCACCCGAATTCAGTCCGAATGCAACGACTGCAACAAGTATCTTGTTTACATTGACAGATGCGAATATTACATAGTAGATTATCAAAAGCTGTATCATGGCAGGAGTTCCTCTGATGACAGCAAGATATATCTTACAGATGACATTGAGGATTTTAAGTTTACCCTGTTGGTCGTGTACCGTTCTTACAACTGCAACAAGAGTTCCTATCACAAGACCGATTATGATTGCAAGCAATGTTATAAGAAGTGTATTTCCAAGACCTGAAAGGATATACTGCCATCTGTTGTCTTCAACGAAATTCTGGCGGAGTTTGTCCGTGAATGAAAGGCTTTTTGTATCGCTTTTACCGTCAGAAGCTGAGGAAGAACCTTTATTGATTATAATTACCTGTTTTGAAGTTGTGTAGGAGTCGGAGAAATCAACATTTTGTTTTCTGTCCTCGGTAACGGTCATGCCTGCCGCACCGACATCAGCCTTGCCCGACTGAATCGCAGAAAGGATAGAATCGAAAGCCATGTTTTCGATTTCCATTTCAAGACCGAGTTCATCACATACAGCCTGCATGATATCCATGTCAATGCCGACTATCTGATTATTTTCGATATATTCATAGGGTTTGAATTCGGCATTGGTAGCAACAACTAATTTGCCCGTTCTTTGAACATTCTTTTTTTGATAGGGCATAGTGCCTTTTTCGTCATCAGTACCTATATAATTTGTGTTTATCTTTGCAATAGTACCGTCAGTCTTTAATTTTTGCAGTGCGGTATTGATTTTTGAAAGAAGTTCGGAATTGCCTTTTTTAACGCAGAGAGCGTATTCTTCAACGGCAAATTCTTCTTCAAGAATTGCAAGATTTTTATTAACGGCTATAAAAGAAAGTGCAGGCTGTTCATCAATGATAACACAGTCAATTTTATTTTGATTGAGTGCCTGAATAGCGTCGGCAGCTTTTGTATATCTTTCAAGATTTGCAGTACCGTCTTTTTCATAATCGGTTGCAAATGTATCGCCTGTTGTGCCGAGCTGTACACCGATATTTTTTCCTTTGAGGTCATCAACTGATTTTATAGTATTATCGGCAGCAGATGATTTTTCATCATTAACGATAATGACCTGTTTTGAAGTGGTATAGGAGTCGGAGAAATCAACATTCTTTTTTCTGTCCTCGGTAACGGTCATGCCTGCCGCACCGACAGAGGCTTTGCCTGACTGTATTGCAGGGAGAATCGAATCGAAAGCCATGTTTTCAATGACAAGGTTCATACCGAGTTCATCACAGATAGCTTGCATGATATCCATATCAATGCCTACTATCTGATTGTTTTCAATGTATTCATAGGGCTTGAATTCGGCATTTGTTGCGACAACTAAATCGCCTGTTCTCTGAACATCCTTTTTCTGATAGGGCATAGTGCCTTTTTCTTCGTCAGTACCGATATAGTTGGTATTTATTTTATCAATGGTACCATCGGATTTTAATTTTTGCAGTACGGAATTGATTTTTGAAAGAAGTTCGGAATTGCCTTTTTTAACACAGAGGGCGTATTCTTCAACTGCAAATTCTTCTTCAAGAATCTTAATGTCATCATTCACTGCTGTGAATGAAAGTGCCGGCTGTTCGTCTATGATAACACAATCAATTTTGTGTTGTTTGAGAGCCTGAACAGCGTCAGCGGCTTTGTTGTAGCGTTCTATTTTTGCAGTACCGTCTTTTTCATAATCGGTTGCAAATGTATCGCCTGTTGTTCCGAGCTGTACGCCTATGGTTTTTCCGACAAGGTCGTCAACTCCTTTGATAGTGCTTTCACTCTCGTTTTCGGCAGATACTGTGACTGTACACAAGGTCATAGTCAGCCATACAGCCAAAAGTGTAAGAGCCAAAAAAGCAGCGGTTGCTTTTTTAAAGCGTTTTTTTCTGAGCATTTTTAAGCCTCCATAAAATCAAGATAAAACTAATTATACCATTATTCTATACAAAATACAATTCACATAAAGAATTATTACTGCGAATTTTTATTAAACTTGATTTTGTCCCAATACGCTTTATAAGCCTGTTCATTTTTATTCAGGGCAGGTTCATAGTATACAGTGCCGACTAAATTATCGGGCAGATACTGCTGTTCGACCCAATGATTATTGTAATCGTGAGGGTATAAATAGAATTGTCCTTTGTTTTTTACATCATCACCGTCATAATGTTTATTCTGAAGATGTCGTGGAAATCCTCCGCCTTTACCGTTTTCAATGTCCGTCATAGCCTTGTTTATTGCCATATAAGCGGAATTGGATTTAGGGGACTGTGCTACAAGTATAACGGCATTGGCAAGAGGTATTCGTGCTTCGGGCAAGCCTACGGCTAATGCTGTATCGACAGCGGCTTTGACTATGGGGATTATATTGGGATTGGCAAGTCCTACATCTTCATTTGCACATACCAATAATCTTCGGCAGGCTGACGGCAAGTCATTGGCAGCAAGTATCCTTGCAAGGTAATGTATGGCGGCATCGGGGTCTGAGCCTCTCATGGATTTTTGAAAAGCTGAAAGCAGGTCATAATGTTCATCACCCTCACGGTCATATCTTAAAGCACTTTTTTGTGTAAGTGCCTGTACGGTTTCGAGTGAAATTTCTTTTTTATTTTCAATAAGAGGAGTTGAAATTACGGATAATTCAACAGCATTGACGGCTTTCCGTACATCTCCTCCACAGGCACAGGCTATATGTTCAACGGCTTTTTCGGAAATAATGATTTCGGTTCCCGTTTCATTTCGGAGAAAATCAACGGCTCTTTTGACGGCTTTTATAACATCATCTTTTTCGACAGGCTTGAACTCGAATACGGTTGAACGGCTCAGAATTGCCCCATGTATGTAGAAGTACGGATTTTCGGTAGTGGAAGCTATCAGTGTTATACTGCCGTTTTCAATGTATTCAAGCAAAGTTTGCTGTTGTTTTTTATTGAAATACTGTATTTCGTCAAGATACAATAGAATTCCGTTGATACCGTTGAAGCCCGATAATTCCCCGACTATATTCTTTATATCGGAAGTAGACGCATTTGTACCGTTTAATTTACGCAGAGTTTTATTTGTTTTATCGGCGATTATTGATGCAAGGGTAGTTTTTCCAACACCCGAAGCTCCGTAAAATACCATATTCGGGATATTGCCAGATTCTATTATATTTCTCAAAGGCCTGTTTTTGTCAAGCAGATGGTGCTGTCCCGAAATATCGTCAAGGGAGTGTGGTCTAAGTCTGTCAGCGAGGGGCGAAGTCATATATAAATAACACCTTTCCGTGAAAAAAATTTGTTTTTATAATAACAAAAATATGTAAAAAAATCAATGAAAAATGCTTGAAATATTGAAAGTGAAAATGTATAATTTATTTAAAAGAATTTTGAAATAGAGGAATGTTTCTATGAAAGAACTAAAGCTGTTTAATCTTGCCATCCCCATATTTATAGAAACGGCATTGTTTATGCTGTTGGGATTTATAGATGTGTTCATACTGAGTCAGTATGATGATTTGGCGGCATCTGCCGTCAATACAGCCAATCAGGCTGTTTCGATAATAACTGTCGTATTTACTGTCATTTGCGGTGCGAGCGGTATATTGATATCGCAGTATCTCGGAGCGGATAAAAGAAAAGATGCGTCTCGTATCTCGGCAGCTGCAATTTCGCTGAATTTTGTTTTCGGAGTTGCAATAAGTTTTATATTTGTATTTTTCGGTGATAATATATTGGGGCTGACAGGTGCAAAGGGAGATTTGATGGATCTTGCCTCACAGTATCTTGGTATAGTGGGAGGATTTATCTTTATGCAGGCTGTACTGAGTTCAATGTCGGTTATTATACGGAATCACGGTTTGACTAAAATTTCAATGTATGTAACGGTAGGTATGAATATTATAAATCTGATACTTGATATAATATTCGTACAGAGATACGGCGTTTTTGGGGCTGCGGCAGCAACTGTCATAAGCAGGATATTGGGTACAGCCGTAATAGGATTCTTTCTTTTTACAAAGATAGAAAAAATATCAATTTTCAAAATGCTTGTACCTTTTCCGAAAAAAGATATTGAAAATATAATAAAAATAGGAGTGCCGTCCGCACTCGAAACTTTTTTGTATAATCTTTCACAGCTTGTTATCACATCTATTGTACTGAGATGTCTTTCGGAAACGGAACTTATTACAAAAACTTATGTTCAGAATATAACGATGTTTTTTTATATATTCGCACTTTCGATAGGACAGGCTTCTCAGATAATAACGGGACATTATGTAGGTGCAAAGAAATTTGACGAAGCATATAAACAGGGGCGACAGTCATATTTATATGCCCTTTGTTTTACTATGGCAATGTGCATTATCGGTATATTATTAAGATATCGTCTGATAGGTATTTTTACGGATAATGCGGATATAATTGAATTAGGCTCGAATATAATTATCATTAATATCTTATTGGAATTTGGCAGGACAACGAATTTAGTCGTTATAGCGTGTCTTAAAGGTGCCGGAGATGTATATTTCCCGACAGTATGTGCAATATTTTCAATGTGGCTGATAAGCGTTTTGGGGTCATATATATTTGCTGTTTCACTCGGAACGGGAATATACGGCTTATGGATAGGCATATCGGCAGATGAGTGTTTCAGAGGGATTTTTATGCTGATACGCTGGAAAAGAGGAAAGTGGAAAACCAAAAGGATTGAATAAAAAAAACGACCGTACAGTTACAGGGGGGTATCTGATAACTGACAGTCGTTTTTTTATGAATATATTATATGCACAAATAAATATTATCATATCAGATAATTACAGTGAGTGGAATAATTTCGATTATTTTTTGGAAAATATATATTATCAAACTACTTTTTTTTAAAAAAATACTTGACATTTTGGTGATATAATGGTACTCTATAAATAGATTAGCACTCGGATATCGAGAGTGCTAACAAAGAGGTGACTTGAATGGAACCGACAACAAGAAAAATGAAAGTTCTTGAAGCGGTCGTCGAGGCATATATTCAAAGCGGTGAACCGGTAGGCTCAAAAGCAGTTTGTGAAATGCTTGATTTTTCCGTATCATCAGCAACTGTCAGAAACGATATGGCGGAAATAGCCTCTCTCGGACTGATTGAACAAACCCATACTTCTTCGGGCAGAGTTCCTACCGAACTCGGTTACAGAGTTTATATAGATAAACTGATGAAACCTGTTGAGCTTGAACAAAGAGAAAAGAGTTTTATAAGTGACACACTTTATATGAGTGCCAATACTCCCGAAAATCTCCTTGAAACATCAGCCAAACTGCTTTCGGATATAACGGGCTGTGCTGCCATTGCGGCATCACCGACAGGTGAAAGTGCTGTTATAAGGCGTGTGAGTTTTGTGCAGACGGGAAATTATACGGCACTGGTTGTTATAATCACCTCGACAGGCTCGGTAAAAACAAAGCTGTTCAGATGTGATTTTCTGATAACACCTCAGCTGATTGAAACATTCGATAATATAATGAACGAAAAACTTGTAAATATGCCCGTTACGGCAGTGACACCGGCATTTATGCAGACGACTGCCGTTTCACTCGGAGAAATGTCTATGATAGTTTCAAATATGCTCCTTGCCGTGCATGATGCGGCAAAGGATGCGGCATCAACAGGCGTTTTTATTAGAGGACAGTCAAATCTTTTTACTATGCCCGAACTTGCTTCGGCAGACGGTAAAAAAGTTATGGAAATGCTCGGACATTCATCTGAACTTGCAAAAATGCTTTCTGCTGACAGTGACAAGGCAGATGTTCTTATCGGCAGTGAGATGAGGAATCCCGCTTTTGCAAATCTGAGTTTTATCGTTACTCATTACAGGGCTTCCGATGGATGTTCGGGAGCGTTGGCACTTATCGGACCGGTCAGGATGAATTATCCGAAAATTATATCAACACTTGAATATGTTACCGAAACGGTCGGAATGTTTCTTGGCGAAATGCTGGGATTTTGAACGGTTCGGTGAAAGGAGAGAAATGTATTGGCTCAGAACGATAAAGAAAAAATAGAGCAGGAAGAAAATGAAATTGAAGAAGTCGTCAATGAAACGGCTGAAACCGAAACAGAATCCGATAAACTCAAAAAAGAACTTGAAAATCAAAAAGATCAGTTTTTAAGGCTTGCAGCCGAATATGACAACTACCGCAAGCGTACTGAAAAAGAAAAACTCGCAACCTATGAAAACGCCGTTGCTGCAACGGTAGAGGCTCTTTTGCCTGTTGCGGACAATTTTGCCCTTGCAATGGCTTCAAGTGCAGATGTTTCGGATGATTTCAGAAAAGGTCTTGACATGATAGCAAAACAGTTTCAAGTGGCTTTTGAGAAACTCAATGTTGAATCATTCGGTGAAAGAGGGGAAAAATTTGACCCCGAACTTCACAACGCTATTGCCCGTACAGATGACAGTGAGCTTGAAGAAGACTGTATAGCACTTGTCTATCAGAAGGGCTATAAGATAGGTGACAGGATAATCCGTCACGCTATGGTACAGATAACCAATTAATATAATTAATAATTAAAGTGTACAGAAGTACATGATGAATTTGGAGGTAATTTATTATGGCAAAGACAATCGGTATTGACCTTGGTACAACTAACTCTTGTGTGGCAGTTATTGAAGGCGGTGAGCCTGTAGTTATCGCAAATGCGGAGGGTGCAAGAACAACTCCTTCTGTTGTTGCATTTGCAAAGAACGGTGAAAGACTTGTAGGTCAGGTCGCAAAACGTCAGGCTGTTTCCAACCCCGACCATACAATAGCTTCTATCAAGAGAAAAATGGGTTCTTCATACAAAGTAAATATCAACGGCAAGGATTATACACCTCAGGAAATTTCCGCTATGATTCTCGGAAAACTCAAAAAAGATGCGGAAGCATATCTCGGTGAAACAGTAACTCAGGCTGTTATTACAGTTCCGGCTTATTTCACGGATGCTCAGCGTCAGGCTACAAAGGATGCAGGCAAAATTGCAGGTCTTGATGTAAAGAGAATCATCAACGAGCCGACAGCTGCCGCTCTTTCATACGGTGTTGACAAAGAGAATGACCAGAAAGTTATGGTCTATGACCTCGGCGGCGGTACATTCGACGTATCTATAATCGAAATGGGTGACGGTGTTCAGGAAGTTCTTGCAACAGCAGGTAACAACCATCTCGGCGGCGATGACTTCGACCAGAAAATAATCGACTGGCTCGTTCAGAGCTTCAGAAATGATACAGGCATTGACCTTTCAGGTGACAAGACAGCTATGCAGCGTCTTAAAGATGAAGCAGAAAAGGCTAAAATAGAGCTTTCGGGCATTACAACAGCTGCTATAAACATTCCGTTCATCACAGCTGACGCAACAGGTCCGAAACACCTTGACTATACTCTTACAAGAGCTAAATTCAACGAACTTACAGCCGACCTCGTTGAAAAGACAATGGGTCCTGTCCGTCAGGCTCTCAAGGATTCAGGTCTTTCTATCGGTGAAATAGACAAAGTCCTCATGGTAGGCGGTTCTTCAAGAATACCCGCTGTTCAGGAGGCTGTAAAGGCACTTATCGGCAAAGACCCGTTCAAGGGTATAAATCCCGATGAATGTGTTGCTATCGGTGCAGCTATTCAGGGCGGTGTCCTTCAGGGTGATGTTCAGGGACTTCTTCTCCTTGATGTAACTCCCCTTTCACTCGGTGTTGAAACACAGGGTGGTGTTATGACAAAGATAATCGAAAGAAATACGACTATCCCGACCAAAAAGAGTCAGATATTCTCAACAGCCGTTGATAATCAGACACAGGTTGAAGTCAACGTTCTTCAGGGTGAGCGTGAGTTTGCAAGAGATAACAAGCAGCTCGGTCTGTTCAAACTTGATGGTATTCTTCCCGCAATGCGTGGTGTTCCGCAGATTGAAGTTACATTTGATATAGATGCAAACGGTATCGTAAACGTATCCGCAAAAGACCTCGGCACAGGCAAGGAACAGCATATCACTATCACTTCAAATACAAACATGAGCAAAGACGATATCGAAAAAGCTATCCGTGATGCAGAACAGTATGCGGCAGAAGATAAAAAGCGTCGTGAAGAAGTTGACAGAAAAAATGATGCCGAAAATCTTGTATATGCAGTTGAAAAGCTCATTTCAGAAAACGGTGACCATATTTCTTCCGAGGATAAGGACGAGCTCCAGCAGAAGGTTGCAAGCGTAAAATCCGCTCTTGCACAGAATAACATGGACATGATACAGTCAACAAAGGATGACCTCCAGAAAAAAATGTATGCTGTATCGGAAAAACTCTATCAGGATGCAGCCGCACAGGGTGCTGCACAGCAGCAGGCTCCCCAGAGTGACAACGGTGTATACGAAGCCAACTACACCGAAGTTGACGATAACAACCAGTAATTTCTTAAAATAAACATTCTTTAAAAAAATATGGGAAAGCCTGTGTAAATACCGGGTTTTCCCTTTTTTCCAATTTATTCTTGCAAATTTTGTGATAATGTATTATTATTTAAATAAGCAGAAATTAATTATTAATTGTTTTGTTTTGGGGGAATTTATATGGCAGATAAAAGAGATTATTATGAAGTGCTTGGGGTGCAGAAAGGTGTTTCGGATGATGAACTGAAAAAGGCGTTCAGAAAACAGGCTAAGCAGTATCATCCCGACCTTCATCCGAACGATAAAGAGGCAGAGGCAAAGTTCAAAGAAGTGAACGAGGCTTATGAAGTCCTTTCCGACAAGGAAAAACGTGCAAGATATGACAGATTCGGCTTTGCAGGCGTTGACCCGAATTACGGTGCAGGTTCAACAGCCTACGGCGGAGGAAATCCTTTCAGTCAGGATATCGACCTTAACGATATTTTCAACAGCTTTTTCGGAGGTTTCGGAGGAAGCAGTGCAAGTCGAAACAAGAATGCTCCGAGAAAAGGCTCTGATGTCGAAACATCTGTTACAATATCATTTGAAGAAGCCGCAAAAGGCTGTAAAAAAGAAATACAGTATGAGATTGTCGATACTTGTAAAGAGTGTAACGGAACGGGTGCCGAAAGCGGTGCAAATATGAAAACCTGTCCGGCTTGTAACGGCAAGGGTCAGGTAACTGTCAGCAAGAGAACTCCTTTTGGTGTCGTGCAGACCTCTCAGACCTGTGACAGATGCCGTGGCAAGGGCAAGATCATTGAAAAGCCCTGTAAAAAATGTTCCGGTGCGGGCAGAATAAGAACTACAAAGACCGTAAATGTAACAGTTCCGGCAGGTATCGGTCAGGATCAGATACTTAATGTCAGCGGTCACGGCAACAGCGGTTATAACGGAGGTCCTTCGGGCGATCTTCATGTTTATATAAATGTGAAAAGACATGAGATATTCGAGCGTAAGGGTGACGATGTATGGTGCGAGATACCTCTTACATTTACACAGGCGGCTCTCGGTCATGAAGTCACAGTTCCGACTCTTGACGGAAAAGTAAGCTATACCGTTCATGCAGGCACTCAGCCGAATGATGTCTTTAAACTCAAAGGCAAGGGTATACAGCACCTCAACGGCAAGGGCAGAGGTGACCAGTATGTCAAAGTGACTATTGAAGTTCCACGCAATCTCAATAATGAACAAAGAAAGGCTTTGCAGAATTTCGATTCGCTCTGTCAGTCGTCCAACTATCAGAAAAGCACAAGTTTCTTTGAAAAAGTCAAGAAACTCTTTAATTGATATATTTTTTAGGGATAATGCCATTTTGGGCGTTATCCCTTTTTTGAACGAATTTGACATAAAATGTTGATTATTGCAAAAATATTTGTTATAATATTATATTAACATGACAGTCTTTGGAATATATTTTTTTAAAGAAAGGTTGATATGTCTTGGGCGAAAAAAAGAAGGATGATGAAAAATCCAAAAAAGTTTCAAAGAAATCAAAATCTGATTCAAAGTCATCTCCTAAAACGGCTAAATTATGCTCCGCTCCCGAATTCCCGTATCTCAACAGGGAACTGAGCTGGATGGATTTTAACAGCCGTGTTCTTGAGGAGGCTTTTGAAAAGGAAAATCCTGTGTTTGAAAGAGTGAAATTTCTTGCTATAACAGAATCGAATTTAGATGAATTTTTTATGGTAAGAGTTGCGGGAGTTATGGACAGGATGCACTCAAAGCCTAATGATAAAGATGCTTCGGGAATGACTCCCGTTCAGCAGTTTGAAAAACTTACAGCGAAAATAAGGGAATTTGTCAAAAAACAATATTCATGTCTTCACCGTTCAATTATTCCCGCACTAAAAAAATGCAAGCTGAAATTCCTGAAAATAAAGGAACTCGGCAAGTCACAGAAACAGATAATTGATGAATATTTTGATAAGTTTATATTTCCCGTACTGACTCCCCTTGCAGTCGATACATCAAGACCGTTTCCGCTTCTTGCAAACAGAAGTCTTAATATTGCGGTAAGGCTCATAGACAATAATGGCGAGGATATATTTGCGGTAGTACAGGTTCCGTCTATCCTTCCGAGATTTATCGAAGTACCGTCAGATTCAGGCAGACACTTTGTAATGCTTGAGGATATCATAATAAGCAGGCTTTCGGAACTTTTTGAGCTGTATGAGATACAGGCTTACTGTCCTTTCAGGATAACAAGGGATTCCGACCTTGATATTGATGAAGATGCAGATGATTTGCTGGTCGAGATAGAACATTCTCTCAAAAAGCGTCAGAGGGGTGACCCTGTACGACTTGAAATAATTTCAAAATGCGATGAAGCACTAAAAAAATTCCTTATAGATATGCTTGAAGTTGAAGACGAGATAATACATGAGGTTTCGGGACCTCTTGACCTGACTTTCCTGTCGAAATTTGCAGGCATAGACAATGTTTCGGATGAACTGAGATTCAAGCCGATAACACCTGTCAATCCTCCGGCTGATTTCTACGGGTATGATGACATATTCGAGGCTATAAGGGAAAAGGACAGAATGGTACATCATCCCTATGAAAGCTTTGAATCTGTCATAAAGTTTATAAATCAGGCGGCAAACGACAAAGATGTTCTTGCAATAAAACAGACCCTTTACAGAGTCAGCGGAAATTCTCCGATAATAGCGGCTCTTATCAAAGCGGCTGAAAACGGTAAACAAGTTACGGTATTGGTCGAACTCAAAGCGAGATTTGACGAGGAAAACAATATCGGCTGGGCGAAAAAGCTCGAAAAAGCAGGCTGTCATGTAATATACGGTCTTGCGGGACTGAAAACACACTGTAAGATAGTTCTTGTGGTACGACGTGAACAGGACAGCATAAGACGCTATCTGCACATGGGTACGGGCAATTACAATGATATCACCGCCCGTTTCTATACGGATATAGGAATGTTCACCTGTGATGAAAAGTTCGGTGAAGATGCTTCATCTCTCTTTAATGTCATTACAGGTTATTCGACACCGCCCGTATATAATAAAATGAAAGTAGCTCCGACAGGATTAAGGGCATTTTTTGAGGAAATGATAAAAAATGAAACGGAAAATGCCCAAAAAGGCTTGCCTTCGGGTATCACGGCAAAGATAAATTCACTCGTTGACCCCGATATCATAAGACTGCTTTATCAGGCATCACAGGCAGGTGTAAAAATTACGCTGATAGTCCGTGGAATATGCTGTTTAGTGCCGAATATCAAGGGCATAAGCGAAAATATCGAAGTAAGGAGCATAGTCGGACAGCTTCTTGAACACAGCCGTATATTCATATTTGAAAATGCGGGACAGCCTAAAATATATATGGGCTCGGCAGACTGGATGCAGAGAAATCTTGACAAGAGAGTTGAGCTTGTTTTTCCGATAGAAGACCCCGATTTGATAAAGCGTTCCTTCAATATCATAGATACACTCAAAAGGGATGTTCTCAATACAAGGATACAGAAGAATGACACAACGTATGAACTCCTTGACAGACGTGGCAAAAAAATACACAATTCTCAGCAGGAATTTTCCGATATGGCTAAAAAAGCCCTTTCTTCAAAAAAGACCACAGTTGACGAAGAAAGACAGTTCATTCCTCTTACAAGCGAAAATTTCAAGAAAAATTATGATGAAAATTTATGACAGTTTTTTTCAATATTCTATTGTAAATTTATTGAAAATGGTGTAAAATTGTCATTGGATATATTATACAGTAAAGGAGTGCAGACAAATTGAAAAGAGTTGGAATACTTACAAGCGGCGGTGACTGTCAGGGACTGAACTCGGCTATAAGAGGTCTTGCCAAGGGCTTGTACGAGCATTACGGCAATCAGGTCGAAATTTACGGAATAATTGACGGTTACAGGGGTCTTATCGAGGGTGAATACCGACTTATGAAACCCGAAGATTTTTCCGGTATCCTTACAGTGGGCGGTACTATACTCGGAACTTCAAGACAGCCGTTCAAACTCATGCGTGTAATTGATGATGAAACAAGCGTAGATAAAGTTGCCGAAATGAAGAAGCACTACAATGAAATGAAGCTGGATTGTCTTGTGGTACTTGGCGGAAACGGTACACATAAAAGTGCGAATATGCTTTCCGAAGAAGGCTTGAATGTTGTCAGTATGCCCAAGACTATCGACAATGATATATGGGGAACTGATGTTACATTCGGTTTTCAGAGTGCCGTTGATATAGCTACAAATGTAATCGACTGCATACACACCACAGCTACTTCACACGGACGTGTATTCATAGTTGAGTGTATGGGTCATAAAGCAGGCTGGCTGACACTTTATGCAGGTGTTGCAGGCGGTGCGGATGTAATACTTATCCCTGAGATACCGTATAAAATAAAGAATGTCATCAACTGTATCAAGAAGCGTACAAAAGAGGGAAAGACCTTTTCTATCCTTGCAGTAGCAGAGGGTGCTATTGAAGAAGATATAGCAAAGCTCCCCAAGAAAAAGAGAAAAGAAGCTATGGCAAATCTTATGTACCCGTCAATTTCATATAAGATAGCTCATGAAATAGAAGAAGCAACAGGTCAGGAAACCCGTGTCACAGTTCCGGGACATTTCCAGAGAGGCGGAAGTCCCGATGCTTACGACAGATTTATCACAACACGTTTCGGTGCAGCGGCAGCACAGTTTATTATTGACGAAAAATACGGATATATGACAGGCATGGTAAATAATGAGATAGTTCCCGTACCGCTTAAAGAGGTTGCAGGAAAACTCAAGGAAGTTCCCGTTGACAGCCCTGTTATAAAATCAGCTAAAAGCATTGGCATAAGCTTCGGTGACGAATAAAAATATATTGCCAAGATAAAAAAAATCGTGTATAATATGCGGAGAAAGTAAAATTTTTCCGCATATTTTGTTTTTGAAGGAGGCTTTTTATATGTCCAAAAAGAAAAAAGAAGAATATATAATGCGTGAGAGAAAAAGATGGGGTTTTTTGGGAATACCGTGGACTTTTACAGTCTATACTCTCAAAGAAAAAAAGCTGGTCGTTGACAAGGGACTTTTCACGAGTGTTAAAAATGAGATACTTTTATATCGTATATTGGATTTGAGCTATTCAAGAACGCTTGGACAAAAAATTTTTGGTCTTGGCACGGTGACGGTCTATTCAAAGGATAAAACAAATCCTACTCTTGAAATAAAAAATATAAAACATTCAAACGATTTTTACGAATCCCTTTCGGAAGCAGTAGAAAATGACAGGATAAGAATGAAAATGCGTCAGAGTGAGCTTATAGATGTTGATTATCCGACAGATGCCGAAAATGATACCTGAATTTTGCACGTGAGGAAATGAATGTTAGGTTTTATCTTGCTTGTTATTATAATTTTTGTATTGCTTGCAGTTGCATTCTTTGGTACTATGATGGCATTGATACCGTATATACTTGATGCGATTTTGGTATGTATCTGTGTGTGGTTGTTTTTTAGCAAAAATGAAGGGTGTTTGAAGCAAATATTTAAAATAGCCGTAGTGATAGCTATAATTTTCGTTGTTTTTTCATGGTTATAGTAAAAATTCCCGTATATGGCTTTTGAACAGCTCCATGTCAGGTAGACAGATAAAAAACAAAAGAATATTTTTAGAGAAATCCACCCTGTTGAAAAAACAAGGTGGAATTTTTTATGCAGCGAATGTGTAATGGTTTCCACAGATGTCATACAGTTAAGCATATCTGATTTTAAAATGCCCCAAATAGCCTCCATATTATCAATACATCTTCCCGCTCGTGACATACTTTGCACCATACCTGCCTGTATCAAATTGTTATGAAAAGTTTATCGGTGTACCGAAAGTGCCATTTTTTGTTCTTTCTTATTAACACAAAATAACCCCATAAAGTAAACTTGAAAACTTTTTATTTTTTCAAGTATCTACTCTATGGGGATTATATCATATTAAAGTTGTCCGTAAAGTTTTTATCATCATTAATTATAAATTAAATCAGTACCAAGGTGTAAGGCGATAGTACAATTCTTCGTAACGTCTTGCGGAGTTGTTCCATGAATAGTCCATTCTCATGCCTCTTATGGCAATTTCTTTCCAACGCTCTCTGTCGGTGAAGTAAACTGTCTTTGCATAGTTGATGGAATTGAGCATTTCCTCGGCATTGTAATTGGCAAATGAGAAACCTGTACCTGTATTCTCAAACCAGTTATAAGGCTGTACGGTATCTCTCAGACCGCCTGTTTCACGAACTATCGGAACAGAACCGTAACGAAGTGCTATAAGCTGTGTAAGACCGCACGGCTCAAATCTTGACGGCATAAGCATTGCATCTGATGCGGCATAAATTTTATGTGCCCTGTTGTCGGAATAATAGATATTAGCCGAAACTCTTTCGGGATACTTCCACTGATAGTGTCTGAAAAGATTTTCATACTTTTCGTCACCTGTACCGAGAACGACAAACTGTGTATGCTCGTCTGTTATCCTCTCGATAACATAATTTACAAGGTCAAGACCCTTCTGGTCTGTAAGTCTTGAAATAATAGCTATCATAAATTTATTGTCATCAACGGGCAAACCCAATTCTTCCTGCAAGCCACGCTTGTTGAGTACTTTCTGGTCGAATGTTTCGGGCGTGTAATGCTCGTATATCTGAATATCATGCTCAGGTGCATATACATTATAGTCTATGCCGTTGACGATACCGCACAATGAATGGTTTTTATGACGCATAAGACCATCAAGTCCTTCACCGTAATAAGGCATCTGTATCTCGCCTGCATAAGTGTCACTTACAGTCGTTACATAGTCGGAAAATACTATTCCTGCTTTGAGCATATTCGCATCATGATTGAATTCCATATTTGCGGGAGTGAATACATATTCCGGAAATGCTGTCAGATATCTGAAAGTCTTTATATCATAGATACCCTGGAATTTCAGGTTATGTATAGTCATGATAGTCTTTGTGCCCCAGAAAAATCCGTTGTCTTTATAAAGTGTGCGGAGGAACACCGGCACAAGTGCAGCCTGCCAGTCATGACAATGGATTATATCAGGCTTGAAGCCTACAACGGGAAGTATAGCCAATGCAGCTTTACTGAAGAATGTGAACTTTTCGATATCCCATTTGATTTCTCCGTAAGGTTTGTCACCGCCGAAATAACCTTCATTGTCTATGAAATAGTAGTGTATGCCTTCATAATAATACTCCATGATACCAACGTAAACATGGTTGGGCATAAATCCGAGATCCATATAGAAGCTTGTAACATAGTTGAAATGCTGACGATATTCCCACGGGATACACATATACTTCGGAACTACTACTCTGACATCAAACTGCTCTTTGTTGAGCATTTTCGGCAAAGCTCCGACTACATCAGCAAGTCCTCCTGTTTTGATAAACGGGTAGCACTCTGATGCAACAAACAAAATATTTCTCATAACATCTCTCCGTTCTGATTTTTTATTTAATTTTCTAAAATAATGCTTATGCTATAATTATAATCCTTTTTTATAAAACATTCAATACATATTTTCAGTTATTTGTAAATTTTTTGTGTACTGTATATATAAAAAATATTATTCATTTAATTCAATTTCTGTTCAAAGAGCTGATAATAGTCCTTGTCAATAATTCTTACAACAATAGAATTTTCTTCGTCTGTCATTTCGTTGAACTCTTTTAAAAGGCTGTAAGGAAAACTTGCACTGATGCCTTCTACGAGGATATCCTCCAACTGCTTTGTCTGTTCTTCAGTCAGTTCGGCTTTTATCTGAAACATGAATACAAGTGTCTTGTCATCATCTGTAAGGAATATAGATGTTTCCATCATTTCATTTGTATTTTCTTTTGCAACAGAATCAAAATACTCATAATTTTCTTCAAATAATTCTTTAAGTGATGAATAATGCTCATTCAAAGGTATACTTATTTCAGAAATACTCTCATCTTCATAATCGGATATTTCCATTTCCTCATCATCCATATCGCTTGTAAGGTCTTTTGAATACAGGAAACTTCCGTCAGGATTATAGAATCTTACGGATATTGTTACATTTCCGATATTGGGCATTGCCTGTTCAATATTTTTTATTGACTGCAATAGGTTTGATTTTCCCGCATCAACTATTGCCTCAAGCTCTGCTTCTACCATATCACGGTCACCCGTTATTTCATTAACTGCCGTCAACTCGATAACAACAGTGTCATCGCCTTCGGGGAATATCCTCGCTGTTACGGTGTCATTTGACAAACTCTCTACGACCCTGTCGAAATTTTCAACAGCCTTTGGCATTGTAAATATCTGCTGAATACTGCTGACCTGTTCGGGGTCGGATATTTCTTCGATAACACTTTCAGCCGTTTCTGACTTTTCCGAAACCTCTGTTTTTTCATCCTTGGATTCTTCCGAAACTTCCGTCTTTTCATCCTTGGATTTTTCGGAAACCTCTGTTTTTTCGTCCTTTGAATTTTCAGAAACTTCACTGACACTTAATGAAACCACGGAATTTTCATTCACTGATGACTGCTGTGTTTTATCTTCTCCGCACGATGTCATGAACATTGAGCATATCAATGCCGATACAATAATTACAACTGCTGACTTCTTCATAAAAAGACCCCTTTTAATTAGTAAATTCTTTTTCAAAAATAATATCATCTTTATCCTTGTATCTGACCACAACTTTTATATTGTCACTGTCAACTCCCCATTCAAAAAGATTTACTATTTTTATAAATTCATTTTTCTTTTCTTCAAGGGATATTTCCATTTCTTCCGCAAAGTTTTCACTGTATACGGTATTTTCTTTAAGTGTCCTCTCAAATATTATCCTGTCATTTTCAATTATAACATTGCTGTCTGTATTTTCGTTCTCCTCGTCTGATATGGATTTTATCATACTTCTTATATTCTCGGAATTATCGACACATTCCTGCAATGTTTTATAGGGCTTTATATATTCAATATCATTGCTGAAATCTCTCTGACTGTATTCTTTTGTATTGTTTTCGAGAATGAAGGGCTTTTCAGACTGCTCTGATACAACTTCTTCCGATGATGATAAAATAATGGATATCTGAGAGCTTTCCTCGGAAATATCCGTTTTTTCACCGCATGATGACAATGACAATGCCATTACCAAAGCTGAAATAAATATTATTTCTTTCCTCATGATATTTCTTTTTCCTTTAAATAAAATCAAATTTTGTTACATCAAACAATCCGCAGTCGGTTATACGTATCTCGGGTATAACGGGAAGTGCCATAAACGAGAGTGTAATAAACGGGTCTATATTTTTGTTCACTCCCATGTCATAGGCTTTTTGTATGATATCGTCAAGCATGGGGATGAACTCATCCGCACTCTTTAAACTCATAAGACCGCCCAATTCCAAAGGCAGTGATGCTATTTCCTCACCGTCTTTTATTATGACATAGCCTCCGTTTATGCGTTTCAGCACTTCAACAGCTCTGAGCATATCCGAATCGTTATCGCCTATTACGATTATATTATGCGAATCATGTGCAACAGTTGTCGCAACAGCACCATGCTTCAAGCCGTATCCGCTTATATATGCACACGCATGAAATTCCTTTGCATGATGTCTTTCAATAACGGCTATTTTTCTGACTGTCCCCTCAGCCATACCCTTTTCGATACGACGGTGTGACATATCAAGTTTAGCGGTCGCTATCTGATTTTCGATAATCCCTATCACGGAATAGCTGTACTGTATCGGGATATTGAATGTCTTTTCGTCTATATATGCGGTATTCACGGAAGAAAGAAGATTTTTATTATACTGTATATTCACGGGTTCGGGAATATTCTCAAATGCGATACCGTCTTTGTATACTTCAAGCACATTGAAATCTTTAAGGTCATCAAGCACAACTATATCAGCTTTATATCCGCAGGCTATTGCACCTGTTTTCTTCAAGCCGTAAATATTTGCCGCATTGATAGTTGCCATCTGTATTGCTTTTACAGGTGACAATCCCAATCCGACAGCTTTCCTGATATTTGCACGGATAGTTCCCTCTTTGCGTATATCGGCAAGATGCTTGTCATCCGTGCAGAATGCCATCTTTGAAGTATCAATGCCGTTTTCGACTGTTCCCCGAATGATAGCTTTAAGATTTTTGGAAGCTGACCCTTCACGCACCAGAACAGCCATTCCGCAGCGTAATTTCTCGACAGCTTCATTATATGAAATACTCTCATGGTCGGTATTGACTCCTGCCGTTACATAGCCGTTGAGTTCGTTTCCCGTTACCATAGGTGCATGACCGTCTGTTATTTTATCGGAAAATCCCTCTATTTTCTTTATTATTTCGGGATAACAGTCGAGCGTGCCCACAACATTCATCAATTCGCCCAATCCAAGTACATTCGGGTTATCATGGAATTTCAAAAGGTCATCAGCTTTGAGAATTGCCCCCGAATGTTCAAAGGGCGTTGCCGGTACACATGACGGAAGCATGACATAATAATTTATCGGACATTTTTCGGCTGCCCTGAGTATATTTTCAAGAGCCTCCATACCTCCGACATTTGCTATTTCATGTGGGTCGGTGATTATCGTTGTAGTTCCCCATCTCAGTTCTTCATAGGAATACACAGGCGGTGTCACCATTGAAGATTCAACGTGAACATGAGCGTTTATAAATCCGGGTACTACGTATTTTCCTTTAAGGTCTTTTTCGGTTTTCCCGTGATATTTTCCTACACCGACTATTATACCGTCAGTAACTGCAACGTCACCGTCAATAATTTCACCGGTGAATACATTTACTATTTTTCCGTTTTTCAGCACAAGGTCAGGCAATTCCCTTTCCTGAGCCGTTTGGATAAGTCTTTCAAGATTTGTCATATTTAAATACACCTCCATAACTGATATTTTCATTCATCTGTCAATGAAAAATCAGATAACTCTTTCAAATGTTTTTTATATCCCTTTCGTACAGAAGGATATTTCAGAAGAAATTTTATACTTTTTCCTAAAAGTAAAAAACAATATTTCCAGAATAAAGAATTTTTCATCTCTGTAACGAACCCTTTTTTTCTCGAAATATCATAATGCAGTATCTTTTTATGCCTATAAAAATTGATAAACTTACAGCCTGCCAGAGGTACTATCGAAAAACCGTCCTTATCCTTTTTATAAAAACATTTCGGGATAAAATATCCGTTGAATGTCAGTATCTGTCTGAGCAAATGTTTTTGTTCATTAAGGGCATATTCATATTTATCTTTATCAAAATACACATTGTATTCTTTCAGTTCATCATCTGTCAGCAGACTCTGACATGAGTTCATCAATTCAATATTCAGCTTTTCGGTATCGGTATTCCGGAAATTTTCCCAGCCTTTAAGATAATCGTCATAAGCTCTTATGACTATATCAGCCAGAAAGTATCTCTGATAGACTACCTGACGCATCACGCATTTCACTAACTTTTCGACCTGAAAAAACGGATAAGGCTTTTGGTCATTAACGGAAGTGAGTATAAGTTCATTTCTTTTTATATAATACTCCTGAAAACCGTCATATTTTCCCTCGAAATCATCATGCCATACGGCTATACCGCTCATGACGGTTATTTTTTCGGCACATCTCAGAGAATATTCTATGTCATCCTCTTTAATGAAGAACTGCAAAGGATAACCGTATTTTGACTGCCAGTCCGACGGGAAACAGTAAAACCACCATGCGTTATAATTACACTTCGGATATTCCGAAAAGACATTTTCACGTTTCGTAAGGTCGGCACCGTTTCCGAGAGATGTTAGTTTTTTTCCGTTCCATATAGCCCCTGCTTCATGCTGTGTGATGAAATCACTTAATTTTATCATAACACCGCCTACGGCAGTATCTTTATCTTTCGCAGTCCTCAGAATACCATAGACTCTCAAAAGCATTTCACCGTCAAGAACTATATCATCATCCATGAATAATATGTTCGTGTAATTTTTCCCGCTGTGCAGGGCTTCATAATATCCCCTTGTGAAACCTCCGCTTCCGCCTGTATTGTTATTCGGAACAAGAGTTGTATACGCATTTTCAATGACATCTTTATCAAGGGTTCTGCCGTTATCGACTATATAAAAATGTATATTATCTTTATTTAAAATATCCTGATTTTCGAGATATTCACATATCTCAATGTGATTTCTCAGCAGGAATTTTTCTCGTCTGAAAGTACATATAACGACTGCTGTATTTATATCTTTGAAATTATCGGCTGTGCAGTAAAAATTTCCGCTGTATAAAATGCCGTTTTCGCTTTCGAGAGAAAAATATATATGTGAAAAATCATTCTCCATACAGCCCGAAATATCCGTGACATCTTCGGTTATTCCTTGGGCATTGATATTTTTTTCCAGAACAAGAGTTTCTTCATCACTATTTACTCCGAAAATCCTCAAATTAAAAATACCGCATACTTTCAGCTTGAGATACAGTCCTGAAAATATGCAGTATTCCAGATATTTTCCGAGCGGAAAAGAGTTGAAATAAGTATCAAAGACTGCTGTTCCACGGATATTGAGCTTGTTTTCCGAGATTCCGCCCGATACCGTCCTGTAATACAGTTCGGTTTTCGGGCAGATATTTTCTTTCGGAAAAATTATGTTTCTTAAAATATTACTCTCCGAACTCATCTTTAACTGCTGTAAGTGCAACATCTATAACTTTGTCCATATCGTAATACTTGTAATTGCCCAGACGACCTCCGAATATTACATTCGGGGTTGCATCCGCCAATTTCTTGTATTCCTCATAGAGAGCGTTATTTTTATCGTTATTTACGGGATAATACGGTTCAATGCCCGGTTTCCATTCGGATGAATATTCTCTTGAAATAACAGTCTTGGGCTGTGTGCCGAATTCAAAATGCTTGTGTTCTATTATTCTTGTATACGGCACTTCTCTTTCGGTATAGTTTACAACGGCATTGCCCTGGAAATTGTCTGTATCAAGGACTTCCGTTTCAAATCTTACCGAACGGTATTCAAGGACACCGAGTTTATAATCAAAGAACTGGTCTATCTGACCCGTGAAAACTGTCTTTTTGACTTTATCGGCATTTGTCTTTATCCATTCAAAGTAGTCCGTATCCGTAAGAACATCTATTCCGTCAAGCATTTTTTCTATGATAGGGGTATAACCGCCCATTGGGATACCCTGATAGCGTGCATTGAAATAGTTGTTGTCAAATGTAAATCTCAAAGGCAGTCTTTTTATGATAAATGCAGGAAGGTCCGTGCATGAACGACCCCACTGTTTTTCTGTATAGCCTTTTATGAGCTTTTCATAAACATCACGTCCAACGAGCTTCAAAGCCTGTTCTTCAAGGTTTTTCGGCTCATCAATGTCAAGGTCTGCAATTTGTTCTGCTATGATTTTTTTAGCTTCATCGGGAGTTTTTATATTCCAGAGACGGCTGAAAGTATTCATATTGAACGGCAGATTATAGAGTTCATCTTTATATACTGCAACAGGTGAGTTTATATAATTATTGAACTCTGCAAACTGATTTATATATTCCCATACTTTCTTGTCATTTGTATGGAATATATGTGCACCGTACTTGTGTACGTTTATATCCTCTATTTTCTCACAGTAAATATTTCCGCCAATATGGTTTCTTTTGTCAATGACGAGAACTTTTTTACCTCTTTTGTTAGCCTCGTGTGCAAATATCGCACCGAATAAGCCTGCTCCAACTACCAAATAATCGTACATAGTAAAACTATCCTTTCGTATATCTATTTTTTTAACTTACGCAAAAACGCTCTCCTTCTCGTACCGGGAGGACAAATATAATAAAGATATTTGTTAAAAGAAAGATTTTTGATTGTAGTACCGTTTATACCCGAAAAATGTACTCGTGGAAGTTCAGTATATGATATGTCTGTATTATCAATGATATAAGTCATATATACCCCAAAAAGCCTTTCGCCCAGTTTTCCCGCTTCACGGGGATAAAATAAATTTCGGGGCTTGCGTTTTTCGTATTCAAAGAGAATATCAAAAAGCCATTTGCTGTAATTGTCAAACTGTTTTTTTTCCATAATAAACACATTGCAGAAATAGGAGTAAGTTCCTTTGAAATACTTTTCCGTCGAATCATGATATTCGGGATATTTTTCTTTGATAATATCTTTCAGAAGTCCTATATCATCAAATTGCTTACGGTCATTCCTGTTATAGAAATCCTCAATGCTTTCATAGAGATTCTCACGTTTATTTGCTATAATACTGTATTTATCCGTCAATTCAAGAACTTTCCCATAATTCAGACAGACTTTCCGAAGTGTCGTTTCATCAGGCTGGCTGAATATCCTGTATGGATATTTTGTATTTTCAAATGAAAGGTCAAGAAATCTCCTTTGATGGAACATTCCGCATATATCGCACTGCAAATTTTTCCACGCCCAATACTGAACAGTCAGTTCACAGTAGCTTGGATTTTTATTTGAAATATTTTCTCCTGTATCATCACGCATCTGAAGAACAGTATCATTTTTATTATATGATACCGCACCTGCCGATACGGGAAATATAATATTTCCATAACTTTCGGCATTGCTTTTGAAAACGCTTTCAAGAATTTTTATATCTTTCAATACATTCACCACACAACAAGTATAAAAAATGTACCGACTTTATTTTTACATATATCAATGTCATTGTCAATAGTAAATACAAAAAATATCACTTCTGACTCGATTCAGACATCTCCCACCATTTGAGTTTTTGTATCAGATTTGGTCATATACATTGCCGCACAGATTGCACAGCATATCGAAAAAATTTCCTGTTCTTCGTTATAGATATTGAGTTCAAAGCCGTCTCCGCACTGTCCCCAGCATTTTTTCTGAGTCATTACGGGACTTTTATCAACATCTATCAGAGAAAAATTCCCCTGAGAAATATCCCCCGCAAATTTGTAAGTACTGCCATATATCATAAATGCAAAGTATTCTTTCAGAACAGGAAAAAGGATATAAAACCTTCCCATACACTTCACGGAAAAATATCTGAATACGATATTTTTATTGAATATCTCTGCAATTATCTGTTTGTTAAGGTTTTTTATGATGATTTGCTGCTTATTTTTTTCGGTTCTGACGGAGACCGTATATTTTGTATATGCCGTTTCATCAAGGACTTCAAAACCGTAATCCCCGTAACTTCCGTTGTATTTCAAAAATAGCTTCATCATATCCACCACCTTAAAAAAATAAATTATCTACTTTTGACTGCGGAATATGAGTAATCTGTGAGACCTGACCCAATGTGAGTGTTTCATAGTCAACATATTGGTCATATTCAGCCTGTAATAAAAGATATGCCGCAAACATATCTGCCTCACGCTCATACTTGGAAACACAGAAACCTGTATTACAGCTTAAATTTATCGAATTTGTACATCCGTGCATTATTATATGTCCGAGTTCATGTGCTGTTGTAAAACGTTTTTCGTCATCATTCAGCATATTGTTGAGGACTATAAACCATATTCCCTTTCTTTTCATAGTAAATCCGTTTACCCTTTCGGGCAAGTCAAAGGATAAAATTATTATTCCCATATTTTCGCAAATATTCCTTGGTTCTGCCGTACCCTGCTTTTTTGCCAATTCTTCTACTATCTTTTCGATTTTGGTCATAGAATTCCCCCGTTTCATTCTGTTGATAGTTTTTCAGCCATTCTTGCCACATAATTTATAACTTTAAAAACCTGTTCTTTTTCTTCTTCCGTGAGCGGCTGACCGTCAAACATCAGACTTTCCTGTTCGGAAAGCTTTCTTGTAAAATCATCAAGCACATCACTTACATCATAATTATAATTTTCCGACAATCCCAAAAGATAATCCGAAGTCACTCCGAATATCTCGCAAAATTCTTTCAAAGTTTCATTATCGGGAGTACGTCTGTTCTGTTCATACATACCTATTGCAGACGCAGAAACACCTATTTTTTCGGCAAGCTCTGCCTGACTCATAAATTCCCTCTTTCTCAATGCTCTTATTCTGCCACCCAATGTGCCTTTCATAAAACAAAACCTCTTTCTGTATTTTTTATTTTATAATATTATAACACACACGATGTGTTATATTCAAGTACAAAATTTTTTTCAGCGTTTTATCAAAATAGTCGTTACACATTTTGTGCAATCAAACAAATTTTTATTTAGCTATTGATTTTTTCAAAAAATCGGTTATACTTGTAATTACAAAAAACGAACTACACAAAACGTGATTTAAGTTCGTTTATATTTTTACATTTTCAGTACACCTAACGTGTAGAAAGGAGAACTAAAATGACATACAAAGAATGGGCTGAGGAATATTTTGAAAGTGCAGGAAGAATCAAAGAAAAAATCACAGAGCTAAAAATAGCTCTTTTGACCGTGCCGGCTGAACAGCTTCAGGATATAAATTTCCGTATCTCAAGTTTATATCAGATGTATCTTGACTGTATGCACACAGCCGAAAATCTTGTAAAACGAAAGGGTGTTGCTTTTTGAGAAAAGAAACTCCGTTTGAAGACGACAAACTTGACTATTTTTCATTCCGGCATTTTTTTGAAAATGATAATACGGAAAATCCCAAAATAAAACGCATGAAACAAATAGTCAAAGTTGCCATTGAAAATGAACTGACCGACAGACAAAAGGAATGTATCACAATGAAATATTTTGAAAATATGAAAGTCAAAGATATCGCTGTCAGAATGGATATCAAGCCTACAACAGTTTACAAACATCTGAAAACCGCCATGCGTGTTTTCAAAAAATGTGCCCTTTATCTGTAACACCATGAATAATTTTTTTGATTAAGATAATAATATAATTATCCTGATTTTAAGGAGGTCATAAAAAATGCTTGATAAACTTTCATTGATACTGCTTATAATAGGCGGTCTTAACTGGGGTTCTGTCGGTATATTCCAATTTGATCTTGTTGCATGGATATGCGGAGGACAGACAGGTATCGTCAGCAGAATAGTCTATACGCTTGTTGCCCTTTCAGCTATATGGTGCATATCACTGCTTTTCAGAGATAAGGATGTAACACCGACACTTTCTTCATCTACCTGATATAACTATTCCCTTATTGCAGTCCCGAAAGCACAAACCTTTCCGAATTGCAATAAGGGATGATTTTTTGTTATAACCGCTTGTTTCTGTGCAAGCTCTGCACTAATATTTTCAGTAACTCCGATTTATATTAAAATCAGTTCAATTCCTATCACACCGTATTTTTTCTGTTGTGACTTTGTGTAATAATATTCCATATCCTCCGCCTTTGCAGAAGATATATTTTCACTTGTATATCCGCATTTTTCCAAAGGCAGTTTTTTATACAGAGTTTCAAACGAATCGAACACATACATAGCAGTTACCTTTGTATTCAAGGTTTCGGCAGAACCGTCATTTTTGGCAAAAACTATCATATCCCCGACTTTGATTTTCCTTCTCTTTTCATCATAAAGACGCAGTTCAATCGTTTTCATTCCGCTCTTTATCATTTCAAACGGAACAGAGTCTAAATTCATACTGTGTTGTATCATAAATTCATCACCCGAAAAAATATTTTGATAATTATAACACAAAACAATTTACACTGCAATATACTTTACTTTCAGCCTGAGCGGATATATAATATAAGAAAAAAATATTTTTCGCTCAGGAGTGATATTTTATTATGAAAATAGTATTGACCGATGCACAGACAGTTGTTGACAATATTGTCAGTGCCGATATTTTAAAACAGTTCGGTGAAGTCAAAGAATACGGTCTTCTGCCATACGAACAGGTCGCAGATGCTGTCAGAGATGCCGATATCATTGTCTGCAACAAGACACTGCTCAATAAATATAGTCTTCGTTTCGCAAAAAATCTGAAATATATCGGCTTATTCGCAACAGGATATAATAACATAGACATAGACTACTGCAACAAGAATAATATCACCGTATGCAATGCAGGCTCATATTCCACAAATGCCGTTGCACAGCATACTTTTGCATTGATACTGGAACACTTCAATAAAACATCACAGTATAACCAATATGTCCATGACGGAAAATGGAAACGCAGTCCGACTTTTTCTCCTTTCGTCTATCCCCTGAACGAACTTGCAGGAAAAACTATCGGCATAGTCGGACTTGGTGCTATCGGTCAGGCTGTTGCCAAAATAGCACTTGCTTTCAACATGAATGTTATCGCATATAACAGAAGTCAGAAAAATATCGCAGGTGTCACACAAACGAGCTTTGATGAACTGCTTCAAAAAAGCGATATAATCTCTGTGCATTGTCCTCTTAATGACGAATCAAAGAATATGTTCAACGAAACTTCTTTCTCAAAGATGAAACAGGGGGCTTTATTCGTCAATACTGCAAGAGGCGGTGTGATGTCCGAAACAGACTTATATAAATATCTCCAAAATGGTCATCTGGGCGGTGCCTGTATTGATACCCTCACAGTTGAGCCTATGGAAGAAGACTGTATCCTGATGAATGCCAAAAACTGCATTATGACACCTCACATTGCATGGGCTCCCGTTGAGACACGTCAAAGACTTATGCAGATAGTTGCCGATAATATAAAGAATTTCTTAAACAACTCCCCTACAAACGTAGTCAACTGAAAAAGAAAGACAGGAATTTATCATCATGAAAAATTCCTGTCTTTTATTTTTATATTTTATCAGTCACGTGTAGCTCTCTTGAAGCTCTCTATTACATACTGAGCCTGTTCATCTGTCATTTTTGAATACAGAGGTAATGTTATCTCGTTTTTATACATATTAAAGGCATTCGGAAAATCATCTATATTATAGCCCATCCTTTTATATGCCGTCATCATAGGCAAAGGCTTATAGTGTACGTTTGTAGCCACTCCATAACTTGCCATTCTTTCAATGACATTATTCCTGTATTCCTCGTCCTGCCACATCAGTTTGACAAGATACAGATGTCCGCTTGATATGAATTTCTCTTTTTCGGAATAATGCTGTAATACAGATACACTTTGGTCTGACAGTTCACGGTTATAGAATTCTATTATCTTTCTTCTTCTTTTGAGCATTTCGGGAAGTCTTTTAAGCTGAACAATTCCTATTGATGCCATGATATCGGTCATATTACATTTGAAATAAGTACCTATTATATCATATTCCCATGAACCAAGCTGAGTTTTTGCAAGAGCATCCTTTGACTGTCCGTGAAGTGACAGGAGCATATACTGCTTATATAGCTCGTCACTGTCAATACCGGGATTTTTTCTCCATGTAACTGCACCGCCCTCACCTGTTGTAAGATTCTTGACAGCATGGAATGAAAATGCAGTAAAATCAGCCAATGTACCGACTCTTTTGGTACCTCTTTTTGCACCTATCGAATGTGAGGCATCGGCAAGGACTATGATTCTTCCGAAAGCCTCCTGCAGCGGACTTGACGGTACAAACAAACTACGCTTTTTTTCTGCAATTTCAAAAATCTTGTCATAATCGCATGGTACACCTCCGAGGTCAACGGGTATTATGACTTTTGTTCTTGTATTTATCAGATAAGGCAGCTTGTCATAATCCATCTGTACGGAATTGGGCATACAGTCTACCAATATAGGCGTTGCACCTACATGACATACTGCACTTGCAGTAGCCGTATAAGTATATGCCGGAACGATAACCTCATCTCCCCTTTTGACTCCCAGAATACGCAGAGTCATTTCAAGGGCAGATGTGCACGAATCCAGACAAACTGTTCTGTCACTGATACAGAACTTTGTTATCATATTTTCAAATTTTTTAGTTTTAGGTCCTGTGGTAATCCAACCGCTTTGAAGTGTGTCCACAACCTCGTCGATTTCCTCGTCTGTAATATCAGGCGGTGAAAAAGGTATTCTCATCATAAAAAACTCCTCCTTATTAATTACAATTTTTCATTGCTTTCATAAACCTGTCAAAAGCTGACGGATACATTATTACAGAAAAATCCTGTGTATCATCACATATCCTCAAAACTCTTTTGAAAAGCAATTCTTCATCTCTGTCACGATAATATCTGACCGTCTTTCTATCAAAAATCCCCATCGTTCCAAGATACTGCAAAGTTATCGTTTCATCATCAATTAATATAACTCCGCCTCTTGTCCAAAAAGTTCCGAGTTTTCCGTCAGGCTTATTTTTTCTTATTCCGTCAACGCCTATTTTCAATTTATCCCTGTCAAACATACTTTTATCCGCCTTCCGATGCTCTTACCTCAACTTTATATACAATTCCGTTTTCGTCATAGTCTATGCAATAATAATAAGACAAATAGTCGGGCATTATCGGACCATTGTCCTCATAAATATAATAACGTATACTGCCTGAACTTCCGTTTTTAATACTGCCCTTGTCAAATTTTCCGTATTTCTCCACGACTTTATTTATATCATTTCCCAAAATATACCAGTCATTATACTTGTAATAAGTCCCATGTGACACCGCAAACAGCACTGCACACCCCAATAATACTACACTCACTAAATGAAATATAACAGGCTTTTTCAATGAAATATGCTTTTTTATTGCCCTGACGAGTTTCACCGTGAAAACAATTACTGCCGTTATCAGCACCATGAAAATAAAAATTTCCGTCACACCTGCTATGAATGCTTCACTCATACAAATTTACCCCCTTATGAAAATCATCATTATCCCCGACAATGCCGCTGCAAATATAGGTGAACCTATCATTGTGCCTATCCATTTAACAGCAAGCGTTTTTCCGTATATGTACGGCATTAATTCCTCTGTTCCGGGAATTATCCACGCTTTTGTTTTGCCTACCCAATAAAAGTCTATGAAAAGCCTGTCAAACAGTCCCTCTATCATCATTATAACATATATCTGCCAAAAGCCTTCAAAAAATCCCCTTGCACCGTTTATCCAATAAACCGCACATATCGTGACATACTCCCCCGCCTACGCTTCGCTTAGAGGCGGGGGCTTCTCGCTCAAGTATGGTAACCCATACAGTATCAACGAGCTAACCCCGTGTGTCCCA
>CACZZB010000011.1 GCA_902785555.1 uncultured Ruminococcus sp.
CCTTTGCTGCGTAAAAAATTCCACCCTGTTTTTCACAGGATGGAATTCTATAAAAATATTTTTGTTTTTTTATCTGTCTACTTGACAGGGGGCGGTTCACTTTCGGATTACCCGGTCTTTTTTTATGAAATTAATGTAATATTCACTTTACTGATTATTATTGTTTATATCATTTCCTCTGTAAACCGTATTATTATATGTATCACCGTTCATAGCATCTGTTATACTGTCAGTCGGCTTTTTGGGAGAACTTCCTGAAAAAGGATTGTTCACTTTTATATATGCAAGATCATACTTTATGAAATGATACACTGCTGCACCTATACCTGCAATTGAAAGCAATATTATCAATATACCGAAAAAGCTCATGTTTAATTTTATATTATCACTTAAAATTGATGGTATTTTTGATTTGGCAGAACCCAAGCCTATAAAAAAGCTCAACATTCCTACAAGTTCCAAAAACGGTACTATAAGATAAACAAACGGTTCAAGTTTTGGATTATTTGTTATAAACTTCTGAACATGAGGCAAAAATGTTGCCAATGCTGCCAAAAATGCAAATAAATACATAGTCGCACCAAATGCTGAAACTCCAAACAAGTTATATGACTGACTGTCTGAATAAAATACTGCATCGACACTAAGTGAAACAACGGGGAACATCATAAACAAAAATATAAGAACCGATACTGCATACGAACCATAGCGAAGTCCCATTTTTAATTTATCGGACATCCCTATAACAGACTTTACATTGTTCAAGCTCTCAAGCATATATGACTTGAAGTCATTTCCTGATACATTGTGCATATTATTCCGGACAGGTGCAACGGGCTGAGGACTGTTATAGCTTACGGGAGCAGGCGTATCTGCATAGCTGTTTGATACTATTGGATTTTCAATAGAAAAATTAAATCCACAGTTTGAACAAAAATTATCCTGACCGTTTCTCGGTGTACCGCAGTTAGGACAAAAAATGTTACCTGAACCTTTTTCGGTACCGCAGTTTAAACAAGAATTTGCATTGGCATCAAGCTGATAACCACATTGTTTACAATACATAAAAATTCCTCCATTTTCTTCACATATAAATATATTATACAACTTTTTTCGTCAACAGTCTTTAGATATATTATACAAATTTACAAAAAAATCGTATCAACTTATTTACATTCCACTTTGTATCGGTTTGAAATTCGGAAAAAACGAAAACGCTATATTTGTACTATGATCAGCTATTCTTTCCAGATTCGTCAAAAGCTCCATAAAAAGTGTACCTACCGTTGCATCACATTCTCCCTTACGCAAACGTTCGATATGTCTGTCTTTAAAAAGCTCTGTCTTATCATCTATCTGTTGTTCAGTGTCACCAACGAGCTTGAACATATCCCTGTCACGTGACTCTCCGTCAAATATCTTCAAAGAATTATCTATAACATTGATAACAAGATCCTTTAACTCGTTTATCTCTCCGATAGCTTTTTCACTGAATGATTCATTTTTATCTATCTGCATATCGGCTATCTCACAGATATTCTCTGCATGATCACCTATTCTTTCCATATCACTGACTACATGATAAAATTTGCCTATTTTTTCACGGTCTGCATCCTCTATCGCAAGAGCATTTATCTTGACAAGATAATTTGCTATTGTATGATTGAGATAATCTATTACCTCCTCATTCGACTCGACCTGCTCTATCTTATTCTTATCCTGCTCAAGCAAGGCTTCCATTGAAAGTATAAAATTTTTCCTTGCAAGTCTGCCCATTCTCTGTATCTCTTTGGTTATTTGATTTACAGCAATTGGAGGAGTTTTAAGTATTCTTTCATCAACATATTTAAGACGGCATGGCTCTTTCTCTGCACTTTCCTCGCCTCTTATAACAAGACAAGCAATTTTTATAATAATATCGTTGCAGGGTAACAGTACCAACGTTGTAACTATACTGAATATGATATGTACAAGCGATATTTGAAGCGATACATTATCGGTAGAATTTTCTATCCATGAAACATACGGTGTAAATATCGTTATCAACGTGAACATCAGTACACCTATCGAACAAAAAATAACATATGAAAGAGAAGTTCTTCGAGCTGCCTTTGTCGCTCCTATCGAAGAAATTACAGAAGTGACACACGCTCCTATATGTATTCCATATACTATATATACGGCATTTGGCAATGCCAATGCTCCTGCTGCTCCCAATGCCTGCAATACACCTACAGTTGCCGATGAGCTTTGTACTATTCCTGCAAATACCGTTCCGAAAAGTATTCCCACTATCGGATTACTTACAGATGTTATCATATTCTGGAAAAAATCCATTGATGCAAGAGGCTTCAGATTATCGCTCATTGTTGTCATTCCAAAGAATAATATACCAAATCCCGCTATTATCTGTCCTGCATACTTGGTATTGTTTTTCTTGCTCAAACTTACCATAAATGCTCCGACACATATAAGAACAGGCATATATTGGGCTATATTAAACGACAATATAAGGCTCGTTACAGTCGTTCCTATTGTCGCTCCCATTATTACTCCCATGCCCTGTGTCAGCGTCATCAATCCTGCATTTACAAATCCCACGACCATTACTGATACGGCTGTCGAGCTTTGTATAATTGCAGTTACAACTATACCGACCAATGCTCCCAAAAACTTGTTTGATGTCAGCTTTTCAAGTATCACTCTCAGCTTTGCACCTGCCGCAAGCTCAAGGCCATCACCAAGAAGTTTCATGCCGTACAGAAAAAGTCCGAGACCACCCAATGCAAGGATTATTTGTGTTGCCACTTCGGTCATAAAAAATCCTCCATATTCTTTTTCTTTTAAAAAAATTCTTCCTGTTCAATAATATTACAATATTCGTCTTTAAATATTCTTTTAAAGAATTAAAAAATATTTTTATTTTTCATATAAAATACATTAAGCATACTATTAATTTTTAGTTTTTTGATACAATAGTAATTTTATATGATGATGCCATTGCAATGGTCTATTTCATGTTGTATTATCTCTGCCGTAAAATCTTTGTATTTATTTTTGTGCTTTTTTAAAAGCATATCACTATATTCTACTTCTATTTCTTTCCACCTTATAGTTTTTCTTACTCCGTCTAATGACAAACATCCTTCTTCGGTTTCATAACTCTCTTTTGAATGTGAAATTATTTTCGGATTTATCATAATTATCGGTATTATCCCTATCTGTACTGCTATTATATTCTTATGCACCCCTATCATATTTGCTGCCAATCCTACACACATTTCTTTATTGGCATCAAGCGTATCCAACAAATCTCTTGCTGTCTGAAGATCTTCTTTTCCTGCCGTTTTAGATCTTCTCATCAAAACCATCACATCTCTCACTATTTCCCTGACCATTTGTATATTTCCTCCTGTACTTTCCAATAATCATATTTGAGGTGATAATATATATGATATTTATTCCATGTAATGAAAATTGTATTTATCAAAAAGACGGTTACTGCAATCTTGAAAAAACTTCTTTCGTCACAAACTGCTCCGATAATTCCTGTGCTTATAAAATCATCCGCCCAATACAGAAACAGCCTCTCTGATACTTCTTACACCTATTATCTCAATTTCACTGTCCGACGGTACTATCAGACCTTTTACATTATGATACGGCATTATACATTTTTTGAACCCTAATCTTGCTGCTTCGGATACTCTGACCGCTGCACGACTTACTGAACGTATCTCGCCCGTTAATCCGACTTCACCGAATGCAACTACATTTTCAGGTACTATCATATCTTTTAAGCTGCTTACCAGTGCCATTGACACCGCCAAATCGGTTGCAGGCTCGTCCAATCTCAATCCCCCTATAACATTAATATATGCATCCATGCTTGAAAAGAAATACCCACATCTCTTTTCAAGCACCGCAAGAAGCATCGACATCCTGTTATAATCAAATCCTGTACACATTCTTCTTGCATTTCCGTAACCCGAATTTGTAACAAGTCCCTGTATTTCCGCAAGTATCGGTCTTGAACCTTCCATTGTACACGCTACACAAGTTCCCGATACATTCTTTGGTCTGCCCGATAACAGCATTAATGAAGGATTTTCCACTTCGCTCAATCCTATATCGCTCATTTGAAATACTCCTATCTCATTCGTTGACCCATATCTGTTTTTTACTGCTCTCAATATCCTGTATGACATCTGCTTATCGCCTTCAAAATACAATACAGCATCAACTATATGCTCCAAAACTTTCGGACCTGCAATAGCTCCGTCTTTATTGACATGACCAACTATTATACACGGTACATCAAGCGATTTTGATACCCTCATTAATATATTTGTACATTCCCTTACTTGTGTGACACTTCCCGGACTTGAACTCAATTCTTTATAATTCATTGTCTGTATGGAGTCTATCATAACCAAGTCAGGCTTTTCAGTCTGTATCTGCTCTGCAACTATCTCTACATCTGTTTCGGTCATTACAAAAAGATTATCACAGTTCACCCCCAATCTCGATGCTCTTAATTTTATCTGTCTTTTCGATTCCTCGCCGGATATATATAATATCTTCAATATCCTTCCAAGATGGTTACATATCTGTAAAAGTATCGTTGATTTTCCTATACCCGGGTCTCCTCCCAACAGTACAAGTGAACCTTTAACTATTCCTCCGCCGAGAACTCTGTCCAATTCTTTTGACCCCGTATAATATCTTTCTTCATCTTCCGTTGATATTTCAGATATTCTCATCGGTATAGCCGAGGGTCTTGCTCTTTTCTGCGGTGACTGCGAACCTGTCTTGGTTACTTCCTTTATCTCCTCATTCAAAGTATTCCATTCACCGCAGCCCGGACATTTTCCGTACCATTTTGCACTCTCATATCCGCATTCCGAACATACATACATACTTTTTATCTTAGTATTTGCCATTTCTCAAACCATTCCTTTTTTATTTATATATCCCAATATTCCGCTGTATATTGAAAATGCCATTTTTTGCTGATAATCGTTATCCGACAATTTTTTTGCCTCCTCAGCATTGGATAAAAATCCACATTCTACTATAACAGCCGGAACTTCCGCTTTATTCAAAATATATATGCTGCTGTCTGCTGACTTCAATTCCCTTTTATTTTCGGGCTGCAACATCCCTGTAACCGATTTCCTCATTTCTTCCGCCAAAACTGCACTTTTGGGATTGTTCTTTGAATAAAACATCTGTGTTCCGAAATATTGGCTCTGTTCAAATTTATTTTGGTGTATGCTTACAAGTATATTATTCTTTTTACCATTTATTATACCGACCCTGTTTTTCAAATCGGATACTTTCTTTTCTCTTGTACTTTCAGCTGTACTATCATATATCGAAACATCATCTTCTCTTGTCATTGTAACTTTATGTCCGCTTATTTCAAGCATATCTCTTAATTTCTTTGCTATACTCAAATTTATATCCTTTTCAAATATCCCGTTATCAACTGCTCCGCTGTCCTCTCCTCCATGACCTGCATCTATAACTATTACAGGCTCGATGATATTTTCAGCCGCCGCACTCATACTTTCATCATAATTAAATGCAGTGTACAATAACCCTCCAAAAAGAAATATACATATCAGCGATACCGAACAGCATAAATATACTTTCAGTTTTTCCATAAAAACCACCTCATTATATTTATATGACATGATTTTTTATTTCATAACTCAAAAAGCGGTCAAAAAAGACCGCTTTTTTTCTATAAGTATATCATAATACTATGTACAACTTTTTACTCGTCATGTCCGCTGTCTTCAAATACTTCCTTCGTCATTTCATCTGAATATTCAATAAACGGAGCTCTGCCTGACGGAAAATCAAATTCCTGTTCATCAAACGGCAACGAATTCTTTATATAAAATTCTTCTTTTATTTTCTTTAAATTATCCATATTTTTGCATAATCTCAGATATACATTATCAAGTCTGTCATCAAGTGTAAGTGTACCTATCTTTATATCTCTACGCAAAAATACAAGGTCTTCACGGAAAAGCTCTATTTCTTTTTCAATGTTGTCTATCAACATTACTGTATCCATAGCTTTTTCCTGTGCTTCATCTACAACGCTGTGTGCCCTTATCTCTGCATCCATTTTTATTTTTATAAGACTTTCCTGAAGCTCATCATAACGTTTCGCCTTTATTTCATATGTATCTATCTGTTCCTGCAAATTTCTTTTTTCTTCCAATCTCTGTTCAAGTTCCTTTTGATACACCTCTATATCATTATCACGCTGAGCAATTACTTCAGCTACTTTCATCTGTGCATCCTGAACCGATTTATATAAAGCATTTCTCGCTGCTGTCATTTCTATAAGAGCTATATTTTTATCCGTTAATTCAAGATTCTTTTCTTCAAGCTTTCTTTCAAGAAAATCTATCTGTTCTTCCGGTGTCAGCTTATGCTCAACAATTTCAACTGCTTCCAACTGATTTAATTTCTTTTCTGACATATTAAATACCCCCTGTCATATAAGGAAATTATACCACATTTACACCTTATAAATCAATATTTTTATGCAAATTCATATAAAATTTATACTCTCTTAAAATTTTTTTCTATCTCATTTTTTGAAATAAAAAAATATATCGGTCTGCCATGAGGACAATATTTTACATCAGGATTTTCTTCAAGTTCAATTGCAAGATGTATCAATTCTTCCGGTTTATTCACATTTCCCGCTTTTATAGCCGCTCTGCACGCTGTATTTTGATATATCCACTCCATTTTCTCTGAAAGTATTATCTTTTTATGCTTTTGAAGATAATCCGATATTTCAAGAAAAGCTTCCGTTATTTCCAGCTTTTCCAACAACAATGGAACGGAACGAATCAATATTCTTCCATTTCCGAAGTCATCTATATCGAATCCTGCTTTGAACAGCATATATTTATTTTCAAGAACTGTCTGATATTCATTTTTTTCCAATGTAACAGTCAAAGGTTCAATCAGCATTTGATTATCCGTTGAAGGATTTTGCTTTTTAAGCCTTTCATATATAAGCCTTTCATGTGCCGCATGTTTATCTATAAACATTATCCTTTCATCATCATATTCTATTATGATATACGTTCTGAAAGCCTCTCCTATATATTTTATCGGCTTTTCAGGTCTTTTTTCCTCGACTTCAACTGCTTTGTCTTTTTCCTGTTCAATCTCAGCCGAAAAATCTATTATTTCATCGCTGTTTATCTTAAAGTCACTATCGTTCTTATCATTTTTATTATAATGCTCTGCAAGATTTACTTTTCTGACATTCCTTATTTCGGAAAATCTATTGACTTCTTTTTTCTGTTTGTCAAAATCATCTATCTCAGGTATAAAAACATTATATTCCTCTTTTTCTTTAACATTCGGCAAACCAATCTGTATGCCGCTTGCAGGCTGTTGCATAAACATTGTTACAGGTTTTTCATAAACAAAATCACTTTTGGGAATTTCTACGTTTCTTGTATCATAATTTGCTACTGCTGACTTGACCCCATAATACACACATTCATATATAGGTTTTTCATTCGTGAATCTTATCTCCAGCTTAGCCGGATGAACATTGACATCAAGCTCTGAACAATCCAACTCTATATTCATTACACAAGCCGGGAATTTTCCTGACATTATACAGCCGCTGTATGCCTGTTCCAATGCCGCCATAGCAGTTTTTGACCTGACATATCTGCCATTTACGAAAAACACCTGCATATTTCTGCTTGCTCTGTTTGCACTGACAGGCTTACTTACATAACCACTCATCTTTACTCCGCCGAATTCATACGATACAGGTATAAGACTCGTTGCAAACTGTTTTCCAAACACCTGTAAAATCGCTGTATCAAGTTTTCCGTTGCCTGATGTTTTCATAAGCTGTTTTCCGTCACGAATAAATGTAAAGCTGATTTCGGGATGCGAAAGGGCTATTCTGTCCATTAATGACGATATATTATTTGACTCAGCTACATCTTTTTTAAGGAATTTCATTCTCGCCGGTACATTATAGAACAAATCCCTGACTACAAACGTAGTTCCCTGAGGACATCCCACTGGCTCAAACAATTTTTCCTCTCCGCCCTCTATGACATATCTTGTACCTTCAGCGTCATTTTTATTCTTTGTAAGAATATCCACTTTCGACACTGCACATATTGATGCAAGAGCTTCCCCTCGGAATCCCAATGTCATAATACTGTCGAGGTCATCCTGCTCGGATATTTTACTTGTCGCATGACGCAAAAATGCATTTTTCACATCATCTCTTTCAATACCTACACCATTATCTGTCACTCTCATAAAAGCAACTCCGCCATGCTGTATTTCAACGGTTATTTCAGTTGAATCCGCATCTATCGCATTTTCAACCAATTCCTTTATAACAGAACTCGGTCTTTCTATTACCTCACCTGCCGCTATCAATTCAGCCACTTGTTTTGAAAGAACATTTATTACTCCCATGCCCTAACTCCTTTATCTAACAAGTTTAACCAACTCAAACAATATATTCATTGCTTCCATCGGTGTCAATGTATTTATATCTATTGACTTTAATCTCTTTTCTAAGGCTGTTTCTTCCACTGTAAATGCCAACTGCGGCAATTCTTCCTGTTTTTTGACTTTCCTTTTCTGTTTCGGCTGACCGTTTTCCAATTCCGCAAGTATTTTTTTAGCTCTCTCAATGACACTTTCGGGAAGTCCGGCTAATTTTGCCACCTCTACTCCATAGCTTTCATCTGCCGCTCCGGGAATTATACGCCTTAAAAATGTTATGTCATCTCCTCGTTTTATTGCCGCTATATTATAATTCTTTACACCCTTGACAGTGCTTTCAAGCACCGTCAACTCATGATAGTGCGTTGCAAAAAGAGTTTTTGCTCCAAGTGTCTTTTTATCCGCAACATATTCCAATACCGCTCTTGCTATGCTCATTCCATCAAATGTAGATGTTCCTCTGCCTATTTCATCCAATATCAAAAGACTATCCTTTGTAGCATTTTTCAATATATACGCCACTTCATTCATTTCCACCATAAATGTAGACTGCCCTGTTGCTAAATCGTCAGATGCACCTATTCTCGTAAATATACTGTCAGCTATTGATATATGTGCATATTTTGCAGGTACATAAGAACCTATCTGTGCCATAAGTACTATCAATGCGATCTGTCTCATATATGTAGACTTGCCTGCCATATTCGGTCCTGTTACTATTGCTACCCTGTTTTCATCCGAATCCAAATACACATCATTAGGAACAAATCTAGTTTCATTTGATATCCTCTCCACAACAGGATGTCGGCTGTCGGTCAACTTTATAACACCATCTGCCGTAAGTGTTGGACAACAGTAATTATTTTCAAATGCAGCCTGTGCCAATGATGCTATTACATCAAGAGTCGCTACTGAATTTGCTGTCTTATTTATCCTTTCAAGAGATTTTGCAACCGTCACTCTTATTGAATCAAATATAGCATATTCCAAGTCACATGAGCGGTCTTTCGCTCCTAATATTCTCTGTTCAAGCTCTTTCAGTTCCTGTGTGATAAACCTTTCACCGTTTGTAAGAGTTTGTTTTCTTATATAGTTTTCCGGAACTTTGTCTTTATATGAATTTGAAACTTCTATATAATATCCGAATACCCTATTATATCCTATTTTTAACTTCGGTATTCCTGTATTTTCACGTTCTCTTGTTTCTATACTTGCAAGAATTGATGAGCTATGGTTCATATCATATCTTATTTCATCAAGCTCTTTATTAAATCCCTCTTTTATGATTCCACCCTCTTTTACAGCTAACGGTGGTTCTTCAACTATCGCATTATCTATTAATTTACATAAATCCTCTAAATTATCCAAATCGGAATACATATTCTTTAATATCATACTTTGAACATTTTCTACAACTTTCTTTACAACAGGCAATCTTTGCATTGCACTACACATTGAACGCAATTCTCTTGCATTCGCCGAACCATACACTACTCTTGTAATAATTCTCTGAATGTCAGTTATCCCAACAAGTGCTTCCCTAAGATCCATTCTCATCATTACATTTTCATACAGCTCAGTAACACCGTTTTGTCTTTTGATTATCTGTGCCATATTGACCAGCGGCTTTTCTATATAGCTCTTTATCAGACGCTTTCCCATTGATGTTTTTGTTTTATCAAGTACAGCCAAAAGACTTGCTGATTTATTTTTGCTGTTCAACGGCTCTGTCAATTCAAGATTTCTTCTTGTGTTATAATCTATATGCAGATACTGACTTTCTTTATACAACTCGATGTGATTTATTCTCTCTAATCCGTTTATCTGAGTACGCTTCAAATAAACCAATAATGCTCCCAATGCCGAAACAGTCTGATTACTTTCAGCCAAACCCAATTCAGACAAATTTTCTTTTTTGAACTGCTTCAAGATAGCCTTGGCAGAATCTGCATAGGAAAATTCCTCATCATCAAGCATACTTACACTCGCTGTGAGTTTATCTTTTATAAACATTGCAAGTGTCTTGAACTTAACAGCATCTCCGCCTATCAGTATTTCTTTGGGCGAAAATTTTAGCAGTTCATCTTTTATTCTGCTTTCCTGACCGTCACCCTCTACAAGTGTAGCATATAATTCACCTGTCGATATATCACAAAATGACAGTCCTGTCTTGTCTTTTTGCGTGAATACCGTACTTATAAAATTATTACTGCTCTCATCAAGCATACTTGATTCCATGACAGTTCCGGGAGTGACTATCCTTACTACATCTCTCCTTACAAGTCCCTTTGCTGTTGAAGGGTCTTCCATTTGCTCGCATATAGCTACTTTATAGCCCTTTTCAACCAACTTAGCTATATATCCTTCAACACTATGATATGGTACTCCACACATAGGAGCCCTTTCTTCAAGTCCGCACTCTTTTCCGGTGAGAGTTATTTCTAATTCCTGCGACACAAGCTTTGCGTCATCAAAAAACATCTCATAAAAATCGCCTACTCTGAAAAACAAAAGTGCATCTTTATTCTTTTCCTTTATTTCCTGATACTGCACCATTAATGGTGAAAGACCCATATTATTTTACTCCTCCGTTTTTTAATTGCAAATTGCTAACTACTTATTAACCACATCCTCCGCAAGTTGCACAACTTCCTGTACAAGCTATATAATCAGCTGTTTCAGGGTCTTCACCCTCCGATGATTTCTGTATTATAGTCGTTATACGCTGCATCATCGCATCAAATCCATCTTTCGTATCATTATATTTTATCATTCTTTCATTGGTCATTATCTTTGCATAAACCTTACGCATTTCTCTGTTCAAATTCTGTATCTTTTCAGGATCCTGCTCACTTTCACTCTTTGACGTTTCTTCGCTTATTTCCTCACGCTTCAAGCCAAATTCATCTATCATCTTTTGAAGTTCCTTATCTTCATCCGCCGCCTGCTTCGCAAGTTGGAATTTCAAATACGCATCGTCTTTCTGCAATTTTTTGCCAAGTTCCCTTGTAAGCTCAATAATATCCATTTCATTAACATTCTTGTTTGCCATTATAATCAAACTCCTTTATATAATTTTAATTCTTTTTTAGCCTTAAAATAATCCTTTGACGATAAAACCAGTGAAAAAATGCATATAACGTCAGAAGTAAAATAAAAAACACTAACTATGAACTGAGATAAATGTGACGGTCTATTCATCCGACACTGTTCACAAAAGCATATATCTGCCCATATATCATATTCTTTATATTCAACTTCGCCTATTGCTTCGGGTACTTCCATATTCTTCATACGAGTTTTCCTCGTAATATCCAATTTCTTGACTCTGTTACTTCGGCATATTGAAATGTTCCTATAAGTTCCTCAGAACCTGATACCTCAACAATTATATTATTCTGTGTCCTTGCACATAATATACCGTCTTTTTTTTGTTCTTCAACAAGAACTCTGTATGTTTTTCCATTCATTTCGGCACATCTCTTTGCAGCTATTTCCTCCTGAACTTTCAGAAGTTCACTGAACCATTTTGATTTCTCCTCATACGGGACAGGGTCATCCATCTTTGCAGCTGGTGTACCGACTCTCGGAGAATATATGAACGTAAACAAAGATGTAAATTCCACTTCTCTTATCAAATCGAGTGTCTTCTGAAAATCCTCGTAAGTTTCTCCCGGAAAACCTACTATTACATCACTTGTCAAGGACAGGTCGGGAATTTTCTTTTTTGCGTAATTCACGATTTCCATATACTTTTCCTTGTCATAATGACGGTTCATTCTTTTTAATATTTCGTCACTGCCTGACTGGAACGGCAAATGTATATGATTGCATATCTTATCGCTTCCGGCTATTACATCTATCAATTTCTTTGAGGCATCTTTAGGATGAGATGTCATAAATCTTATCCAGAAATCCCCGTCAATTTCACTTATGCTTTTAAGAAGCTCCGGAAAACTTGTCTTTTCTTCAAATCCTTTTCCATAGGAATTTACATTCTGTCCCAAAAGGGTTATCTCTTTATAGCCAGATTTTATCATGGCTTTCGCTTCATCAATCACTATCTGCGGCTTACGGCTTCTTTCACGGCCTCTTACATGAGGAACTATACAGTAAGTACAGAAATTATCACAGCCGTACATTACAGACAGCCAGCCTTTAAAACTGCCGTCACGGTGCATTGGTATTCCTTCATATATTTTACCGTCATCTTCTCCACGTTCAACAAGTCTTTTTCCCGTTGTAACGGCATTATACAACATTTCGGGAAATTTGTGTATCACATGAGTTCCGAAAACCATTCCCACATACGGGAAACTTTTATATATCCTTTCGGCTATATGTTTTTGTTCCATCATACATCCGCACAAGCCTATCAAAAGTGATGGCTTTTTTCTTTTGAGTGCTTTCAATTCTCCTACGTTTCCGAAAACTCTGTCCTCGGCGTGTTCACGAACGGCACAGGTATTGAAGATTATAATATCGGCTTCATCTGCATTTTCAGTCAACACACATCCCATTGTTTCAAGCATACCTTTTATTTTTTCACTGTCTGCCACATTCTGCTGACATCCGTATGTTCTTACATGAGCCTTTGGCTGAATGTTATTATACCTCATGAAAAGTATATCTTTCAGCATATCCATATATTCTTCCTGCTTTTTGAGTTCCTCTATTGTATTCACATCTGACAAAAGCTATTCCTCCATTTTTCCTTTTTAAATAATCATAACATATTTTTTAATCATATTCAACCGAAATTTTTTATCTCAGCAACATTCCTGACGGTACATCTCCTACTATTACTGTCTCACCTATCAGTACGCTTGTTTCAACTTTTGTTTTTGCTGTACCTGTCGGAAGCCGCACTGTCAGGTCTGCTGATACTTTCACCGATAATTTATGTACTGTTTGATTTATACCTCCCTGTTCAAATTCGCTGACAAAATCACTGTTTATATTGCCGGATACCGAAACATTCAATGGAATTGAAAATCCTCTGCCTTGCATCAATTCTCCGCCTATTATACTGCCTACCGGAATATTTATTTTCCTGTTATTTATATCACTGAGATTTCTTTGTACTCTTAATGTTATTTTACTTTTCAATTTATTCGCTGTTATCGTATTTGAATTGATAGACGTTATCCTGTTGGTATTTGAATATTTGATCGTTTCAAGTTCTTCACAGCTTATATCCGTTTCATCAAGTATCTCCATAACACTTTTATTGATAGCTTCCGTTGCCATTGATTTTGCATTGACTTCCGCAAATCCGCTGACAACAGGCTTCAAACGGCATTCCAAAAATATCATGCAGAATATCAGAAAAATCAAAATTACAATAACTATTAAACCAAATTTATTGTTTCTTCTTTTTCTCCTTACTGTCATAACGTCAAAACACCTCCGTACACATAATATACGGAGATGTTTCATTTGGTTAATAATTTCAGCAAAAAAGAGTTTTTATTCCTATAAGTATAAGCATTATTCCGCCTGTCATACCTGCATATACAGGTCTTGCTTTTCGGAATCTGTTTCCGATAATATATCCCAACAATGACAATATAAATGTTATCGTTCCTATTATAAGCACTGTTTCCAACATATACAACGGTGTATTTGCTCTGACCGACACAGGCAGTGTTATACCCGAAGCAAGTGCATCTATACTCGTAGCTACCGCAAGTATAATAAGATTTCTGAAGCTGAATTCAACGGAATAATCCTGTTTTTTGGAGTCGATAAGCATTTTTATCCCCAAAAACAGAAGTATTGCAAAGGCTGTTATATTATCAAATGCCGTTATTATATCACTGCCTACTTTTCCTATACTCCAGCCCAAGACAGGCATCAACATCTGAAAAAATCCAAATAAAAATGCCGTAAGAAATTCCGAACTTTTATTTTTTCCGTTCATTCCGCAAGTTATTGACACTGCCATTGCATCCATTGCCAATGCCGTTCCTATTGCTGATGCCGAAACATAGTCCATTTACCGTTCACTCCTGATTTTTTTATAAATAAATATGAGTGACGACAAGTTTTTATGTTTGTTTAAACTTCTATTTCTTCTCCAAGTCTTGTAGAATATATCAAACATTTAAGAACCGGCTTCTGAAATATCTGCTCTGCCGCATTTTTATACAATTCAAGCTGTTTTTTATATCTTCTTTTAAGGTCTGACAAATACTGTACCTTGTCCGTCTTATAATCTATTATGATCATTCCATTACTATTTATCACAAGACAATCCATCGCACCCTGAAGAAGAACATCATCTTTACTTCCCGAATATTTTTCTCCGATCTCATCAGCCGATATATTTACAGTAAAACGATACTCTTTTTCTGCTCTTTCTGCAGTTGTAATATATTCATACGTTTTACTTTTAGTGAATTTGATTATATCATCCTCACTTATACAGTCAAATTCTTCTTTTGAAATCATACCCGAATTCAACAAACGTATTTTTTCCTGCCCGGCATTTTCAATCATCTTTCCAAAATCCGCATATTGTAAAAATGTGTGCATAGCTGTACCTTTTTCGGCTCCCGTCATATTATCTTCCTGTGTAAACATAGGCTTTGACAATATTATATTAAAGCTATCTTCATCATTATGTGCAAGTGCCGATGCAGAAACCTTTGATGGTATCTCTGTTCTTGACTGATATTTATACTTTTCCGCAAACCTGTCTCTAAGGAATTCAAAAAATTTTTCGTCATATTCAATTTTTTCCGTTTTAGAAATCTCCTCTGTATTCTCATTTTCAATACACTTTCCTTTGACATATTTCCACACGGAATCCGTTTTTATTATTTCGGTATCTTCTGCACCTGCGTCCTTCCTTAATTCCGACATCATCGGATGTGCCATCGCACACATCAATATCCAGTTTCCGAGCGTTTCCCCACTCTCAACACAGTGCTCATCTATCCTGTTATTATTCAATTTGACTAAAGCTGCTATTTTATTCAGTTTTTTGCTCAAACCATCCTCTTGTTTTGAATTTACTGTTATAACAGCTATCAGTTTTTCCTTTGCACGTGTCATTGCCACATATAATATTCTCATTGCTTCGCTTAATTCCTCTCGCTCAGCCGACTGCTTGATTATATTTCTTTGCAAAGTATTATATTTAAACATGGTTTCAGGCTCTATCATTTTCATACCGAAACCCAATTCTTTATGACAATAGACCTCCGGAGGGATTCTGTTTCCCGACATATTCATTCCAGCCATTATACATATCGGAAATTCAAGTCCCTTTGAACGGTGTATACTCATGATCTTAACAACATTTTCAGGCTCTGTATCATTTATTGATATATCAGTTTCACTCTCCTCAAGATAGGAAATATGTCTTACAAAATCAGACAAACTTCCTTTTGAACCGTCTTCATAATCCCTTATAAAGCTCATCAGCTTGCGGATATTTTTAACCCTGACATCACCGTTAGGCATGGCATTTATTATCGAAACATAACCTGTCTGCTCAAAAAAGTTTTCGGCAAGTTCACTTATAGTTGACGTTACAGATAATTTTCTGAATTTATCCATCAGTTTTATGAAATTCATACACTTATTTTTTAAATAACTTTCAGACCTATCTTCATTATTATCATCAATTTCGGAACACATATATATTTTTGAATACAGATGTTTTGACTTGAAGTTTATCTTAAGATATGCAAGATCATCAGGTGTAAAACCAAACACAGGACTTATCATAACAGCAAGCAGTGCTATATCCAATGACCTGTTATCCACCGCTTTCAAAAATGACAGTATCATATTGACCTCATAGCACTCAAAAAGGCTGTACGGTTGGTCTACATAAGCCGACACTCCTGCATTATTCATTATATCTGTATATTCCTGTGAATGTCCTTTCAGATATCTCATCAATATGCAAAAATCTCCGTATCTTACATTACGCATTTTTCCGTTTTCACTTATCTGCACACCGTCCGATATCATTTTTTTAATCATATCAGCTATATAAAAAGCCTCTTTTTCATATTCACTTCTGTCATCATCATCTCCGCTCAATGCATCCAAAACATGTATCTCGGTTTCAGAAAAATCACTCTGAGGATAAACCGCTCCCGTTGTCAGCTTTTCGTTTTCATTGTATTCTATCTCTCCGACGTATTCCGACATTATCGTGCCGAATACATAATTTACACTGTTTATTATATTTTCTCTGCTTCTGAAATTCTTATCAAGAATTATACATGACGGAAATTCCGGGTTTTCCCTGTTATACATAACCGCTCTGTTGCGTTTTTCCTTAAATATTTCAGGCATTGCCTCTCTGAAACGATATATACTTTGCTTGACATCTCCGACAACAAACATATTCTTTTCGTCCCTTGAAACATATCTGAATATCTTATCCTGAATCTCATTAGTATCCTGAAATTCATCTATCATTACAGCATCATATCTTTCCGATATAATCTTTGCCAACTCACTCTTTTTATCGGAATGTTCATCTTTGAGCAGTTTATATGTCAGATGTTCAAGGTCGGAAAAATCAAGTATGCCTTTTTCTTTTTTCTTTTCAAAAAACTTTGCGGAAAACTCTTTTATAATATCACACATACAGCATACTGCAGGATATATCCGTTCAGTATCACTCTTGTATATCTCCTTCGTGATACCGAAAATCGGTAACAATTTGCTTTTTATTTCATTATCTATATTTGAAAAACTTATCTTGACCGTTTGTATATCATAGGATGACACAGGATTCTTTTTGCTCCTTGGAGAAATATATTTCTTTGATTCAAAAGACGTTATATGTTCGGAAATTTTATTCCAATCTCTCTCTTTCGCAAGCCTTGACAGCTTTGCAACAAATCCTGATAAATAATCATATTTCTTCTCTCCACAGGTCTCACTTCCCGTACAAAACGCCTTATCATTCTGTGATATTACAGTATCTGCCGATTCAAGCATTATCTCAAAATATTTTATTGACGATTCAAGAATATCATACGCTATATCCGCAAATTTACTGTCTTCAAGGTCTGTATTCGGATTATACAGCTTCACCGAATCGTCAAGCCATTTGTTTACATCTGCATGAGAATTGCTCTTTGAATATATCTCTAAAAGAGTCTGTTCAAGTTTTCTATCACTTTTTGCTCCCGAAAACATCGCACTCAGTAAATAAAATCCCTTTGTATTCTCTTTATATTTCTCCTCTATCATATCCGACATGATACGATATTTCATCACTGCCAATTCTGTATCCTGTGCTATCCTGAAATCCTGATTTATGTCAAGCATAAAGAAATTTTCTCTCAATATCCTGCTGCAAAAGCTGTGTATCGTACATATATCGGCATTTGAAAGCAATATCTGCTGTCTGCGTAAAAACATATTTTCCGGCTGTTCCTTTATAATTTCTTCTATTGCTGACATTATACGTTTTCTCATTTCATCTGCTGCCGCATTTGTAAATGTAACTATCAAAAGTCTGTCGGCTGAAACAGGATCATTTTTATCTGTCAGCATTTTTATCACTCTTTGAACTAAAACTCTTGTTTTGCCTGAACCAGCTGCCGCTGATACTATTACCGCTCCGCCCTTTACATCAATAGCGTCCTGCTGTGACAGTGTGAATTTCATCTCACTCATTATCCGTATCCTCCCCCATCTTTTTTAATACATCTTCATTATCCAAATTCAAGACCATGTTAGTCTTTTTGCCTTTTTCATATCCGCATACCTTTTTATAATCACAGTATTCGCAAGCATCAAACGACACTTTTACGGGATTCCTCTCAACATTGCCATCAAAAAGACTTTCTGCCATTTTTATGAATTTTTTATCTATATATGAAAATATTTTTCCGTATTCTTCAAGAGATACAAGATTTTTACACTTATCTATATTTTCACTTGCCGGAATATAAATTCCTGCAATATCTTTTTCCATTGCCGCCAAAATATCTTTATCCTTTATCAACAAACCACTCATTTTAAAATTAGTTCGCTGTTCTTTTGCATTTTCTGCTTTCTTTTCTTCAGAATTGAACTCTTTTGCCGCTGACTGAGGCGTTGATGGCATATATAATATTCCCGCAGGTGCAAATTTATATTTTCCATATTCTGAATATTTCTTGCTGCCATTTTTCTTTATTGCCGAAAGATACAACAACATCTGCATATTAAGACCGTAGTAAACCTCTGACAACTTGAAGCTCTTTTTACCCGTTTTATAATCAATTATTCTTATATACTTTTCATTGCCTTTTTTATAGCTGTCTACCCTGTCTATCTTTCCTGTCACATATATTTTTTCTCCGCTCGGCAGAGCCAATTCATATCCCGGTATATCCTGATTTTCTCCGCCTATCTTCAGTTCAAAACTTTCCGGTACAAAACTGCTTACGGCAAATTCATCTATCAATCTTTTCAGAACTATTACAAGATTCCTTTCCATTATCTTGAACTGTGCCATAAATCGTTCAAGACGTTCATCTTTTCCGCCTATTGCTTTTACATAATTTTCTATATGTTTTTCAATAACCTCCGAAAGCTGAGTATCACTGTATTTCCTTATATTTTCAAAATCCTCCTCTTTCAAAAGGTTCTCCAAAACATAATGAACTACACTTCCGTACATACTTGCATCCATTACAGCTCGTTTTCTTGGATAAACTTTCAGACCATATTTGCAAAAATACGCAAACGGACAACTGTAATATGTTTCCGCCTGTGATGCCGAAAGGTGTATTTTTTCTCCAAAAAGCCGTTTGGCTTTTTTTCTGTCATATATCCTGTATGGTTCATCTTTTATTGCCCTATCTATCGACACACACACATCCTTAAAATTTTCCGATTTCAAAAAATATTCTTTCAATGTTTCCGACTCGGAAGTATTATCATTCCATTTTGATGCACATTCTTCAAACCCCTGTTTTTCTGTAAAATAAATTTCCTCTGATGAAAGCATATTCTTTCTCGTTATATTAACGTTTTTCAATATTGACTGTACTTCTCCGAATATTATTGAAGGCTTGAATTTTTCACCTTTGAAATCAGCCGTATGACAGCTTATGAACAATTTTTCCGAAGGCAGTGACAATGCTGAATATACATTATATTTCTCCAAAAGCGACATATCATACAACGCATTATGCAGCGGCAGTTCCAATCCTATCAACTCATTTCTTTCACTGTCACTGAAAAATCCCGTTGATACCGGTGCTGTCGGAAATACTCCTTCCATAGCACCTATAACAAATACTGCTTTCGGATTTTCCGATATCAGATTTCCTGCTATACCTATCGTGACCTGATCCAACATTTGAGGAATATCCGATATAGGATTTTTTCTTATCATTATTTTTAAAAGTTCGGCATAACGTCTGCTGTCTATCTTCTTATTCGTTAAAATATTATACATCTTATCAAGTATTTCAATTGTAATATTCCATACTCTTAATTCGGCTTCCTTTGCTTTTATATTACCATTATCATGAAACCACTTTATAAGATAATACAATTTTTCCTCAGCTTTAACATCTTTTAAAAGCTTATATACACTTTTGGATATATCTCCTCCATTTTTGGCATTAACTATATTCAGAGCAAAGTCCGTTAACGGACTTATTGCTCTTTTACGAATACTTTCGATTTCATCAAGCTTTAAATCGGATTCTTCCTGTTTCCTATCATCTGCCATTTCATTTCCGTCGGGACTCATAGTAAATTCTTCCGTCCAGCGTTTGCCTTTTATATCCCACATATACGCATAATTTTCCAATATACAGGCTTCTTCAAGTGATATATCAGTCAATTCTGTCTTTAAAAATGTCAATATACTTTCAGTGGAAAATGATGAATGTACTATATCAAATGCAGATAATATCAATCTGATAAGTGCATTGCCTTCAAGAGACTTTTTATCAGACATAAAAAACGGTATATCATACTTTGGAAATTCCGATTCTATTATGTGCTTATACCTGCCAATATCACGGCATATAACCGTTATATCATTATATAAAAAATCTTCTTTTCTTACAAGCTGACATATATTTCTTGCTGTCTGCTGTATTTCATCATATTCGCTTTCGGCTTCATACAGCTTTACAGCATTATCATCATAATCATAAATATCTCCGTCAAATCTGAAAATACTTTCCTCCAATGCACTCAATGACGGACTTTTAAACCTATATTGCCCCTTAAGATGAACCGTAGGCATTATCTTTATATTATTGTCATTCACAAATGCAGAGATTTTTTTCATTGTCATATACGGTTCTTTAAACATTGAATTTTCGGCATTTTTCAGTGACTTTCCTTCAAATCCGAGGCTTATCCCAACATATTCAGCCTGCTCTGTTATCTTTTCAAGAATTTTATATTCCTGTCCCGAAAATCCGTTGAACGAATCTATATATACTCTCTTATCTCTGAAAAATTCATGCTCACACAATATAAAATACAATCTTGTCATATTATCACTCGGGTCTGAATATGCTTCATTAACAAGCACATCATACGCTGAATATATTATCGCACTTTCTTTCAGCTTTTCTTTCAAATACTCATCAGAAACCTTCTCGGAAATCTCCATTAGCCTTTCAGGCGTTATTGCACATATTTTGTATTCTTCAACTGCCGAAAGCATCAATTCAGCAAAATCTGCTTTTTTTACCCTATTGGCATATAAATTAAGCTTATCGGAAACTTCCTCGGCTGCAAGACTCATCAAAACTCCCTTTGCTCCGTCATCTATACTTTTTTTGGTATTTTCCCCATACTTCTCCGAAAGATGATCATACAATCTTTCAAATCCGAATACATTTATTTCAGCCGCTTTTGATGCTCCGAATTCATTCAATATCCTCTTTTCATTCTGAAACGAACTTTGATCGGGCACTATCAAAACAACTTTTTTCAAGTCCTTTTCTGCTTTTATCTGCTCATATATTCTATATGTCTTACCGCTGCCGTTCCTTCCGCAAAAAAACTGTATCATAAACCTATCTCCTTTTACGCTCTGTTTTCAGATGAATAGAATTCTTCTCCCGTGTCAAGGCATATTGCTGCCAACCTGCCGGTTTCAAAACACGCTCCGCAGTCAATAACAATTTTATTATTATTCTTGTATATATATCCTTTTCTCGGATTATCCTCTATAAGCTGTGTAGGTGTATGACCTGTCACTATAACAGTATCTTCAAAATATTTTTTCTCATAATCAGGTCTTTCCCAAACCAATTCATCCAATGTATAATCTTCAAGTTTCTTATCAGGCAAAAAATTTCCGAGTCCCGCATGAACAAGCAAATAATTTGTACCGTTCACCGTCACTTCTTCATAAGCCGTAAATTCTCCCACATAATCCAAAACATCTTTCTGTTTTTCTATGTCAAGCTGTCTGAACTCTTTTATTGTCGGCAAAAATCCGTTATACTGCCATATCAGAACTTTATCCAAGACTTCACCGTCAAGTGATTCAAGTGATTCTTTTGTTATTTCACCAAGCAAAAACGGCATACATTCCATAAACATGACTTCGTGATTGCCTATCAGCGGAATGACATTCGGCATTTCCATCATCTTCAATAATACCTTTATCGGATGTGCTCCTCTGTCTATTGCATCTCCCAAAATATAAAGAGTATCACTGTCTTTTAAGTGTATCTTTTCCAAAAGTTCCAGAAACATTTCATATTCACCATGAATATCCGACATAACATAAACAGCCATTTGCAAAACCTCCTGTATTTTTCTTATATAATTATATAAAATAAACTGTCCCATTTTCAGGATATCAAAAGTGCATCGAATATATATTTTTATATCCGATGCACAAAAAATCTTCTTATTCTTCTGTAAAATCTTCTGTCAATTTATTAAGACTTGCTGCTTTGAGATATGCATTTATAAATCCGTCAATATCTCCGTCCATTACAGCATTTATATTTCCCGTTTCATAGCTCGTTCTGTGGTCTTTTACCATAGTATACGGCATAAATACATAAGAACGTATCTGTGCTCCCCATGCTATCTCTTTCTGAACACCTTTTATATCTTCTATCTTTTCAAGATGTTCCCTCTCTTTTATCTCAAGCAGCTTTGACTTGAGCATTGTCATTGCCACATCACGGTTCTGATACTGGCTTCTTTCGACTTGTGATGCTACTACTATTCCTGTCGGTATATGTGTCAAACGTACTGCCGATGATGTCTTATTGACCTTCTGACCGCCTGCACCGCTCGCTCTGTATACGTCCATCTTTATATCTTCGGGACGTATCTCTATATTTATCGTATTATCTATTTCAGGCATTACTTCAAGTGATGCAAATGATGTATGTCTTCTTCCCGATGCATCAAACGGTGACACCCTTACAAGTCTATGCACTCCCGATTCACTCTTCAAATATCCGTAGGCATTTTCACCCTCTATCAAAAGCACTGCACTTTTCAAGCCTGCTTCTTCACCGTCAAGATAATCCACTTCCTTGACCTTGAAATTATGCCTTTCAGCCCAATGACAATACATCCTGTACAGCATTTCAGCCCAGTCCTGTGCTTCCGTACCGCCTGCACCTGCATGGAATGTCAGGATAGCATTCTTGGAATCATACTCACCTGTGAGCAAAGTCTGTAAACGCTGTCCGTCCAAATCATTTTTAACTTTGTCAAACTCACTCTGTGCCTCATCCAAAAGTGAAAGGTCTTCTTCTTCATTCGCAAGCTCTATCAATGCAAGTGTATCATCATACGCTGAAACCAAATTTTCATACGCTTCCACTTTATTCTTCAAAGCACCTGTTTTCTGAAGTATTTTCTGTGAATTTTCAGCATCATCCCAAAATCCCGGCTGAGCTGCTCTCTGTTCAAGCTGTTCTATTTCCATTTTCAGCTTATCAAGACCGAGTGCATTGGCAAGCTCTTTTATATCCGGCTCCAATTCCTCAAGCTTTAATCTTAATTCCTCAAACTGTATCATACAACTTCTCCCTCACAAATTTTTTCTTTACCCAATCCTTTATATTATAAATGAAATTTCTTTTCTTGTAAAGATAATTTTAATTTTTTTTGCATACTATTTATAAAAATATTTTTCACGGTGATGATATGCTCGATATACAGAAAATCAATTCTTTTATAAATAATATCGTATGGGGTCCGTATATGCTCATACTCCTTTTAGGCGTAGGCATATTCTTTACTGTAAAACTAAAATTTTTTCCATTGATACATTTCAAGACCTGGTGGAAATATACTGCTCTCTCATTCATTAAATCAAATAAATCTTCATCAAATGAAAGAATCTCCCCGTTTCAGGCCATGGCTACCGCTCTTGCAGGCTCTATCGGTACAGGAAATATCGTCGGCGTTGCAAACGCTATTGTCCTGGGCGGTGCAGGTGCTGTTTTTTGGATGTGGATAGCGGCTTTTTTCGGAATGTCAACGGTTTTTGCAGAAAATGTCCTTGGCATAAAATACCGTACAAAAAGAAACGGAAAATATGTCGGCGGTCCCATGTACTATATCGAAAAAGGTCTGAAATGCAAATGGTTGGCAGTTATATTCTCAATCTTCTGCACGCTTGCCGCTTTCGGCATGGGAAATATGACTCAGGCCAATTCCGTTTCGGGTGCTTTGCAAAACGGTTTTGGTATATCCCCCAAAATAACCGGAATTATCCTTTCAATACTTGTCGGCATCATCATATTCGGCGGTATCGGACGAATTTCAAAACTGACCGAAAAACTTGTTCCTGTAATGGCTGTGATATATACAATAGCTGTATTTATCGTAATCACAGTTAATTTCCGTGAAATCCCAAATGCTTTCGGTGAAATCTTCATTCAGGCTTTTGATTTTAAAGCCGTCTCAGGCGGTTTTATGGGATATGGTATGTCAAAAGCCGTAAAATACGGTATCTCACGAGGTGTTTTCTCAAATGAAGCCGGTTTGGGAAGTTCTCCGATAGTCCATTCAGCTGCAGATACAGATGACCCGTATCAGCAGGGTATGTGGGGTATATTTCAGGTATTCATTGACACTATTGTCTTATGTACCCTTATGGCTCTGTGCATTCTTACAACAAATTCCGACAAGACAAACCTCGACGGAATAGAGTTAAGCACATATTCCTTTAAAATCGTCTTGGGCCATGCCGGAAACATCTTCATGTCACTTTCAATAATACTCTTTGCATTTGCCACTCTCGTTTCATGGTCATATTACGGTGAAAAAAGCCTTGAATATCTGACAAACGGGAAATATATTTCCGTATACAGAATAATCTATTCTATCATAGTTTATATCGGCTGTATCACAAATATCTCCCTTGTCTGGGAAATATCCGATACTCTCAACGGTTTTATGGCTATCCCCAATCTTATAGCACTGATACTTCTTTCACATGAAATAAAATACTCCGAACTTTCACACAATCTTCTCCGCAAGAGATGAATTCTTATATTCTCTCTCACTTGTAACTTCCTTTATTATCTTTATAAAATCAGGGAATATTATGGGAGTATCCTCATCACTCAATTCTATCTCCATAATGGCTTTATCTTTCCAAAACGGATATACGTCTATTTCAAAATACTGATTATGATATGTAAGACAATATCTGTTTTTTCTTATCTGACGCTTTGATGTATCAGCGGTCATTAAAAGCCTTAAATATTCATCTTTTGTAAGACGCTTTTCTATCTCTATTCTCTTTTTATCACTCAATTCTTTTTTTATCGTCTTGAAATACACATAATGTCCGTCATTTCCACGCTGTCTTAATCTGATTTCCTCGCCTTCATCAGGTGAATACAAATATGTCTGTATGATCTCCACTTTTTCACAGTTATCTATTGATTCAAGCATTTTGATATCAGGATATTCTATCAGATATTTCCTCTCTATTTCCAAAGGCTCCGGCTCTCCCAAAAATCCAAGAATTTCACTTATCAGCTTTCTGATCTTACTCTCAAAATCATAGCTGTTGTCTATGACCCTGAAATGAGGATGTCCCGTCCATGCGGATATCAGCTTATCATCAAGCAATGCAGCCTGTTCGGGTGTTTCTGTGCGGGCTGTATTATTTACAGTCGTATAAAACTCCTTTGCACCCTTTGCCGCTGTTACAAGATGAAATACTGCATCATAGCTGTCACGAAGCTCAACTTCATTTGCATTGACTTCTTTCAATACATGCTCGAATTCATCACGGCACATATAGGCTTTATTATCCATTATGCCCCTGTCACATACTATCAGTACCTTGTCACAGTCCATTGTCTGAGCTGCCTGTTCAAATATCTTTTCCTTTTCTATCTGAAGTTTCATCTGCAAACGCTGATAATCGGCATTGGAACCGCAAGTCCAGGGAGCAACTCCTCCTGTTATGAGTTCAGTTGCCGTTTCCGCTATGAACAATGTCCTGTAACCCATATTGGCAAGCGTATTCTGTATACGGCTCATTGCCGTGGACTTCCCGGCACAAGGGCCGCCCGTTACTACGATCTTTATAACTTCCACTGTTTTTCATCTCTTTTACATAAATTTCAACTGACTGCTGTCAGGCAAGCTTCCGAATGCTCCTATATCTTTCAGCATATCTATTACTGATTTCGAAACCTTTGCTCTTTGCTGAAAATCTTCTATCGAAGTAAATTCACCGTCATTTTTCGCTTCGGCAAGACCATTTGCCGCAGCTTCTCCTACTCCCGACAGTGCCACAAACGGCAGTCTTATCTTGCCGTTTTCGACAATAAATCTCCTTGAATCAGATTTGTATATATCTATCGGCAACACCCCTATCCCTCTTGCAAGCATTTCATTTATTATCTGGAGTGCCGCATAAGTGGTTTCTTCCTTTGCCGTAGCCTCTTTTTTCTGAATTTTATTATTCAGTTCTTCCATTTTATTTCTTACAGCCGTTCTTCCCTTTACAACAAGGGCTGCATCAAAATCTTCATTCTTGACTGTGAAATATGCCGCATAATACTCCGTCGGCTTATGAACTTTATACCATCCTAATCTCAAGGTCGCTATCATATATGCCGCTGCATGGGCTTTCGGAAACATATATTTTATCTTCATACAGGAATCTATATACCATTGAGGCACATTATGCTCCTTCATTGCATTTATATGCTCCTCTGTAAGCAGCTTTGTTGCATTTCCCTTTCTGACTATCTCCATTATCTTGAATGCCATGTCAGGTTCTAATCCTTTGTGCATGAGATATACCATGATATTATCACGTGTCCCTATAACTTCCGATATAGTACATATCTTTTTGGCTATAAGATCAGCTGCATTTCCTATCCATACATCTGTACCATGAGAAAGTCCCGATACCTGCAGCAAGTCTGCAAATGTCTTCGGCTGTGTTTCTATAAGCATATTTCTTACAAATACAGTTCCTACTTCCGGCAATGAAAACGTACCCGTCTTTGAATCTATATCATCCGGAGTAACACCGAGTGCCTTTGTTGACACGAACAATGACATAACATCAGGGTCACTCATTGATACATCCATTACACTTATACCTGTATATTCTTCAAGGTAGTGATACATTGTCGGTACATCATGCCCCAATTCATCAAGCTTACAAACTGTATCATGTATAGAATGAAAATCAAAATGTGTTGTAATTATTTCAGTTTTCTGGTCATTTGCCGGTCTTTGTATCGGACAGAATTCATATATATCATTACTTCTAGGTACAACTACCATTCCGGCAGGATGCTGTCCCGTTGTCCTCTTTACTCCCGTACAGCCTGCTGCCAGACGCAGTTCCTCTGCCCTGTTGAGCGAATATCCCTTTACTTCTTCGTATTTTTTTACGAATCCCAATGCCGTTTTATCCGCAACAGTACCTATTGTTCCGGCTTTGAACACGTTTTCCTTTCCGAAAAGCTCCTCTGTATATCTATGCGACTTTGTCTGATACTCTCCTGCAAAGTTCAGGTCTATATCAGGTGTCTTATCTCCCTTGAATCCCAAAAATGTTTCAAACGGTATATCATGACCGTCACGAAGATAATCCGTACCGCAATTCTGACATTTTTTAGGCGGCAGGTCAAATCCCGAACCATAACTTCCGTCATCAAAAAATTCGCTGTTATGACACTCAGGACAAACATAATGAGGACATAACGGATTTACCTCAGATATACCTGACATTGTTGCTACGAATGATGAACCGACAGAACCTCTTGAACCTACAAGATAACCATGTTCATTTGAATCGGCAACCAATTTTTGTGCCGTCATATACAACACGGAGAATCCGTTTTTTATAATAGAATTGAGCTCCTTATCTATCCTTGCTTTTACTATTTCGGGCAAAGGATCTCCGTAAAGATTTTTAGCTCTCTCCCATGTTATAGTTGTAAGCTGTTCTTCCGCTCCGGGAATAAACGGCGGAAAATTGCCTTTCGGAACCGCTCTGACTTTTTCGATCATATCGGCTATATAATTCGTATTTTCAACTACTACTTCATAGGCTTTTTCTTTTCCCAGATACTCAAATTCTTTAAGCATTTCGGCTGTTGTCCTTAAATACAAAGGTGCTTGTTCCTCTGCATCTGTATATCCCTGTGACATCATCAGCACTTTTCTGTATTCACTTTCATGCGGATCCATAAAATGTACATCACAGGTCGCTACTACCGGTATATTCAGTTCTTCTCCCAATCTGACTACCGTTTTATTGAAATTCTGCAAGTCCTCTACACTATTGACAGTACCGTTTCTCAGAAGATACATATTATTCCCGATCGGCTGTATTTCAAGATAATCATAAAATGATGCTATATTTTTAAGTTCTTCCCATTTTTTTCCTGATACTACCGCCCTGAAAAGTTCTCCCGCTTCACACGCACTGCCTATTATAAGTCCTTCACGCAGCTTTACAAGCTCTGATTTTAATACCAACGGCTTTTTGTAAAATGTCTCAATATGCGACTTGGATATCAACTTATACAGATTTTTCAATCCTACCTGATTTTTTACGAGTATTATCTGATGATAATATTTATAACTTTTGATATCAGGCTTTGGCAGTGCTTTGGAAATTTCAGAAATATTCTCCGCTCCGAAATCATCTTTCATTCTCTGAAGCATTACCTGAAATATCCTTGCAAGCATCATTGCATCATCACACGCCCTGTGATGATTGAAATCACCCAATTTAAGAAATTTAGCTATATTATCCAATTTATGCTTTGCAAGCTGCGGAAACATTCCTCTCGATATTGCAAGCGTATCTATATGTGTCAGTGTATAATCAATACCATGTCTTTCGGCTGCAGCTTTTATAAAACTCGTATCAAAATTCGCATTATGTGCCACTACTACCGCATTTTCTCCGCAGTACTCCAAAAATTTTCTGACAGCTTCTTCTTCCAACGGTGCATCTGCTACCATTGAATCGTCTATACCTGTAAGCTCGGTTATCTTTTCGGGTATAGGTTTTTCGGGATTTACAAAAGTGGAAAATGTGTCCTTTATTTCACCGCTTACCATCCTTACTGCACCTATTTCGGTTATTCTCTCTTTTGCGACTCCCAATCCTGTTGTTTCTATATCAAAAACAATAAATTCCCCGTCAAGTGACTGTTCAGCATTTCCTTCAACTGCTCCTGTCGCTTCATCATTTATAAAATAAGACTCTACTCCGTATATAACTTTGAACTTTCCGCCTTTTTTCTCTATCTTGTCACACGCATTCATTGCATCCGGATATGCCTGTGCAACTCCATGGTCGGTTATCGCTATTGCAGGCATTCCCCATGAATATGCCCTGTTTATCAGATCTCCCGCACTCGTTACAGCATCCATTGCAGACATATTCGTATGCAGATGAAGTTCGACACGCTTTTTTGGGGCTTTATCGACTATTTTCGGCATTGTGACGATGCTTACCGCTGATACCATCACACTTATATCATGATCATATTTGTCATACTGTGCATTTCCTCTTGCAATTACTGCCATTCCGCATTTCAATTCAAGTATTCCTTTACATTTTTCAGGCGGTGCTATTATCTTCAAGACCATAGATCCTGTGAAATCCGTTATGCTCATTGAGATTATCTTATTTTTATTCTTGGAATCCTTTACTTCAATTGAAAATATCTGTCCCCATACAACTATCCTGTTCATATCCCCATTGATCTTCTTAAGTTCAACGGGTTTTTCGCCTTTTATCGCTCCTCCGTATATAGTGACCGCACTTTCGGGAATATATGATGGTATAAGACCTGCACCTTCACGAATTTCTATCTCCGTTTCGGAAACAGGTATTTCTTTTGGTGGTGTTTGCGGCAACGATTTCCTTTCATTTGCCGTTTTCATCATCATTTCATACTGCTCCTGTGCTTCTATTTTTGCTTCACGCAATGCCTTTTCTTCATTTATTTTCTGATGTTCAATATATGTTTCACTTTCATAGTCTATCGACAGCACTCCGCTGAAATCAACTTCAAAAAATATACCAAACTCACTTTTTATAAGCTCGGACAATTTTTTATCGAATTTCTGACCCTTAAGTATATCCACTCCGCCATGCTGCAAATATATGACTATTTTATTCTCTTTTATTTCAGCAGCCGAATCATTCAAAGTTCCGTTAAGACTTGCATTTCTTCTTTTTAACTCTGCTACCATCTGGGGATAATACCCTATATCAAACAAAATACTTTCATAACGTGGATGAATGAAACACAGTGACAGGCTCAGAACACTTTTGCATATCATTTTCTCGGCTTCAAAAATATATTTTCTCTCCAAAAGCTCCGAACACTTCAAATAAATATTCATGACACGCTTTGCAGAATCTATTTCTATATTCGCAATTACACCGTTGTTTATATTATCAGGCAAGTTTTTTGTATCTATGTATCCCGAAAAAAAATCAAAAAATGTGTTCAATTAAATCTTCCTTTTTATACATTACATAAGCTCTATTTCCTTGACCAATTCATCAAGCAGAATATCTTCAGGCACTTTCTTTATTATCTCGCCCTTTTTGAATATAAGTCCCTCTTTTACACCGCCTGCTATGCCAATATCAGCTTCTCTCGCTTCTCCGGGACCATTCACAGCACAGCCCATTATTGCTACTGTTATATTCTTCTTACAATCTTTCAATCTTTCCTCGGCCTGCTTGGCTATCTCTATAAGATTTATCCTCGTTCTCCCACAAGTCGGACACGATATGAATTTTATCCCTTCGTCATTCAATCCCAACGATTTCAATATATCTTTGGCTGCATACACTTCTTTAACAGGTTCATCTGTCAGTGATACCCTTATCGTATCTCCTATTCCTTTTAAAAGAAGTGAGCCTATACCAATAGACGATTTTATTATACCCATTCTCTCAGTACCGGCTTCCGTAACTCCCAAATGCAAGGGATAATTACACCGAATTGCCGCCAATTCATACGCTTCCGTCATAAACTCCACATTTGACGACTTCATCGAAAGCACTATATTATCAAAATCAAACTTTTCAAGAAGTGACGCATGATACATTGCACTGTCACACAATGCCCGAGGAGTAGGCTTGCCGTATTTTGCCAGAATATGTTTCTCAAGTGAACCTGAATTCACTCCTATCCTTATGGGAATATCTCTCTTTCTGCACTCGTCCGCTACTGTCTTTACTCTGCTTTCATCTCCGATATTACCCGGATTTATACGTATTTTATCAACTCCTGCCGCCGCCGATTCCAATGCTATCTTATAGTCAAAATGTATATCTGCTACTATCGGCACAGACACTTTCTCTTTTATTGCCGGTATAAGTTTTACTGCTTCCATATCGGGAACAGCTATCCTGATTATATCACATCCGGCTTTTTCAAGTTCCTCAGCCTGCCGAACACTTCCCTCAATGTCGGTTGAGGGAACGTTCAGCATGGACTGTACTGTTATCTTTGAATCTCCGCCTATAAATATATTTCCCAATTTTATTTTTTTAGTTTCACGCCTTTTCACCAAAAAACCTCCTTTTTTTCACGAAAACAATCTTATTACATCATTCACCGATATTATTACCATAAAAATAAGCAATGCCACCATGCCTATGCCATGTATCAATCCTTCATGTTCAGGCTTTATCGGCTTTCTTCTTATCGCCTCTATTATCAGAAATACAAGTCTTCCTCCGTCAAGTGCCGGCAGCGGCAGTAGATTCACTATTCCCAGATTCACTGTGATTATAGTCATTATATATATAAGATTATTCAAGGCATCTCCAAAACTGCTCTTTAATCCTTCGGAAGCCGCCTGTGATATTGCAGATGTCATTCCTATCGGTCCGGCTACTTCATTGAATCCAAACTGACCTGTAACAAGTCCTGCAAGACTTGCCCATACCATTCTTACTGTCGATACTGTTGACAAAAACGATTGTGAGACAAGTACCCCAAAATTATTTTTTATTCCCTGAACCTGAAAATCCAACTGTATTATCTCTTTTCCATCTCTTTCAACAGTTCCGAATTTTACATTGTCAAAATGCAGATATTTTCCGTCACGCTTTACATCAAACGACATCTCATTTGACTTTGCTGTTGCAAGGGCAAAATTCAAGTCCATTGAAGTCAAAAAGCGGTATCCGTTTATTGCCTGTATCTCGTCACCTTTCTGCAATATCTGTGATGACGGTGCATTATCCATAAAATTTACTATCTTATTCGATGCAAAAACTTTTACGGGTGCAAGTGTTATCATCATAAGAACAAGTCCAAGCAGTAAATTCATCACTGCACCTGCCACTACTATTATCATCCTTTTCCATACAGGCTTATTTCCGAATGCCCTTTCATCTGTACTGTCGCTGTCTTCTCCCTCCATGGTACAAAATCCGCCTATCGGAAACAATCTCAGCGAATACAGCGTTTCTCCCTTTTGGAATTTTACTATCTTCGGACCCATTCCCAGTGCAAATTCGTTTACCTTTACACCTGATTTTTTCGCTGTTATAAAATGTCCGAATTCATGCACAAACACTATAAGTTCAAAAAGCAAAACTCCTATTATTACTAAAAATACACCTTCTATGAAAATCATCTCCCAAATTTCATTCTTGTTTCCTTATCAGCCTGCAAAATATCATCAAGAGTTATATCTTCTTTATCAAAATTCACCTCTGACAAGGCTTTTTCAACTATTTCGGCTATGTCCAAAAATCCTATTTTTTCACCCAGGAACATCTGTACCGCAACTTCATTAGCTGCATTTGCAACTGTCGGATATATACCGCCTTTTCTGAGAGCTTCCCTACACAGTGAAAGACATTTGAACGTCTCATAATCGGGCTTTGCAAAACTCAGACCCGCTATTTCAGCCAAATCCAATTCTTTAGCCGGTGAAGGCAATCTTTCGGGATATGTCAGTGCATATTGTATCGGTATTCTCATATCGGCTGTTCCAAGCTGTGCTATTACTGCATTATCATTTAACTGTATCATTGAATGTATTATACTTTCCCTGTGGATAAGAACATCAATATCTTTATCCTCAACGTCAAAAAGCCATGATGCTTCTATCACTTCCAGACCCTTATTCATCATTGTAGCAGAATCTATGGTTATTTTTTTCCCCATGCTCCAATTAGGATGTTTCAATGCATTCTCAACTGTAACATTTTTCAGTTCATCTCTGCTTTTTCCGAAAAACGAACCGCCCGATGCTGTTAAAATGACCTTTTTCAGAGAATTTTCGGGACATCCCTGCAAGCACTGAAATATTGCCGAATGTTCACTGTCAACAGGATATAACTTTATACCAACCTTTTTTATCTCATTCATTACGATACTTCCGCCTGCCACCAATGTTTCTTTATTAGCCAAAGCAAGATTCTTTTTTGCTTCTATTGCCGAAAGTGTGGGCAGAAGTCCCGCTACTCCAACTATCGCATTTACGACTGTATCCGCCTTTTCATACTGTGCAGCGGCAATTACTCCTGTTTTTCCGCTGATAACTTTTATATTAGTATCACTCAAGGCTATTTTCAGCTTTTTACCGGCATTTTCGTCTAAAACCCCAACTATATCAGGCTTGAATTCTCTTGCCTGCCTTTCAAGCAGTTCTATACTGGTATTAGCCGTCAGTGCAGACACTTTTATCCCATGCATCCTTGCAACATCAAGCGTCTGTACTCCGATAGAGCCTGTTGAACCCAATACAGATATATTCTTTGTCATTTCTCTTTACACTCCCATTATCGGCAAATATCCCATCATTATATACAAAAACGGTGATACAAATACCACACTGTCAAATCTGTCCAATACTCCTCCATGTCCGGGTATCAGATTTCCGTAATCTTTTATCTCAAAAGTCCTCTTTACAATTGAAAAACTCAAATCTCCCAGTATCGACAACAGCGAACCTATAAAAGAAAGTACAGCTAAATTGATATAATTAATCTGAACATCTTTATAGAGCAAATCTGCAAAAATCCACCCTAATCCGCAAGTTGCCAATACACACACTACTGTACCGCCTATCGCTCCCTCTATCGTCTTTTTCGGACTTATCTCGGGACACATCTTATGCTTTCCAAAAAGCACTCCCACAAAATATGCTCCGGCATCTGCAAGCCACGGCAATGCAAGTGTCACCACAAAGTAAAATGCCGGGTGTGCCGTATCCATATTTTTCATCTGTATTACAGTTGAAAGTGATACTGTAATAATTACCGTCATACTGTATATATATGCAAATTCCCTGAACGATATTTTTTTATGACAAAATATCATCATTGAAAGCATTATTGCCGTATATACATAGCCTATCATCAATACCACACCGTAATTCATAAGCATCGGATATAATACCGCAAATGCCATACTCGGAAAACTTATCTGCCAATGCTTTAAAGTTTTTGTGGCATTGGCAAATTCTCCTACCGCTATCGCACATACTGCTGCTACAAAAACATCTATTATTACGGGTATATTCCCACTTAAAACAATCACGGATACTATAAAAGCTATCCCTACTATTCCCGATAATATCCTCTTGACCATTCACACACCACCAAATCTTCTGTTTCTTCTGTTGAACTCCTCGACAGCCTTATCAAAATCTTTTGGCTTGAAGTCAGGCCATAATACATCCATTGAATAAAATTCCGAATACGCTGCCTGATAAAGTAAAAAGTTGCTCAATCTGTGTTCGCCGCCCGTTCTTATTATCAGATCAGGATCGGGCTGATTTGCCGTATAAAGATATTTTTCAATATCCTTTTCGGAAATACTTTCTATATCAGTTTTGTTTTCCCTGACATCACGGCATATATTCTTAACAGCTCTCACAATTTCATTTCTGCCTCCGTAATTCATTGCTATATTCAGCAACATTCCTTTTCTGTCTTTTGCAACTTCCTCTGTTTCATTGATAAGCTCTATCAAATCAGGCGAAAATGCTGTTCTGTCACCTATAAATACTACTTTTATATCATCATCACGGAAGTCCGTCAACGAATCTACAAGATACTGGTGAAAAATTTTCATTATAGCTCCTACTTCTTCAGCAGGTCTTTTCCAATTTTCCGTTGAAAAAGCATACAGTGTAAGAATCTTTACCCCCTGCTTACTTATATATCTTGTAATATTTCTGAAAGTCTGTGCACCGTAAGTATGTCCTACCTGTCTGGGAAGTCCTCTTTTTTTTGCCCATCTGCCGTTACCGTCCATAATTATTCCAACGTGTTCGGGAATATATAAATTTCCCATTCAAATCACCCTCTCATATTATTTTATCCTGCCCGTTTTGCTGAAAATATATCTCGGCAAGAATTTTTTCCTGCCGAGATATTTTTTTGTGATTCTTTCAGAAATCAAATTTCCATTATTTGCTTTTGTTTCTTTTCTGTCAAACTTTCGATATTTTTTATATTACTATCTGTTATATCCTGAATTTTCTTCTCAGCTTTTTTCTGGTCATCTTCCGTAATTTCATTTTTCTTTTTGAGTGCCTTTATTTTTTCCATTGCCTCACGTCTTATTCCACGAACTGCAACCTTTGCTTCCTCGCCCATACCTGCTACTTCTTTGACTATCAATTTACGTCTGTCTTCTGTGAGCGGCGGGAATATCATACGGATAATTGTACCGTCATTCTGAGGATTTATACCGATATCAGAAGTCTGAATAGCTTTTTCTATCTGACGGAGAATGGACTTATCCCACGGCTGTATCGTAAGAGTTCTCGCCTCCGTAACGGAAACAGCTGCAAGCTGATTTACTGCTGTTGGTACTCCATAGTAGTCAACTTTTACTTTATCGAGAACTGCCGGATTTGCACGACCTGCACGAATCTCCGAAAACTCTGTTTCAAGATGCTGAACCGATTTCTTCATTTTTTCCTCTGTATTTTTTATCACAGTATTCATTTTGAAATTACCTCCAAATTATAATATTTTTATCCGACTACTGTTCCTACATTTTCACCGCATACCGCTGATACAATATTTTCGGGATTATCAAGGCTGAAAACAACTATCGGAATATTATTATCCTTACATATAGCTGCTGCTGTACTGTCCATGACTTTAAGGTCATATTTAAGAACATCAGCAAATGATATCGTATCAAATTTCTTTGCATCAGGATTAGTCTTCGGGTCACTGTCGTAAACACCGTCAACCATCGTTGCTTTAAGTATTATGTCAGCCTCAATCTCTGCTGCACGCAATGCCGCTGCCGTATCAGTTGAGAAGAACGGATTACCCGTACCGCATCCGAATACAAGTATCCTGCCTTTTTCAAGATGTCTTATTGCACGGTTTCTTATATAAGGTTCTGCTACCTGCTGCATTGAAATAGCTGTCTGAACTCTTGCTTCAACACCAAGCTGTTCAAGTGCGTCACATACTCCCAGAGCATTTATAACAGTTGCAAGCATTCCCATATGGTCTGCCCTTGTTCTGTCCATTTTACCGCTTGAACGTCCTCTCCAAAAGTTGCCTCCGCCCACTACTATTGCTACTTCAACTCCTATTTCATTCAGCTTTTTGATAGGCTCACAATATCTCAACACAGTATCAAAATCTATACCATGTTTTTCAGAACCTGCAAGCGATTCTCCGCTGAGCTTCAAAAGAACTCTTTTATATTTAGCTTTCATTATAATACTCACACTCCCATAATTTATACTCTTATTTTACTATATTTAGCCGTCAAAGTAAAGCATAAAAAAACATATTGAAAAAAATTTTTTTATTTATACAAAAAACAAAAATCAGTCCCGTATTTAATAGCGGAACTGACTTTTCATTCAAATCAAAAAAATGGTATTTTCCATTTTCGACGCACTTTGGGTATCGGACAATAATCCACTAATATAGTATCTTCTCCTATCAGACATATATTTTCCCACTTTATGGTAATATTCTCGTCTTTTCCAAACAGACCGAAACATCTCCATCTTCCGAAAATCACTATTGATACAAGTTTCGCTGTTGCCGTATCTACTTCAACATCATCAACAAATCCTATTCTTCGACCTGTTTTATTGCTTATAACTTCCTTTCTTCTCAAATCCGTTATCCGACAACACCCCAAATATATTCACTCCTCTTAACAAAAAGTGCATGGTGCATAATCAATAATTATGCACCATGCACTTTGATTTATGAATTTTTCGGGCGGAAACTTTTTCCTTTGAATTTCCTGTGAACCCTCCTCGACCATCTTTTCATTGGTCTTGTCAGCATCTGGAAAATAAATACCGATACACACGTCATGCCAATTACCAACAATACCATTTTCAAATTCATAAAGGCAAAATTAAAGACATTTATACCGTAAAAATTCCTGAAACAAGTTATACCTACAACCATTCCGCCAACCATCAATACAAACAATATCTTTCTGATATTATTGAAAGGCTTTGAAACCTGAAAAAGTATCATAAATGCTGCCGCTGATGTCATACAAACACACAATGTCGAATATTGCGTTACATCAAGGTCAAACACTTTCATAACTATTATACACATTATTATATTTATTACTGTCGTCAACCCCGCAGGTATCGAATTTTTCAGGATATTTACAATAAATATTCCTTTTATTCTGTCTTTGTTAGGTTCAAGAGCAAGTATGAATGATGGTATTCCTATTGTAAAGGCATTTACGAGCGTAAGCTGTATAGGTTGGAAAGGATATGGTACTGCAATAAATAAAAACATGAATGCAAGTATTATCGAAAATATCGTTTTGACTATAAAAAGTGTCGCCGAACGCTGGATATTATTTATTGAACGTCTGCCCTCGGCTACGACTTTCGGCATTGAAGCAAAATTTGAATCCAACAGTACAAGCTGTGCCACACTCCTCGCTGCATCGCTTCCGGCTGCCATTGCTATACTGCAGTCCGCTTCTTTGAGTGCAAGCACATCATTCACGCCGTCACCTGTCATCGCTACTGTATGTCCCTTTTCTTTGAGGGCAACTACAAATTTCTTTTTCTGTGCAGGTGTTACTCTGCCGAATACCGTATATTTTTCTATTGCATTTTTTATATCTTCATCGGTTTTCAGAGTAGTCGCATCAATATACTTATCATAATTCTTTACTTCCGCTCTCCTTGCCACATCAGATACCGTTATCGGATTATCTCCCGATATCACCTTTACTTGAACCTTCTGATCAGCAAAATACCTCAAGGTCTGTGGTGCTTCCGGTCGTATCTTATCATTCAAAAGAACTATTCCCAATACCTTTATATCTTTCGGCAAGTCGTTCCCGTTGAAATTATTATCAGAATGAGCAATTACGATAGAACGATAATTTCTTGAATATCCGTCAAGTATCTTCCTGAGATTTTCAGGTACTTCATCAAGTATAAATTCAGCTGCTCCCATTATATACGAGCCCTGACCTTTAAAATACGCTCCCGACCACTTCTTTTCAGATGCAAACGGTATCACTTTTGCCGCTTTCATTGGTGACGGCTCTTTGAACCTATCCTTGAGTGCCATAAACGTTGCATTCGTATCATCAAGATTATGTGTCAGACCGCACATTATATCCTCAAGTATCTCTTTCTCCGTCATATCATCATATACGACCATATCTGCAACTTCCATACAGCCTTCCGTAATCGTTCCCGTCTTATCAAGACACAAAACATCCACTCTTGCAAGCGTTTCTATACAATACAGTTCCTGCACAAGCACTTTATTTCTTGAAAGTCTTATTACACTTACAGCCAAAACTGTACTCGTCAAAAGTATAAGACCTTCCGGAATTATTCCTATAACTGCTGCAACTGTATTTACAACTGCCTTCTGTATATGTGCATCAATACCTCCAAATAAATTTTCCACAATACGCCCTGACAATTCACTCGGTATACTGTACTGCCTCCATAACATTATCAATGCCAGCGGCAATATTATTGCTGTCAGCACTTTTATTATCCAATTCAGTGTATACATTATCTCTGAATTGACTTTTTTGGCATATTTGGCCTCGGCTGAAATTTTTGCCGCATAACTCTCACTTCCGACTTTTTCGACCTGTGCATGACACTTTCCGCTTATTATAAAGCTTCCCGAAAGCATCATATCACCTGCTTTTTTATGTACCGCATCCGATTCACCGGTCAAAAGAGATTCATTTACATCACATTCTCCCGAAATCACTTTGCAGTCAACAGGTATCTGATTTCCCTGTGAAAATTCTATCACATCATCCAGCACTATTTCATCAACTGACAACTGACATTTCTTTCCGTTTCTTAATGCCGTTGCCTTTGTTGCCGATACTATCGAAAGTTTATCAATAGTCCTTTTAGCCCTTATCTCCTGAAATATTCCTATTACCGTATTAAAGAACATTACTCCAAGAAAAAGCATATTTTTATAAGACCCTACATAAAATACTGCCAAGCCCAAAATAATATTCAAAATATTAAATACAGTGACAATATTATCAAAAAAAATCTTTTGTATACTTTTAGTTGGTAAATTTGTATTGACATTACAAAGACCCTGTCTTTTTCTTTGTTCGACCTGAATGTCTGTCAGACCCTTTTCAGCATCGGGCGAAAATCTTTTGATATCAGAATTTACACTCTCCGCTGTTTCTTGTTTTTTCATTATAATTTATCCCTTCTTTCCGAATATATTATATAATCTAAATCCTGTATTGTCAATGTCACTTTTTATCATTCATCAATATGTGCTTCTTTTTTGAATATCCATTTATTGTTATTATACAAAAACATCAGTACTGCCATTGAACATATCATAATATATCCTATGAAACTATATATATCCGGAACTTCTCCCAAAAATAAAAATCCTAACAGGGTTACAAATATTATCTGTGAGTAGTCATATATTGAAATCTCCCTTGCAGGTGCATGACAATATGCTGCCGTTATACCGAATTGTCCTCCTGTTGCACCAAGACCTGCTCCCAAAAGCATCAACACCTGCCACCATTCCATCGGATGAAAATCAAATATCAGCGACGGAAGTGTCACCAAGCACGAAAATGCTGAAAAGAAAAAGACTATCAGTGAACCGTTCTCTCCCCTGTTTCCGAGTATCCGAACCATCGTATATGCAAATCCTGCTCCCATACCTCCCAAAAGTGCTATCATTGAAGGAAACAGGTCTATGTTCTGAAATGACGGCTTTATGACGAACAACGTCCCTATAAATGCCGTAAATACAGCTATTCCCTGCAAAAAAGTCAGCTTTTCCTTCAAAATCAAAATAGAAAATATTATAACAAAAAACGGTGACATTTTATTTAATATTGAGGCATCCGCAAGCGGTATTTTCCCAAGTGCATAAAAATTGCATATTATTCCAATCGTCCCAGTAAGTGAACGTAAAAACAAATATTTGAAATTTCCCTTTTTCCATTTGAAACTCTGCCTATTCTTTATCAGAACTACTGTTGCAAATATAAGAGCAACAATATTTCTAAAAAAACTTTTTTGAAATGCCGGAATATCTCCCGCCATTCTCACAAACATATTCATAAATGCAAAACTTAACGCCGATAAAATTATGTATACTACCGCCTTATACTTTTTATTCATACACTATCACCTTATAATTTCATAAACATAATTATTTTGTATTATATCACTGCATTACAAAACTGTCAATTAAAGAAAAAATTTTGACATTAAAAAAATTTTAAATTTTTTTTTAATTTCTATTGACATTTCAATTACTTCATGTTATAATAATCAAGCACTTTGAGAGTGTACGAAATCAAATATCGCGGAGTGGAGCAGCTAGGTAGCTCGTCGGGCTCATAACCCGAAGGTCGTGCCTTTAAGTAATACCATAGCAAAGCAGAGCTGTGATATTACTTAAAGGCAATCCCCTTGGTTGGAAGGGGAAAACCTTGTAAGTGTTTTGAAAATCAAATTCGATAATTACTGACAGTTATTTTTATAGTTGTGCGTTTCACAACTTGTATGGATGTTTGGCAGCCTCGCTACCGTCAGTGTGTATTTCCGCTTGTGATGCAGAACTGTCACTATCAAACTGACACCATTCTTATCCTCGCAGAAATGCAAGGCTCTTGCTTTCAGTACGGTAACTCATAAATAGCCACGCTGTCCTCCTACTAATCCATACGGACTATATTTGGTTTTCAAGGTGCTTCAACATTGCAATGAACCACTGCAACATTGATCAGGTCAAAAAGTATCCGATTTCTCATCTATGAAAACGGCTCTTGGCTATTACTGCAAAATAGGGTAGAAAATACCTCATAATGTATCAATGTCTTTCGTGAGTAGCGTACTCATGGCTGATGTAGTGGCTGGTTTGAAGTGGGACAACAAACCGGCCTGATACTTTTTGACACTTTGACATTCTTTATATTACAACATTATTGCCTAAATGTCAACATGTTTTTTATTTTAGTCTGTTTTCACAAAGAAAATAGGCTTTTTTTATTAACAATGATACTTTAAAACAACTTTGCAAGGGGACATATGTCCCCTATCGCTATGGAAAGAGGGAAAATTTGATGAAAGAATTGGAATATCCTTTTGACGTGGAATACGTCATGAAAAAAAGAAAGTCTATCAAGCGTACACTCCTTGCAGACGGTTCTTCTCGCCTGAAAAAGAAAATTGCCGTGTTCGGCGGTTCTACTACCAACGATATTGTTGTATATCTCGACTTGTTTCTTCTCAACAACGGCATTGAAGCAGAATTCTATCAATCCGAATATGCACAGTATTGGCAGGACGCTATGTTTCCGAGTGAGGAACTGCTGAATTTCAAGCCTGATTTGATTTTCATACATACCACCAACAGAAATATTATAAACCTCCCCACGACTGCCGATACAAAAGAACAAGTCAACACTTTACTTGAAAGCGAATACAACAAATTCGTGCAAATGTGGCAGAAGATTTCCGGCACCTACCACTGTCCCATTATTCAGAACAACTTTGAAATGCCGTTCTATCGCATTATGGGAAATAAAGATTGCAGTGATTATCGTGGACGTTCCAACTTCTTGACACGACTGAATCAGAAATTCTATGACTATGCCGAAAAAACAGAGGGATTTTACATCAATGACATCAACTTCATTTCCGCAAGCTACGGCTTGAAAGAATGGAGTAATCCGTCTTATTGGAATATGTACAAGTACGCTATGTGCGTGGAGGCTATCCCTGAATTTTCCTTTAACCTTGCCAATATCATTAAATCCGTTTTCGGCAAGAATAAAAAGGCTCTTGCCCTTGACCTCGATAATACCCTTTGGGGCGGTGTTGTCGGCGATGACGGCGTGGACGGTATTCAAATCGGTCAGGAAACAGGCGTTTCACAGTCTTATTACGAATTTCAGAGTTACATCAAGTCATTGAAATCTCTCGGAATTATATTGACCGTCTGTTCAAAGAATGACCATGAAAATGCTGTTGCAGGACTGAATCACCCCGAAGGTGCATTGAAACCCGATGATTTTATCATCATTAAAGCCAACTGGGAAAACAAAGACCGCAATATTATTGAAATTGCAAATGAACTGAATATACTCCCCGATTCGATTGTGTTCGTTGACGACAATCCTGCTGAAAGGGCTATCGTTGCCGCACAAGTCAACGGAGTAAGCACTCCCGTCATGGACAGCGTAGAAAATTACATTACCACTCTCGACAGAAACGGCTATTTTGAAGTGACGAATTTCAGTGAGGACGACCTCAAACGAAATGAAATGTACAAGGCAAATGCAGAAAGAGCTTCACAACAAGCATCTTTTGCAGATTACAATGAATATCTTTTGAGTTTGGATATGACGGCTGTTATTGATGATTTTCTGCCCGTCTACTTGCAAAGAATTACACAACTTTCCAACAAGAGCAATCAGTTCAACGTCACAACAAAACGCTATACTCCTACCGAAATGGAAGAAGTTTTTGCAAGTGATGAATATATCCGCCTTTACGGTAAACTTGTTGATAAGTTCGGTGATAACGGTGTTGTATCGGTCGTTATCGGAAAAAAAGACGGCACGGTTTTAAATATGGAATTGTGGCTTATGAGTTGCCGTGTTCTCAAAAGAGATATGGAATTTGCCATGCTTGACAGGCTCGTTGAAAGATGTAGAGAACAGGGAATTACAACTATAAAAGGCTACTACTTCCCCACTGCAAAAAATAATATGGTAAAAGACTTGTATGGCAGGTTCGGATTTGATAAAATAAGTGAAGATGAACAGGGCAACACTATCTGGCAACTTGATGTTGCAGACTACGAAAACAAGTGCCAT
>CACZZB010000012.1 GCA_902785555.1 uncultured Ruminococcus sp.
TTTTATAATTTTTTGGTAAAAAGTTTATCAAATCCGTTCTTTGCATACATTTCACCTCATAGCTCCTATACTTGCATTTCTATATTAGCATATTACTGGTGATTTGTATACATTTTTTTAATTAAGTTAGTGCATATGGTTTGACTCCCCCTGCAGTTCATCTTCCTGAGATAAACGACAGTAGAGAGCTGTGATTCCCTGGTTTGATATCATGATTTTTTCTCCTTTCCGAGCTGTCTTTTACGCTCTGTCAAACCGAATAGGATATGCAGACAACACAATATCACTATTCTTCGGCAAAGTCCAGACCATTTCAACAGCATTTTTTCTGTTCTCCGAGAAGAACTCTTATTTTTTCCTCTGTATTTTCCGCATCGGTTTCACCGCCAATTGGGAATACACAGGTTACATGAAATGTCTTTTTCCCGATAATCACAGATTCGTCTGTAAGTGTATGACGACGCATAAATTCTGATTTTTCAATTTCTTTTCTGTTTTCGTTCATAAATTTCCTTTCCGTCTTTCGACATTTAGATCTGAATTTTTGTTTGTCATTTGAGTGAATATTTCATACTATTGCGTTTTGACCTTTATATGGAATAATTCGGCAAAAACCCTGCAACCCATAACAGCGACCTCCACTAAAATGCCGTTATCATCGAGTTTTTTTGGCACTGCAACCTCAAAACCGACTCCCGAGTGCATAATCTGACGTCTTTGCCTTAATTCCCCGAAAACCGCATTGCAGTCGGCTCTGCCGGCTACTGTGATTCGGCAAGGCGGCTTCAGCAACGCCTTGCCTTTGTCCTGCTTAATTATCAACCACCCCGATTTGTGCAAAATTCCACTCATTTTTATACCCCAAACCGTTCACAACTTCACACAGAGATTGAGCCGATTTCATTCACTAACAGTTTTCCGTATCTCCGAACAATCTCTTGATTATGGAACAGCCGAATCCTTTGTACAATAGAAAAATTCCTTATCGGCTCAAATTGCCTAAAATCGCCCTGTACGCCCTTTAATATCAAGTCGGGTAACTTTCCCGACTTGCTCTCCAAAATTGCACACACGGGCGAATACAGCCTTTTCTGTGCCGTTTCTTTGGCTGTCTGCTCACTTCCAAAACCTATCCATCAAAATCTCCTTGAATAGTGGAAATTTTCCTTATCGGCTTAAATTGCCTACAATCGCTCTGTACGCTCTTTAATATCAAATCGGGTATTTTCCCGACTTGCTCTACAAAATCGCACACACGGGCGAATACAGCCTTTTCCTTGCCGTTTCTTTTGCTGTCTGCTTACTTCAAGACTTTCCATGTCAACTTTTCTGTCTTACTTTCCAAAATCATACACACGAACAACCATACCGTTTCCGTGCCTTTCCTGACTCGTCACACCATTTCATTCAATTATCCGAAACAAACTTTCAACCTTATCAAACTATTTTTCAACAGTTCAAGATTAATATTGAGGAAGAACAATCACACAGCAGAAAAAAGGGAGGACGGTTCAACAATGACACATGGACTTTCCAAAACGAAGGCAGTCCGTTTTTTCTTTTCTGCTGTAATATTTCAAGAAAAAATTCCCTATCCTAATTCTTTTCTTTCTGTATTGAATATTTAAAGTGAGTATTGTTATATTGGGTATTGTTCTATAAGGAAATTTTACTTATGCTATGAGGAATTTTTACGCATACCCCCTGTCAGTAAACTTCCTTTGGAGAATATATTTTCACTGGAGAACACGGTAGCGGTTGGAAGTTTTCTTTCCCTCAATACTGCGGTTGGCTTTTTCGATAAGTCCAAGTTCAAGCAGATTGCCGATAGCTGTATCAACCGTTTTTCTGTCGATGCTGCATTCTTCGGCTATCAATCTGCGTGAGGGATAACAGTAACCGTTTTTATCGCTGTGCATTGTCAGGCAACAGTAAACCGCAAAATCTCTCGGCTTTAATTTTTTCTGAAATATTGAGTTGGGTACAATAAAAAAATTTCCGTTTAACTTTTCTGTTGGCATTTTTTGATTTCCTTTCTGATTTTTATTTTTTCTGAATTTCGTTATGGCACAATCATCTTTCACCACATCCTTTATTTTCGGGAACAAAAAAGACCCGTACTCTACACGGTACGGGCAACACAAACAAGCCAACTGTAAAAGTTCGCTTTTTGAGAAAGTCCGTGCCTGTGTATGTACGAGTCTACGCTCTTTATAATTTATAAGTTTAATCGGCACAAGAAATATTCGGTTGTCAAAAATAAGTACACACAGTCTTGCTGTGTAAAAATATGTTATGCTATGATTTTAACATATTCAGATACAAATTACAAGAAAAATTTTCTTATCGATATACCAAAAATTGTACATCAAATTTCTACTTGCAAAAAATTCCAATGCAAGTTAATATACAAACTGCTTTTTATTTGGAAATAATAAAACCAAATGATTTTTTATAGGGAGGCAGTTTTGTGGAACGAACAGATTATAAAAGATTTTCAACATCATTTAAGGTTGGAGGAAAAAAGTCTGAACACTATTCAAAAATATATCCGAGATATAACAGCATTTCAAAAATTCGTGAACAATAATTGTGTAACAAAAGAGTTGGCTATCAAATATAAGGAAACTCTGATGTTAAAAAATTATACAGTGAGCACTGTCAATTCCATTATCGCATCACTGAACAGCTTTTTTCTTTTCTGTGGTTATGAAATTTTCAAGATAAAAACTATCCGAGAACAGCGACAGATATTCTGCCCCGAAGAAAAGGAACTGACAAAGGAAGAATATTCTCGCCTTGTTTCTGCTGCCACTTCAATTTATCACCGTTGAAGCAGTCCGAAAAGGTGAAGCAGTCGTTTTCTGCAAGGGTAAGCGAAGAAGTGTTTTTATCGTAAAGGCTCTGCAAAGAAAACTTCTGAAATACGCAGCAGAAAAGAAAATCAAATCGGGCTGTATTTTCATCACACGAACAGGCAAGCCTGTCAGCCGTACTAACATTTGGAGAGATATGAAAAAGCTCTGCAAGTCGGCAAATGTCAATCCCGACAAGGTTTTTCCGCATAATCTCCGTCACTTGTTTGCCCGTGTATTTTATGGTATTGAAAAGGATATTGCCAAGCTTGCAGATATTCTCGGTCACAGCAGTATCAACACCACTCGCATATATATCATTTCCACAGGTACAGAACATCGTCAGCGTATGGAAAATATGCGGTTGGTAATATAAAAAATGCCCTGCCGTTCCAGCAGAGCAACATAATCGATATTATGTAATCATCATTTGCTCTCAAAATTGAAAACAAACCACCCTTACATAAATATTGTAACAATATTTATCAAAAATTTCAATACCTTTTCATAAAAAATATGTAATTTTTATATTTAGGCATAACAAATTCAGCCCTGTCAGTTTTATTTCAAAAAATAAACTGATAGAGCCTACTTGCTGTGTCTATTTTTATTTGTGACGAAAATACCGTTGCCTATTTTAGATAGAATTGATTACATAATATCGATTATGTTGTATTTATAATATTGGAGGTGTACAGTCATGGCTGTATTAACACATGAAAAACAAATGCAGTTAATCAAGAGAGAACAAGAACGTAATGAAACACTCCTTGTGCTACAAAAAGGTTTTCAAGTGGCTGATGTTTTTACCAATAAACAGTATTTGGACAATTTTGCGGATGCCAATATAATCAATCAAAATAGAAATATAGTGCAAACCCCTCAAAAATTGCGTATATTTCGTATGACCAAAGTGGTCTTTGATAAAGAGGAAGATATTTTGGACAAATTAACAAGTGTATATAATGCTTTATATAATTTATCTGTTTCAGTAGCAATCATTATCAAAGGCTCTGTTAAAGGAGTAGAATTTTATTTTGCCTGCAGATCAGAGAAGGCAGCCCCATTAGCCGGAAAAATTTTAGAATCCACTTTAAAGAGCAATTTTCCGGGAATTGACCTATCCGGTCTCAACGATCATGAAAAGGTTTCTTTTTTGGAAAATATTGATAAAAATTCTGATGGAAGATCTATGCTCAAAGGTCTTACTACTGTATCTCTCGTTCCCTCTGTACGTAATCAAGAGAGAAAAGAACAATTTGTGCAAGGAATGGAAAAATTCATCAATACATTAAGAGGGAAAGACTATACAGCTATATTTCTTTCTACACCATTAGACAGTGAATCCATAGCTATCAGAAAGCATGGATATGAAGAATTATATTCTACTCTTTCTCCTCATTCCAAATTAACATACGCTTATGGAGAAAATATCAGTCATGCAGTTAATAAAGGCGTTACTCATTCATTTACAAAATCGATGAATGAAAGTGTTACTAATTCGAATAGTACTTCACATAGCAGTACAGAAGGCACAAGTTACGGTACTAACAGCAGTTCAAATTTTGGTGGGAGTTCAAGCGGTGAAGGCGGAAGTTCAAGTTGGGGGTTCAGTAGTGGTTCATCTCACAGTACATCATCATCATATACATCTGGTACTTCTTTCAGCAACTCTATTTCCAACAGCATTGGAACATCCGAAACAGAAGGTGATAATTACGGAGAAACGGATACAACAGGTACATCTGAAACGAAAACGCTGAATTTTGAAAATAAGGGTATTTCCAACCTGATGAAACGGATAGAAGAACAGCTTGAGCGTATCAATTTATGGGAATCCTATGGCTTATGGGAAAACTGTGCTTACTTCTTTTCTGATGAAATATCTGTTTCCGTTTTGGCAGCCACAACATATAAATCTTTGATGATAGGTGAGAAATCAGGCATCGAAAATGCTCATGTTAATGTTTGGAACGGTTCGGAAAAACAAATTAAAAATATAAAAACAATAATGGATACTGTCAAATATCTTATCCATCCCAGTGCTTATCTCTTTGTTTCAGACGAATATCAAAAACAAATCGTCACTCCAACCAGTATGGTGAGCGGAAGCGAACTTTCATTGTTGATGGGATTTCCACGAAAGTCAATAGCAGGAGTAGCGGTTCAGGAAATGGCTGAGTTCGGCAGGGCTGTAGTATATGAAAACAAATATCCAAAGAAACATATTTCTATTGGAAATATCTATCATATGGGAATAGAGGAAGTTGAAACATCTGTGGAGATGGATTTGGACTTATTTTCATCTCACTGCTTTATCACGGGATCTTCGGGTTCGGGTAAATCTTATGCAACATACAACCTTTTAGATAGACTGATATGCAATAATATTAAAATACTTGTTGTAGAACCTGCAAAAGGTGAATATAAAATGGTTTTCGGAAATCTTGATAAGGTAAATATTTTTACTACAGATTCAAATACATACAGATTGCTTAGAATCAATCCTTTTCAGTTTCCGGATAAAATACACATTCTTTCCCATATTGAACAGCTTTTACAGATATTCAACGCTTCATGGCCGCTTTATGCAGCTATGCCTGCTATTCTAAAAGAAGCTGTTGTGTCGGCTTATGTTAAGTGTGGTTGGGATGTTCAAAATTCTATATGGATAGAGGGTGTCAGCGATCATAAATATCCTATATTCAAAGATGTATTAAAAGTTTTACCTAATATAATTAATACATCCGATTATTCTGCCGATTCTAAAGGAGATTATAAAGGTGCTTTGCTGACTCGTGTACAAGCAATGACAACAGGTATTAATGGAATGATTTTTTGTAAAAGCGAAGGTATTGCTGATGATGTGTTGTTTGACCAAAATACAATAGTCGATTTAAGTGAAGTTGGATCTGAAGAAACAATAGCACTTCTGATGGGTGTTTTAATTATGCGATTAAATGAATATCGGAAAGCACAAAGAAAATCGGGTACTTTTGTTGGTCATGACAGCAGTCTTAGCCATGTTACAGTTCTCGAAGAGGCTCACAATCTTCTGAAACGAACAAGTAAGGATCAGAATCAAGAAGGTGCCAACATGGTTGGCAAATCTGTAGAGATGATAAGCAACTCTATCAAAGAGATGCGTACTTATGGTGAAGGGTTCTTAATAATTGATCAGTCTCCTTTAGCTGTTGACAATTCTGTAATAGAAAACACTTCTACAAAGATCATAATGAATACACCATCCAAAGAAGCCTGTGAGGAATTAGGTAGTGCATTGTCTCTGAAAGATGAACAAACCAAAGAGCTCAGCCGATTGAATGTCGGTGTAGCAGCCGTTATGCAAAAAGGGTGGATGTCACCGGTTTTGATGAAAGTAGGATTGTGGAATCCTAAAAAATATGAATCTGAACTGCAATATGAAAACATTGGTGCTGTTAATTATGTCAGAAGTTGTCTTGTTAATGAACTTGCCAAACAGATTTTGGAGGATAAGTATTCAGTAAGTCCTTTTGGCACAATTATTCGCAAATCAAAACTTTCACCGGATCGCAGATTGGAATTATCGGAAATTACAGAAAGCTATCGAAAGTATAAAACTCAAAATCTTAAACCAACTCCTAAAATGCTTGGTATGCTATTTATGGAAATCATAGGCTGCGAAGGCTTATTTGATATTATACCTGTTGATGGTCTTTATTCCGATATTGAATTATCAAAAAAATTAGATCAATTAAAAAATGATGAAGAAAAAAGCACTTTGAGAGACAGTATTGTTGCTAATGCCCAAAGGTGGCTCAATCAAATTGAGAAAGCACTGGAACAGTATATATACGTAGAACCAGATATCAAATATGGTGCTTTGCTTTATATGGTCGGTGCTATATCAGATTGTGGTGAAGATATGACATCTGTGTTTGGTTCATTGTTTAATTTGATGATACAGAACATTATATCATAAGAAAGGGAACGATAAAAATGGGCAAACATTTCGAAAAGACAGATAATACCGAAAATGTTGAAAAAGTCGAGAAAGCGGAGAAGCCTGAGGGCAAGGAAAAAGAAAAAATCTCGGATAAAATAAAAAACTTTTTTGCTCCGAAAGAAAAAGAGAAAGACAAAGAATCCGATGGCAGTGAAGCTCTGAAGAAAATTGAAGAACAAAAAAAAGCTTTTAATGACAGAATAAAAGTAAGCCCCGAAGAATTAAAAAAGGGAGCAGATAGGGAAAAAATGAAAGAACAAAAGAAATCCGACGGTGGTTCTGAAAGTGATGATAAGCAGCATGGTGAAGATGGAGAAAGAACCAGATATTCGGATAAACAATACGAGAATAAACAAAAAGAAAAAGGACTCGATGATGATTAATGCCAGAAAGTGAGAAGATGATAAATGTATTCTAAAGTGGAATTAATCAATAATCCTTATGAACAGCGGCTACGCATTCTTATCAATGGCGAATCAGTGTCTGTTTACAGCAATTTGGAAAAATATATGGATGAACCATTTTGTTATTGGTGTGATAAGATATTGCAGTCTATTTATGAAGAATGTAACAACGGAGAATTTAACCTTCATTTTTCATCACGTTCTGAGGAAATGAAAGTTATGGAGAAATTGGCACAACAGTTTCCTTATTGCCGACAATATTCTTCTTCACCACTGGTACGAAAAACACCATTACTTGAAAGACTCAAAGATTTAAATACGCTTGTCAAAAAAGTAAGGAGCTCAGGTTATAGAGTTTTCAGTAAAGAAGTATTATTCATTATTCCTGAAAATTTAGAGGATTTTAGGAATGATCTGACAGAACTTGAAGTCAAAAACAGCTATTGCAGCATCAATTCATCGGTCATAAGTTATCAGGATTATTACAGAAAGCATCCGGAAACAGATGTTATTATTTTGCTTATTGATAATAAGACAGTTGATGACGTAGTAAACAGATTAGGAATTTCACATGATTTTTGCATCTGTATAGATGATAGAACCGAATTCAAAAGTAAGAAAGGAAATATATTTATTTACAAAAGCACCAAGGACGAACTTTTTAATACGATATTTGAATGTTTGTTGCTATCTCCATTGATGGAAATGTTTCATTCATGCTTATCGACCTTATCGTCCGATATTGTTAATAAGTATGCGAACGAGGTAAATAAACTTCAAAGTACTTCATTATCTGTAATACCTTTTCCAGAGTCTCAAACCATAGAATTAGGGCGTTCTGTAAGAATTGGTTTTAAAACAGATATTCCGGGTTATGAGATCAAAAACACAGATTTAAATTTTACTTACAGTGACAAAGGCATAATACGTTGTAACGGTTTATTTGTAGAAGGTTTAGGAGTAGGCAAAACAACTCTTAATATCATTAGAGAAGGCGAGCAACTTCCATGTGCTGCTGTAGATTATACGGTTATCAAGAGAAATCGTATTACCGAGTTAAAATTAGAAGACGATTCCATTGTTTTGGGAAAAGGAGATCATTACAAGATGAATTATTCCTTTTTGCCGGAAGATGCTGATAATGAAAGTTCCATAGAATGGAATTCGGATGATACTTCAGTTGTTGATATAGACAAGTCAGGCTATCTTCGTGCTGTAGGGACGGGAAACTGTACAATAAGATGTTCTGCCGAACAGGTAAGTGCGAAATGCAGATGTAAGGTAAAACCCTATTTACAGTCTATTACCGTTGATACACCTGAGATGGAAATGATTTACGGTGCATCAACAGAAATCAAAGTATCTATTTCTCCGCAAAACTGTATTGATGATAAATTGAATTTTACCAGTATGAATATGCAAATTGTAAATATGGTAGGACGGACAGCCAAGGCGATAGGCTGCGGTACAACAAAGATCGTTATACAAAACGAAAGAGAAACTATTCGTAAAGAGATAATAGTTAATGTCATGACCGAAAAGGAATACAAAAAGTTGCTCAAACAGCGTGAAAAGAACAATTCCGCTATGAAAAACAAACCAAAAGGTTTGCTTGCAAGGCTTTTCGGCAAAAAATAATTTGAAACCTGAAATATATTAAAAAATAAGGAGGAAAATTCGGTGAGCAAATTTGTAGGTATTGATTTGGGTACAACCTTTTCTGCTGTAGCATATATAGACGAAAAGGGTAATCCAATTATAATCCCCAATAAGCAAGGTGAGAACATCACTCCGTCAACTGTTCTTTTTGGAGGTAAAAAACCGGTGGTAGGCAGTGCCGCAAAAAAGAAAAGTTTTACCGATCCTAAAAATTATGAGGCATTTGTAAAGCGTCACATGGGTGAAAAAACCTATTCTTTTACCGCCAAAAACGGGGAAACATTTCGTCCGGAAGAAATTTCAGCACTGATTTTATCCAAACTGAAATCGGATGCAGAATCTTTTTTGGGAGATACTGTTGACGGTGCAGTAATTACAGTTCCGGCTTATTTTGGCGACCCTCAGCGTCAGGCAACAAGGGATGCAGCTACCGCTGCAGGATTGAATGTTCTTGATATTATCAATGAACCGACAGCAGCAGCAATCGCTTTTGGTATCGGCAAAAACATTGGCAAATCACAAAAAATTATGATATATGATTTTGGTGGTGGTACTTTTGATGTCAGCATACTTGACATTGATGAAGATAGTATTCGTGTCATTGCTACCAACGGAGACCATAAATTAGGCGGCTATGATATTGATATGGCAATCGTTGATTATGTTAAGGAAAAGGCTGAAGAAGAAGGTATGGATATTGAAAATGATATTAAAGCCATGCAGAACCTCATGATACAGGCGGAAGAAGCCAAAAAAACACTTTCATCCGATGATACTACGGAAATTTCTTTGTATGTCAAAGGTGAAGACCTCACCATAGAGCTTGATCGTGAAACTTTTGAAGACATGATAGAAACTATCCTTGATACAACTGTCAGTGTTATGCTTCGTACATTGGACGAAGCAAATCTCGATTACAGCCAAATAGATAAAATATTGCTTGTTGGAGGAAGTACAAGAATACCGATTATTCAGAAGGTTATTGAAGACGAATCTGGTATAAAACCTTCTTCCGAGGTACATCCTGATGAAGCCGTCGCAATAGGTGCCGCCTATCATGCGGTAGATGTTGTTAAACAAATGGCAGAGGGAACCTTTAACAGCGGTAAGCCTAAAGATGATTCACAATCCAAGGAAGAAATATATGTCAATATCGATGACATACCTGAGTTGGATAAAAATTATACATTCAAAGACATAACCAGTCACGGAATAGGTATTGTTGTCTGTGACGATAATCTGAAAAAATTTTCTAATTCTGTAATTATGGAAAAAAACACCGAAATTCCCGCTGAAGTTATACAGGATGGATATAGTACCAGTGAGCCGTATCAGGAAATTATAAGGTTGCAAGTAACGCAGGGTGAGGATCGGAATCTGGATTATGTTACGATTATTGGCGAGGCTGATCTGAAAGTTAAGCCAAGAAACTATATTGTTCCTGTTCGTATTATTGTAAGCTGTGATAAAGATGCTATTATTCATGTCAGGGCAATTGATTTAGATCAGAATATCGACCTTGGTGAAGTAACTATCAATCGTGACAAGCATAACATGACAGAAGAAGAAGTTAAAAAGGCTGCCAATAGAATCAATAAATTAAATATTGGTGAATGATAGGAGATAATAAAATGGCTAATAAAAAAGTTGACACAACAGAAAAAATGAGAGATTACTATGCAGAATATCAGCTTGATCCCAACATGAAAACAAAAGACATATACAAAGAATTACAGAGAAAATCCGGAGAGCTTCGCTCGCAAATGGCAAATGGTTCTCTTAATGACGAGTCCATACAGCAGAAACTTCAGTTTGCTTTCAATTCTCTTGCAGAGGCAATCAAAATTTTTAAGAAAGAAGATCGCAGAAAAGAATATGATTTGAAACTTGACGCTGCCCGTCAGGCTAATATGATTGATATGGACGCTCAGAAGTTGGCTAAGGATCTGTATGAAGAACTTCTTGCAATGTTTGCGAAAGGTAATTATAATGGAGTTTTACAAAGATGTATGGAAGCTCTTAACAGGAATATCAGAGATTACAGGCTTTATATTCTCATGGCTCAAAGTTATATGGCATTGAACAATCCTGATAATTCAATAAAAACTATTGATAATGGTTTGCAGGTTCATCCGGATAATATGCCCCTGCTCAGAGCCGGTGCACGTCTTGCTAATACAGGAATGAACGATTTCGATAAGTCACAGCAGTATATCAACAGAATGATGGAAATTGATTCCGAAAACAATCTGGCAGTATCCGAGCAAAGTTATCTTTACTTAACCAACGGTAAACAGGATCTTGCCTATCAGCTTGTGGATGAATATATGGAAAAGCACCCCAACGATATGGATTTCAGAAAAAATTGTGCTTATGATATGATAGGTTATTCATATAGCAGTTGTTATACAAAAGATCCTGACAATGGAGCAGCAATTATTGCGAGTCAGGAAGATTATCAAAAATGTTTGGATACCTGCAATAAAGCAGTAAGCCTTTATAACGATGAAAATACAAAAGCTGCTTTGGATAGTGCAAAGTACTTTGGTACAATTGAATTTAATGATGAAAATAAGAAAAATATTATATGGTTGTTCATTGGTGGTGCTCTCTATGCTTTCGGAGGAATTATGCAAATCGTAACGGGTGCGGTTAACCAAAGTGCAGGCGTATGGGTGGGTTGTTTAGTTATGTTTGTACTCGCTGGTTTGCTTATTTACTCCGGAATCAGACTGAGACAATTTAGTTATCGTCCGTACTGGCAGATCAATAAGTTTATTCTTACAGGCAAGCGTGAAAAAGGCGAAGGAAAATATATTTTGATTGGACAAATTTTTGCCGGCTATATGGAATGGGGATTGAAAATAAGTTGGAAACTTATAAAATTTTCATTCAAACTTGCTTTCCATTTAGCTTCTTAACATAAAAGATGAAAAATAATTCTGAAAAGTACAAAATTGATTTTGAACAGAAATTATCTGACGGAGAATCCGAAAAAAAATCCTCTGAAAATATAAAAAGAGAAGTAGCATTGTTTTTTTCGGAGCTTGACAAACAAAAAAACGATAAAAATATTTCTATGAATTCCAGGCTTAATGAAGAAAATAAAATTAAAAGGGACTCATCAGATATTTCTAAGCATAAAAGAACAAATCATGAAAATTCAAATCAATCTTTGATACTACAGAAATTGGCTGAAAAAATAACCGCAAGTGCTACATTGGCAAGTGCATTATCATCATTATTTGACATCACACTTGAACAACCAACTAAAACAGTTTCTTCTTGTGAAAGTATTAAAAACCCAAGCATCATGATGATGGATGTCAGTAATAGTGATTCTGAAAAATCACTTGAAACTATTCTTTCTGAAAAAGGATATGTTGTTTCTCATAGTGATAAATCACCATCTTTGCTTGAAAAGTCAGTTATGATTGCCGGAAAAATTATTGAATCGGTTGGCAGAGATGAAGATTCAGCTATCGAATCTCTTGAGGAAAGCCAAAATAAAGCTAAGGAAGAAAATGAAACGATTATTTCCGAAAACAATCATTTAAGTAGTGGTGAGGGAAATAATCCCACAGATAAAATAAAAACTGCTATTGACGATAAAGTTATAGATACCATAAAACAGAACTTGCCTGAAGATATAGTTAAGACATTTAAAGATGGCTGTTATCGTACTGTTGAAACAATAGAAGATATTATTCTATATCGTGTTTATGGTAATGCAGCAAACAAACAAGGCTGTTATTTGACAACACAAATTCCAAGAGATAGAATGGATACAAAAATAAGTTCTGCAATTCTTGCTGAATGGAAAAATTCCAGGAAGTATTATTGTGAAGTGGAAGTACCTAAAGGAACAATACTTAATATAGGCAAAGTTGCAGAGCAAAAAACTGCAAGTGATAATCTTTTGGACGGTGAAGCCGATCAAATTCTTGTTTCTTTAACATTTGCCTCTAATTCAAATTATTATAAGGAGGAACGCTCACTCAATTTTACAAGCAATTATCTTGAATTTGAAGATAAAGTTAAAAAAACAGAAAATAAGTGAAATGTTCAAATTTTAAATACCACGTCTTAAATCATCCTCCATCAATTTAAAATTTAAATGAGCTTGTCAGAAAAACTGTGTAAGTTCATTTAAAAAGTGCATAAATAGCCATTTTTTCTGAACTTACACAGTTTATTTTACATTCTCTACAATATTATTTTTATTAAGACCGTACTTTATCGTCTTTGATCGGTACGGTCTTTGTTATTATTTTTTTAATGCACATAAGGTACTTTGTTTACACTATCCTAATGTAAGCTACTCTTTTTTCTTGCTCATTAGTTTGTTTGCATATCTATCCGGTTTCTTGCAATAATGATACCTCACATCATTAAAGCTATTCCACATATCATTTTTCTTTGTAACGGCACGGCATACAAAAAGATACATTCTCAACTGCACTCCCGACAACTTGCCAAGAACATTCCTATATACCTTGAAATAGCCTCTGATAGCAACAGATTTCAGCTTATAAACATATGTGCCAAACCAGCCGTTTGACTTTAAAGGACGTTCGATACGCTCGATAACACCCAATTTTTGCAGCTTGTAAATGATTTTACTGACAGTTTCTACTTTTTTGATGCCGCATTTTTTGGCTATCTTGGACTGCTTTATCTGAACAGAATAATGATTACGGAACACGCAGCTATACAAACATACTGCTACTTTTATTTCATTCGGTGTCAAACCCAAATCCAATATGTCATTATTCATCCTGAAATACGGCATCATAACTTTTCCCTCCAATCTTTTTGTTTATCTCCTGAATTTTGGCTTATAGGTATTTTCCAAAATGGTATCTATTGTTTGCTCATCATCTTCCTTAAAAGCAACATTATATTTTTCTTCCTGATTGTTTTCATTGTTTTTGCTAAATACAGCAAATATTGCCTATCCCTGAGTTTCTTTTTGAAGTTTCTCTACCTGCGTCCTTGTCAGCACTCTGTAACGCATTTTCTTGTTGTTAAGAAGTGCTTCCGATTTCAGCATAGTGTTGACTTTGGCATTTCGGACAACCGAAAACAAGTCATTACCAACCGCCTGATGTTTTTCAGGATAAAGACAATGCAGAATGTAATCTTTATTTTGCGGCAAAAACGATAAACGGATTTTTCCCTCTTTTGTGGTTACTGCTATAAATCGGTCTTTTTCATCATTCAGCTTTTCAAGTTCTAACGGTTCTATCATCAAAAATTCCGGCTCTATTATCCAAAGCTCTGCACATTTTTATATCAAAATAATAATGCAACAATGCGAAATAGTTATTTTATGAATTACTGATAAACTAAATTTGAAATTCTTATTGAAATAAGATAATACAAAAATGCCATTCATCTTATTTTTAGATGAATGGCTTAATTATTTTCTTATAATTGCACAAAATATTTCTCATCAATTTCATATTCAGTAACAGGTGTTAAACCAATATTATACTTTGCTAATCTGTCTATAAAATCTTCACCATCAATAAGATCTATCTGTATCTTTCCTGATGTCATAGCTTCATCTCGGACAGGCTTTGAAAATGTGCCTGTTGTGATAAAAAGTGCTTTTTCAATATCGGTTGTTAAAGAACCTCTAAAATCTCTGATATCACTTGAAGGTACACTTCCACTATATCTTTTACACTGAAATGCAACCTTAAAACTAATCATTCCATTAATCTTCACTCGCTCATAACCATCAATTCCACCATCTCCTGTTTTCTTTGTTACCTCTACTTCATAAAATTCTGATTCTCTAAGCATACGCTGAGTTAATCTCTCGAAAGAAAAAGGATTCATTGATAATAAAATATGAAGCAATCTTTCACGCCAAGGTCTGTTTTCATCAGGTAATTCTACTCCATCATCTTCAAGATTTTCATCTTTCTTAGGATCAAAATTACTATCTTTCTTTTTAACAGACAAGTTTCGTACCGTATTGATACAGTCATCTATATCCACCGACTGTTTGTCTTTATGTTCCGGAAGAATAGCCCATACTCCCCTTTGAGTTTTTTCTATTATGCCATAAATTTTGAGATATGTTCTTGCCCATGCTAATCTATATTGTATTTCTGTTTGACTGGATTTATCTGAATGTTGAAAGTCAATAATTTTTTCAGATAATTTCATATTTTTAAGTACTTCTGAATAAATTTCATTTATTGTACCTGACCCACCAAGTTGCTGTAAAGCAACAAGTGTCGGATTAATAAGATCACTATAATTTGGCATTCCTTTAGGAATATCTTTTCTTCTTGACATTTTTATCTCATCCTCTTCAATATATTCACAGATATTATAGCAATTTTTATACAAACAGTCAATCATTTGCAATCTATTTTTTACTTTAAGTATCATGAATTGACAAGCATAGATTTGTGCTATCCAAAGGATATACAAATCTGCTTGGTGGTGAATTCCCCACACCCCTTTCCATTTTGCCACTCCGCCAAAACCAAAATCCCTGTGCTCACCCAAATTTCAAAATCAAATGTACTACTTTTCTCGTTTATATATGAATTTCAGCATCTCAAGAATTGTACGAAGTTCCAAAAGTTCCTCTCTTGTCAATTGAGGATTTTCTTCCATATCGGAAAGTTTGCTTTCTATGGCAGACAGCCTTTCTCTGATTTTGTCAAAAGTTCGGATATTGCCCTTTACAAGAATTGCCTGATACAGACAACCCTCTACAAAGAACTTTACTTTCGTCATACCTGAAAGAGCAATTCTTTTTTCAATCAAGTTCTTTTCTGTTTCCGACACATGAAAATTGATACACATATTACGCTTGCGATTTTTTTCATTCTTCTTCTTTTTTGGTTTCGGCTCCGTTGTCTGCTTTCTGTAAATCCTGCTTTTGATTTTTTCCGCTTTCATTTTCATTTCCCTCTTTGTTTCTGAACGCATCATCAAGACTTGCCGCCATCTGCTTTTGCACTGACGGATAAAGATGTGCATATCTTTCCGTAATTGTAATACTTTCATGTCCCAGTCTTTCAACAATCTGAATAGGCGAATATCCGAGATGTATCAGCAACGCACAACTTGAATGCCGCAAATCATGCAGACGGATTTTCTTCACTCCTGCAGCTTTTGCACCTATCTTCATTTCATGATGAAGATAATATTTGCTGAAAGTAAAAATTCGGCTGTTCTTATCCGCCTTGTAAAGTGAAGAAAAATAATCTTCCATTTCTTCACATAAGAATTCGGGCAGGTCAATCACACGATTACCTTTTTCGGATTTCGGTGTAATGATCATCTCAACACCTTTGACTACCTGATAATTCTTGTTGATATTCAGAAGTCTTTTTTCCAAATCAAAGTCTGCTATCGTAAGGGCAAGAAGTTCTCCGCATCTCATGCCGCCCCAATACAAAAGCTGAAACGCATTATAAGACATAGGCTTTTCTTTCATCACTTCCGCAAATTTAAGATATTCTTCTTTTGTCCAGAACAGCATTTCTTTCGCTTTGCTCTTTCCCATTTTCTTTGTTGCGGCACAAGGACTTTTCGGCAAATTATAATATCTGACCGCATGATTGAAAATCGCATTAAGCTGATTCTGCACGGAACGGAGATACGTCTGAGAATAACCCTTGCCCTCAGAATCACGGAGCATAAGCAATTCATTCTGCCACTGTAAAACATCAACCGCTGAAATTTCCGACAAACTCTTGTTTTCAAAATACGGACGGATATGTGTATTGATGATATTTTCCTTTGTGGCATATGTAGTCGGCTTTATACGAGGCTTTATGTCGCTCATATAAAGGTCGATAAACGCACTGAAACCCATGTTGATGTCATGTTTTCTTTTGGCAAGAAACTCCGTTTCATATTCCTGAGCAGACTTCTTGGTTTTGAAACCACGCTTTTCATGTTTTTTTCTGTTGCCCTGCCAATCGGTATAATAGACAGCCACACGCCACGTTTTACCGTCATAGCCGTTTGATTTATCTCTGTAAACTGCCATTTTGCTTTATCCTCCGAATTTTTTAATTTGCCATATTCTGCAGACAGGCTTCCTCATACCATATTCTGTTCACCTTGCCTGCAACGACAATAGCCATAGGATATTTCTTTTTAAGTTCGGTATTCAGTTCTTTGATGACCTGATATGCTTTCGCTCTGGACACGCCCAAATCATTTCTGACGGTATCGACATTTACAAATAATGGTTTATTTTGTACGCTCATTACAGTTCATCCTTTCATGTTTATTTATATTTTTACAGACATATTTTTATATCTGTTTATTTAATATTATTACATATTTTTAGGTTTGTCAATATATTTTTTATATTTTTTTAGATTTTTCCTTTATTTTGCTTTTGTTTAATGTTAAAATATTATTATTGTAGTTGTAAGGTGGGATTTATTTATGACACTTGGCGAGAAAATCAAAAAATATCGACTGTTACACAACCTCAAACAAAAAGATTTGGGAAATATGATAGGCTTTTCTTCTGCTACCGCTGATTCAAGAATAAGAAAATATGAAGGAGATATTATGGCTCCCAAAGCAGAAATCAGAAATAAACTTGTACAAGCCCTTGATGTAGATTCATCTGCATTATCCGATATTGATATACGCTCCATAGAAGATGTTGTCCGCACTTTTTTCTTTATGGAAGAATACCTTGGCTTTGAAATTGAAAAAATAGACCTTGAAAATTACGCTTTTTTCAGCAAGGATAAAGTGTATTTTCAAGAAAGGGAAATATCCAAGCTGAACAGCTATATTTATATATGGCAGCAACAAAAAAAGAACCTTCTCAATACCAAAACTGATAATGAAGAAGATTCTTCAAAAAAATATGAATTATGGAAATCACGCTTTGCCAAAAATATCTGCGATTACTGGGACAGCCTTTTATCCCGAATAGATACCCATTACATACCGCTTGTACAGACACTTGAAAACAGCAAACCAAAAATAGTGGATTCATCCGGCTTTATAGCTCAAATCAGAAAGCTTATCCAATCCAGATTAGAATTCAAGGTTTCAAGCGAACTCAGACAGGATAATGGTTTATTTTTAAATTTCACTTTCATGATTTCCAATTTGCTTTCTCCCGAATCGAAAGAAATTGAAACTCAATTTGCCGAATTTCTCAATATGCTGAACACGCTTGAAAACTATGGCATAATCATAGAAAAAACTGTACTCACCTATCCCACAGGAAATACAATTACTTATCATCTGCTCCATAATGCTCTTGCAACAAAAAGTGCTTTGATTGAAGAAATCATTGATTTTGAGAAAGGTAAAGACAGCATGAATGACTTCACAAAGGAAATGTTTGAGCATAAGTATAATGAAGATTTTAAATATTATAATATTGACCTGACAGAAAAAACTTCATACTACAGACAAGAAAATAATTGATAACCTTGTCTTGATAGACAAAAAACGAGAAACCACTTGTAATGCGGTTTCCCGTTTTTTCATGTTATTACGGTTCATTTTACAAATTTCTCAATCACACATTCATGCTCTTTGCTGTCCTTATCGTAATTGATACCGACAAGCAAAATGTTATCATACCCACTGAGTGAATCGGGATATTTTTTGCGTTTAATCTGAGCGATAGCTGCACCTGCACTTTTATTCCATTTCAGTTCAACTACCATAGGCGGATAACCCTTTGCATCAACAAACGGCTTTGGTATAAAAACAATATCTGCAAATCCTTCTCCTGCAGGAAGTTCCTGAACAATGTTATACTGTTCTCTTGCATAGTAATAGGCAATAAGCACGATAAATCTCAGAGATTGCTCATTGTTGTAATTCAGAACAGAACTGTTCCTTTCATGTACCGTTCTTATACATTCCGCAACAATATCTGCTTTGCCGGCAAGAGTATCGTCTAAAAGCTGCTTTGATTTCAAAACGGCATCTATTGTTTCCTTCCACAATCCCTTTGCTCTCATGCTTGCAACATATTCATCATAAATTTCTTTATTTGGAATATAAGCTGTTTTTTTATCCGACCTATAACCTAAATAGCCGAGATGAATAAGAAGTGTCAGAATATCATCTTTATTTGCAAATGTAACCATATCATTTGAAAAAGTTCTTGTATCAACAGCCTGTTCCTGTCCGGCAAGAAGTTTTTCTATCGTTTCATGCAAGCCGTCAAAATTCATGGAAATATATTTCGCAAGGGCTTCATAAGTTTCGGTTTGTGTCCAATAATTTGAAAAATTTTTCTTCTCTATTGCTGTAAGGACAGACTGCGGACAATAAAGTTCCGTACCGTTGAGATTGTATCCGTCATACCATGCTTTCATGTTCTCAAAGTCAATGCTGTATTCATCACAAAGTGCTTTGACTTCTTCTCCGGTAAATCCTGTATATTTTTGAAACGGTTCAGATTCAAGCATGGAATATTCATCAAACATATTAAGTGCCGAATGAGTACCATATTTTTTGATAGGAAGAATACCCGTCATATATGCAAGGGCAACGTATGTCTGGTCTTTCAGAAGATTGCGGATAAAATCAAGGTATGTTTTTTGTGCATCCTTGTTATCCATCTTTTCACGCATAACACAATCCCATTCATCTATCAGAAAAACAAACTGATTCCCGGTTTCATCATATATTTCTTCAAGACTGAAAGTAATATCATCATCCAAATCAAATTTTACTTCTGAAAACTCTTTTTGAAGGTCTTTTGCAACTCTTTTTTTCAACAGACGGAGCATACCGTCAATATATCATCACTGCTGCTGAGAAAACGCTGCATATTCAGATAAATGACGTTATACTGATTCAAATGTTCACTATATTTTTCAGATTGTGAGATTTCAAGATTGTCAAAAAGCTCATGACTGTCACAACCCTTGCTGTAATAGGCTGCAAGCATACCTAAATTCAATGACTTTCCGAATCTTCTGGGACGGCTGACACAGATATATTTCTGTTTGGTTTTTATTCTTTGATTGATGACAGATATCAGACCTGATTTATCAACATATATTTTTGAATTCAAAGCCTCTTTAAAGCTTGCATTTCCGGGATTAACAAATATGCCCATCTTCACACCCCCTGAGAGTTCCTGTTTTAATTATATACCATATCATAAATCAGTTCAAGATGAAATGTGCAAACAATCAAAAACAGACTTTCTTAAAGTGCAGTTGACAACCTCAAAATAACTGAGTACAATAAAGGAAATAGGTGTCAACTTATAATTTTATATGTGAGGATTGATTTTGATTATGAAAGCGGGTAAGCTGATAAAAGCTTTTTTTATGTTGTCTTTAAGTTGCATCATGGCAGTAATAGGGATGAATAGCTGTACGATAAAAAACAAATTGTCTGTTTCAGCGTGTCTTTCCTATATGAAGGATAAGTATGGAGTTGATTTTTCGACAGTTGACGGCGAAGAAATCAATGAACTGACATCGGCAGTCTTGGAAATATATGTGAAACACCCCGATTATCCCGATAAGAAGATTTTAGTCATGGAAGAACGTCTGAATGATGGTGAAAAATTGATTTTCCATGACAATTTTCTTGCCGTGAAATATCATGAACAAACAAAGGCTCTGGCTGAAAAAATGGCTGCTGAAGTATATGGCGAATGTAAAGTGATATGTGAGGTCATGAATGACAAAGTACAGCCTGATGAATTCGACAAAACAACGACCTTTGAAGAATTTTGTTCAAAAAGAGCTTCACATATCCGGTTTGAGGTACTTCTTCCGACTAATCATTCCGATGTAAAAAAAGAGGAAGAATTAAAGCAGCTTGAACAGGAATGTGCAGACAATCGTTTTGCCTGCATTTGCGATGTATATTATGCTGATAATGCTGATGCCTATAAAAATATATCAACTCATGCAGAACTGATGGAGTATGGCATATGGTACAGAACGGCAGGAAAATTTTTGACGGATAACAGTTTCAGTAAGTTTGTTGAAACATGGCGTTGAGCTTTAAAAATGACCATACACCCCCCTGATAGACAAAATATAGACACAAAAAACGGGAAACCGCTTATCATGCGGCTTCCCGTCATTTTTTTATCATTCCCACTCTATAGTTGCCGGTGGCTTTGATGTTATATCATAGACTATTCTGTTGACGTTTTTAACTTCGTTTATAATACGATTAGATATCTTTTCAAGCACATCATACGGTACTCTTGCCCAATCTGCCGTCATAAAATCACTTGTAGTCACGGCTCTGAGGGCTATCGTATTATCATAAGTCCTGCCGTCACCCATTACTCCGACACTCTTTATGCCTGTCATAACGGCAAAATACTGATTTACCTGACGGTCAAGACCGTTATTTGCGAATTCTTCACGCATTATTGCATCGGCATCTTTCAGTATATCAAGCTTTTCCTCGTTAATATCTCCCATTATTCTTATTGCAAGTCCGGGTCCGGGGAACGGCTGACGCCATACTAAAAATTCAGGTATACCAAGTTCAAGTCCCGCACGTCTTACCTCGTCCTTAAACAGGTCACGCAAAGGCTCTATAATACCCTCAAATCCAATATCTTCGGGAAGTCCTCCGACATTGTGATGACTTTTTATAACTGCCGATTCGCCTACACCGCTTTCAACAACATCCGGATAGATAGTTCCCTGACAAAGATATTCAATCTTGCCGAGTTTTTGGGATTCTTCCTCGAATACCCGGATAAATTCCTCACCTATTATTTTACGTTTCTTTTCAGGTTCTGTAACTCCCGCAAGCTTTGAAAGGAATCTGTCTTTTGCGTTTACACGGATAAGGTTCATATCAAACTGCTGTTTGAATACACTTTCGACCTGATCACCCTCGTCTTTGCGGAGAAGTCCGTGGTCAACAAATATACAGGTAAGCTGTTTTCCGACCGCCTTATGAACGAGAAGTGCGGCAACTGATGAATCAACGCCTCCGGACAATGCACACAGTACTTTTTTGTCACCGATTTTTTCTTTGAGCTGTTTAACAGTATCCTTGACGAATGAGCTCATCTGCCATTCAGCCTTACAGCAGCAGGCATTGTACAAGAAGTTTTTAAGATATAACATACCTTCGTTTGTATGCTGTACTTCCGGATGGAACTGCATTGCATAAAGATTTCTTTTTATATCTTCCATTGCCGCAACAGGACAGTCTTTGGACATTGCAGTTATTTTAAAGCCGTGCGGTACTTCGGATATATAATCCGTATGGCTCATCCAGCAAACGTTTGTATTTTTTGCAGCATGGAAAAGAAGTGATGATGTATTGAATTCGACATCAGTTTTGCCGTATTCTTTTATTTCACTGCTTTTGACTTTGCCTCCGAGAGTCTGTGCCATCAGCTGAGCACCATAGCATATTCCAAGAACCGGTATGCCTATTTCAAAAACCTTCGGGTCACACTTAGGAGCATTTTCATCATAGGTGCTGTTCGGACCGCCTGTAAAAATGATGCCTTTATAGCCCTGTTTTTTGATTTCTTCAGCAGTTATTTTATAGGACTTCAGCTCACAATATACATTACATTCACGAACACGTCTTGCTATAAGCTGACTGTACTGTCCGCCGAAATCCATTATAAGTATAGATTCGTTTTTTATGTTCATAAAAAATTTTCCTCTCCGATTTAATAAAACCGAAAATGGAAAATGGAAATTTTGTTTATTTCCAAATTCCATTTTTTATTGTATTTTTATTCAACTGTAACAGATTTTGCAAGATTACGGGGTTTATCTATATCGCAGCCTTTAAAGGATGCCACATAGTATGCAAGAAGCTGCATTGGTACAACCGCAAGCGACGGAAGCATTATATCACACGCTTTGGGGATAAATATAGTATTTCCCGTAATTTTATTCAATTCGGTCTGATCTTCACAGCCTATTGCAAGTACACTTGCACCTCTTGTCTGAACTTCTTTTATGTTTGAAATAACTTTTTCATAAAGCCTGCCATAGGTAGCAAGTGCTATAACGAGCGTACCGTCCTCAATAAGAGATATGGTTCCGTGTTTCAGTTCACCTGCCGCATACGCTTCGGAATGTATATATGATATTTCCTTGAGCTTGAGAGAGCCTTCGAGTGACAGTGCATAGTCTATATTTCTGCCGATAAAGAAAATATCTTTACATTCATAGTATTTTTGGGCAATATCTTTTATGCTTTCGCTTGTTTCAAGAATAGACTTTATTTTTTCAGGAAGGGACTTCAATTCGGATATATAATATTTATAATCTTCCTGATTGATTTTTCCGAGTATATCACCGAAATATACTGCCATAAGATATATAACTGCAAGCTGTGCACTGTATGCCTTTGTCGTTGCAACAGCTATCTCAGGACCCGCAAGGGTATATATAACACTGTCAGCCTCGGATGCTATCGTACTTCCGACAACATTTACAATAGCTATTGCATGAGAACCGAGTTTCTGAGCTTCTTCCATAGCCTCTTTCGTATCAGCGGTTTCTCCCGACTGACTTATAACTATTGTAAGCGTTTTTTCGTCTATTATGGGGTCTCTGTACTTGAACTCGGACGCAATGTCAACTTCAACAGGTTTTCTGAGTATTTTTTCAAATATATACTTTGCGACAACTCCGACATGATATGCAGAACCGCAAGCTATTATATTTATCTTCTGAAAATCCCTTATCTGTTCGGGTGTCAGCTTTATTTCATCAAGAATGACCCTGTCATCCTTGATTCTTGAAAATACGGTATCACGGACAGCTTTGGGCTGTTCCATTATTTCTTTCATCATAAAATGTTCGTAGCCGCCTTTTTGAGCTGCATCTATATCCCATTCAATAATCTCGACCGATTTTTCAATATTATTTTTATTCCTGTCAATAACCGAAACGCCGTCACGTCTTATAACAGCTATCTCATCATTGTCAAGACGGTATATATTCCTTGTTTTATCAAGTATTGCCGGAACGTCGGAAGCAAGATAATTTTCCTTTTCGCCTATACCTACAATAAGCGGACTGCCCTTTCTCACTGCTATTATCTCGTCGGGGTCATCCATGCACATTATACCGAGAGCGTAAGAGCCTTTCAGCATGGATACAACTTTTATCACAGTATCAATAAAACTGCCGTCATAGTAATATTCCAGAAGCTGTACAACGACTTCGGTATCCGTCTGTGAAGAAAAGGTCATTCCGTTTTCGAGAAGATGTTGTTTCAGAGGCATATAATTTTCTATGATACCATTATGGACAACGGCAAATTTACCCGACTGACTCAAATGAGGATGAGCATTTTCTTTTGAGGGTCTGCCGTGAGTTGCCCAGCGTGTATGACCTATACCGACAGTGCCTTTGACATTATTGCCGTTATCAGTCATATCCTGAAGTTCTTCAAGTTTGCCCTGTTCTTTTTCAACAATGAGCTTTTCACCGTCATTCGTGCAGACTCCTGCCGAATCATATCCACGATATTGAAGTTTTTCCAGACCGTCTATCAAGAAAGGTGCTGCCTGTTCATAGCCTATATATCCTACTATTCCACACATTACGCCTTATCACTCCAAATCTTATCTGTAAATTATATCCTCACGCTTCGGACCGTTTGATATCATTCTGAAAGGTACACCGACTGCCTTTTCGGCAAATTCGATATACTTACGGCAATTTTCCGGAAGTTCCTCATATTTTCTTATGCCTCTTATATCGCATTTCCAGCCGGGAAGAACTTCAAGTATCGGCTTTGCTCTTTTCAGTTTAGTCGTTGACGGGAAATAATCTATTCTCTGACCGTCAAGCTCATAAGCAACGCATACAGGAATTTCGTCAAGATAACCGAGTACATCAAGCACTGTAAATGCGACCTGAGTAGCACCCTGAACCTTACAGCCGTATCTTGTTGCAACAAGGTCAAGCCAGCCCATTCTTCTCGGTCTGCCCGTTGTTGCACCGTATTCACCGCCGTCACCGCCACGTTTGCGAAGTTCTTCGGCTTCTTCACCGAATATTTCACTGACAAATTCGCCTGCACCTACTGCACTTGAATATGCCTTTACGACTGTAATTATATCCTTTATCTCATAGGGAGGGATACCGCCTGCACCGACTGCACCATAGCCTGCTATCGTGTTGGAAGACGTTACCATCGGATATATACCGAAATCGGTATCCTTGAGCGAACCGAGCTGACCTTCAAGCAGTATATCCTTTCCTGCAACTACTGCATCATGTACTATATCAAAGGTATTTGCAACATAGGGTTCAAGTGCTTCTTTATATTCCATCAGCTTATTGAACATTTCATCAGCACTTATTTCCTCTTTATGATATATATTCGTAATAACAGCATTTTTGACTTCAAGTATTCTTGCTATTTTCTCTTTGAGAGAATCCATATCGTCATAGAGTTCATTTACCTGAAAGCCTATTTTTGAAAACTTATCTGAATAGAAGGGTGCTATACCCGATTTTGTCGAGCCGAAGCTCTTTTTGCCGAGTCTTTCTTCTTCATAGCAGTCAAAAAGTATATGATACGGCATAACTATCTGAGCCCTGTCCGAAACAAGTATATTGGGTTTCGGAACGCCCCTGTCTATGAGTGACTGTATTTCCTTTGTAAAGTTCTCAACGCTGAGTGCAACACCGTTGCCTATTATATTGGTGATATGACCGCTGAATACACCGGACGGAAGCTGATGAAGTGCGAACTTGCCGTAATTGTTTATAATAGTATGACCGGCATTGCTGCCGCCCTGAAATCTTATTACTATGTCGGATTCCTGTGCGAGTACATCGGTAATTTTTCCCTTGCCCTCATCGCCCCAGTTTGCTCCAACTATCGCTCTGACCATTTATTTTATCCTCCAATCTACGCTAATGTGCAATTTTTCAAAGTTTTTATAAACCTTCTTCTATAACTGATTGCTAATTGCACATTGCTAATTGCTAATTGTTAATTATCCTACGGGGGCAACAAGGACACGTCCCGTACCTCTGTATACGTTTACAAAGCCTTCGCCCGAAGCTGCAGAGCCTACAAGAGTCTTTGTTGTACGTTCAACAGTAAACTGAAGTGACTGTGACCACGCTATTGCCATACTGCCGTCAATTTTGAGAGTATCGTTTTCGAGGTCGAATACAAACAATTCTTCCGAGGGAACGGGGCTTTCAAGAACAGCTATGCCCTGACCGTAAAGTGTATTGTTGAACAGACCTTCACCGCCAAGAACAGCAGAAGAAATATTGCTTCTTGATGTAACTTTCATCTGGATGGAATCCGAACAAGCAAGGAACAAACCGTCTTCAATGGTCATGCCGCCATTCCATGCTGCAAGGTCTTCAAGGAGAATATATTTGTATGTAGGTTCAAGAATAACTCTGCCTGTGCCTCTGTATTTCGGTTTTATACCGCTTTCACCCGTAACACTGCCGCCTATCATTCCCTTGAAAAAGCCGCCTACGCCCTGTACATTCGTAGACACTTCAACATTTCCGGTAATCATCTGCATTGCTCCTGCCTGAAGAATAATACCCGTATTATTGAGGTCTGCAACTACCTGTCTTTTTCTCAAACCCATCTCACCCATAAAATATGATGTCTGAGCTGATGCAGGGCTTACTGACAAGTCTTTCGTATATTCTATTACAGAGAAGCATCCTTTCTGATTTACAACTTTCCTTGCGGGAGTCTGATTAAATATATTCATCTTTACCATAATTTAACACCGCTTTCTTTTAAACATTTATTTCAGCTTTCTGAGTAGCTATATTTTCATAAGGTCTGAGAGCAGGTGCAACTACTTCGCTGAGGAAATCCTCTGTCTGTTTAGGTGAACGACCTACATATTTTGACGGCTCGATTTTTGCTTTGAGCTCATCAAGAGTTACGAAGAATGCAGGGTCGGCAGCTATCTTTTCAAGAAGGTCATTGCTTCCGCTCATTTTTACTTCCATAGAGTATGTTCTTATTTTTTCGTGAAGTTCCTGACGGTTTCCGCCTTTTTTGACGGCATCCATCATAATATTTTCCGTCATCATGAACGGCAGTTCATTCATAAGGTGTGCCGTTATGACTTTATCATAAACTACAAGTCCGTCACTGACATTCATATACAGATTAAGTATGGCATCTACTGCCAAAAATGCCTCCGGTACGCTCAGACGTTTATTTGCCGAGTCATCAAGAGTTCTTTCAAACCACTGTGTAGCCGCTGTTATATACGGGTTGAGAACATCTATCATGACATATCTTGAAAGAGATGCCATTCTTTCACTTCTCATAGGATTTCTCTTGTATGCCATTGCAGATGAACCTATCTGATTTTTCTCAAAGGGTTCTTCAATTTCCTTGAGGTGCTGGAGAAGTCTTATATCATTTGAAAACTTTGATGCACTCTGTGCAATTCCTGCAAGGACATTCAGTACACGGCTGTCGAGTTTTCTCGAATAGGTCTGTCCCGATACGGCAAAGCACTCTTTATATCCCATTTTTTCGGCAATAAGTCTGTCTATCTGCTTGCATTTCTCGTGGTCACCCTCGAAAAGTTCAAGGAAACTTGCCTGTGTGCCCGTTGTACCCTTGCAGCCGAGCAGCTTCATATTATTGATTATATACTGCACGTCTTCCAAATCCATCAACAAATCCTGTATCCAAAGAGTAGCACGTTTGCCTACGGTTGTAGGCTGTGCAGGCTGAAAATGAGTAAATGCAAGTGTCGGGAGATTCTTGTATTTATCAGCAAATTCGGATAATAAGCGGATAGTGCTGACAAGTTTTTTCTCGACTATTTTAAGAGCCTCTGTCATGATTATAACATCAGTGTTGTCACCGACATAGCATGATGTTGCACCGAGATGTATTATACCGGCAGCTTTCGGACACTGTACACCGTAAGCGTATACATGGGACATTACATCATGACGGACAAGTTTTTCCCTCTGCTCGGCAACCTCATAGTTGATGTCATCGGCATGGGCTTTGAGTTCATCTATCTGTTCCTGTGTAACTTCAAGACCGAGTTCATGTTCAGCCTCTGCAAGTGCTATCCAAAGTTTTCTCCATGTTTTGAACTTCATATCGGGAGAAAATATATATTTCATTTCTTTATCCGCATATCTTGATGAAAGCGGAGATTCATAGGTATCTCTCATAATTTCTTCTCACTTTCGGTTTAAGTTTCGGTTTTGCCGACACAAGGCAGTTTTTTGTCAAAGTCCACTCCGCCACGTTCTTTGCCTTCGAGGAATTTTTCGGGTATCTTTGTGGGATACCTTCCCGAAAAACAGGCATCACATATTCCCGCATTTTTGCAGAAAAGCATTTCATTGAGCTTATCAGGCGGCAGAAATCCCAATGTATCGGCACCGGTCAATTCACATATCTCATCAATGGTATGCTTTACAGCGATAAGCTCTCCCCTTGACGGGATATCAGTTCCGTAAAAGCACGGCCATATAAAAGGAGGTGAGCTTATTCTGAGATGTACTTCCTTTGCACCGGCATTTCTCAGCATTTTGACTATCCTGTCACAGGTCGTTCCACGCACGATGGAGTCATCTATCACGACAACTCTTTTTCCTTTCAGAACCGAGCTCAAAGGATTCAGCTTCAATTTAACGCTGTTCGCACGTTCTTTTTGTGTAGGCTTGATGAAAGTTCTTCCGATATAGCCGTTTTTGACAATACCCTTTTCGTATGGGATACCCGATTCCTCACTGTAACCGATAGCGGCATCTATACCCGATTCGGGTACTCCGATAACGATATCGGCTTCAACGGGGAATTCTCTTGCGAGTATTCTTCCGGCTTCTTTTCTTGATTGATAAACGCTTATACCGTCTATTTCGGAATCGGTTCTTGCAAAATATATGTACTCAAAAACACAAAGGGATTTTTTGTCGGGCTTTGGACAATTGTTTCTTATTGATTCAATCCCCTTTTCACTGACAACGACTATTTCACCGGGGTCGATATCCCTTACGAACTCTGCACCGCAGGCTGCCAATGCACAGCTTTCGGATGCAAATACAACAGACTTCCCTATTTTTCCCATGCACAGCGGTCTGAAACCGTGAGGGTCTCTTGCTGCAATGAGCTTTTTGGGACTCATAACAAGAAGTGAATATGCTCCGTCAATCTGTTTCATAGTCCTTTCAACGGCTTTTTCGATACTGTCCGAACTTACTCTTTCTCTTGCGATAAGATAGGCTATTGCTTCCGAATCTATCGTAGTCTGAAAAATAGCACCTCTGTGTTCAAGTTCACGTCTTATTTCATAGGCATTTGTCAGATTGCCGTTGTGTGCAATGGCGAGTGTTCCTTTTACATAACGCATAACAAGCGGCTGTGAGTTTTCACGCACACTGCCGCCTGCTGTTGAATACCTTACATGGGAAACAGCCATCTGACCGACAAGTCCGTTAAGAACTTCACTGTCGAAAACTTCGCTGACAAGTCCCATATTTTTATGACTGCTGATAACACCTCTGTCATTCACCGCAATGCCGCAACTCTCCTGACCTCTGTGCTGCAAAGCAAGAAGTCCGTTATAACAGGCATAAGCAGGAGCTATGCTGTCATCTCCGTATATACCGAATACACCACATTCTTCATGCAGTTCTTCGGAAAAATATTCCTGTGAATCGATACTCAAAAGAGTCAAACCTCCTATTAAAGTTAGGAATTAGAAGTGAGTAGTGAGAAACATTCATTTCTCACTGCTCATTCATCATTTATTACTGACCAAGTCCGATACGCTTCATCATTTCGGCATAGGCTTCTTCAACTCCGCCGAGGTCTCTCCTGAAACGGTCTTTATCAAGTTTTTCATGTGTCTTTATATCCCAGAAACGGCAGGTATCGGGAGAAATTTCGTCTGCAAGAACTATCTCGCCGTCAACTGTCTTGCCGAATTCAAGTTTGAAGTCGATAAGCTCAACGCCTACGCTTGCAAAGAATTCTACCATATATTTGTTTATATCGAGAGCCATTTTGCTGATAGTATCAATATCTTCCCAGGTAGCTGCACCGATAGCAACAGCGTGATATGAGTTGATAAGAGGATCGCCGAGTGCATCATCCTTGTATGAGAACTCAAGAACAGTTGTTTTAAGCTCTGTGCCTTCCTCAAGACCGAGACGCTTTGCCATTGAGCCGGCTGCCTTGTTTCTGATGATAACTTCAAGAGGAACTATTTTGACTTGTTTAACGATAGTTTCTCTGTCGCTCACCTGTTCTACAAAGTGTGTGTGTATGCCTTTTTCTTCAAGAAGCTTGAACATAAAGTTTGACATCTTATTGTTTACAATGCCCTTGCCTGTGATAGTACCTTTTTTAAGACCGTTGAATGCTGTCGCATCATCTTTATACTCTACCATACAATAATTGGGTTCTGACATTGCGTATACCTTTTTTGCCTTGCCTTCATACAAAAGTTCTGCTTTTTCCATTTTAAAATACCCCTCTCAAATAATGGCTGAAAAAATTTTTTTATCGTTTCCGAAAATTGAAACGGCTATCATAATTATACATCTTTATAATGATTTAAGCAAGTTTTTATCGTGACTAAATATTTTTTTGACATTTCAACTATTATTTTTTATTCCAAACGCCTTTTTTTTGCTTTTTTTAACAAAAAACAAAAAAATGAATTTTTTTCGCCTCAAACTTGCAAAAATCTCTTGATTATTTTAAATCAATGTGCTAAAATAGGCAATGCAGTAGTCAGCAATGCAAGATTGCTATATTGATATTTTCAGATTTTTTAAGGAGTGACAGCGAATGTCTTATGTAAGCGAACAGCTTGAAAAGCTTGCGAAGAAAAATCCCGGTCAGGACGAGTTCCTTCAGACCGCAACAGAAGTTTTGACATCTCTTGAGCCTGTATTCGAGGCAAACCCTCAGTATGAAAAAATGGCTCTTATCGAAAGAATCACAGAACCTGAAAGACAGATCATGTTCAGAGTTCCGTGGGTAGACGACAACGGCAACGTACAGGTAAACCGTGGCTTCCGTGTACAGTTCAACAGTGCACTCGGTCCGTACAAAGGCGGTCTCCGTTTTGCTCCCAATGTTAATATAAGCATTATCAAGTTCCTCGGCTTCGAGCAGATCTTCAAAAACTCTCTTACAGGTCTTCCGATCGGCGGCGGTAAGGGCGGTGCTGACTTCGACCCCAACGGCAAATCAGACATGGAAATCATGAGATTCTGTCAGTCTTTCATCACAGAGCTTTACAGACATATCGGTCCGAATACCGACGTTCCTGCAGGTGACCTCGGTGTCGGCGGCAGAGAAATCGGCTATATGATGGGTCAGTACAAGAGAATCAGAGACGCTTATGACGGCACACTCACAGGTAAGGGTGTAGGTTACGGCGGTCTTCTCGGCAGAGCAGAAGCAACAGGTTACGGTATTGTATTCTATGCAAGAGAAATGCTCAAACACTTCGGTGAATCACTCGAAGGCAAAACAGCTGTTGTATCAGGTTTCGGTAACGTTGCTTGGGGTACCTGCAAAAAGCTCACAGAGCTTGGTGCAAAGGTTATCACAATCTCAGGTCCCGATGGTTATATCCTTGATGAAGACGGCGTATCAGGCGAGAAGATAGACTACCTCCTCGAACTCAGAAGCAGCGGCAAAAACATCTGTGCTCCTTATGCAGATAAATTCCCTGGTGCTAAATTCTTTGCAGGCGAGAAGCCCTGGGGCGTTAAGGCTGACCTTTACATTCCTTGTGCTACACAGAACGAGATTTATCTTGAAGATGCTCAGAAGATGGTTGCAAACGGCTGTAAGTTCCTTTGCGAAGGTGCTAATATGCCTACAAGAAATGAAGCTATCGAATATCTCCAGGAAAACGGCGTAGTTGTAGGTCCTTCAAAGGCTGCAAATGCAGGCGGCGTTGCTTGCTCATGCATCGAAATGGCTCAGAATGCCGAACACCTTGTATTCACAGAAGAAGAAGTTTACGCTAAGCTCGAAAACATCATGGTAAACATCTTCAAGCAGAGCGTTGCAGCTTGCGAGAAATACAACCTCGGCAACAACCTCGTTGCAGGTGCCAACATTGCAGGCTTCGTAAAGGTTGCTGAAGCTATGATGGCTCAGGGTATTGTATAATTTCAGATTGTTCTTCTTAATCATTTAATAAAATATATAAAAAAGCTGTATTGATTTTAGGTCAATGCAGCTTTTTTTGTGTCAAAAATTTTTTTCCTGTATATAATAATAGTGTAAGCCGAACAGTACTCAGACGATACTTAGACCAAATGGGGTGTATTGAAATGAGAAAGTGCATAAAAAACGGAAATGTATTTGCGTTCAGTCTGGGACTGTTTGTTTCATGCGTACTGCCGCAGCACTGTCTTATAGTTATAATTGCCGTTATACTTGCAGTTACATCTGTAATAAGTTCAAGAAGGTGCTGCTGATATGAAAGGAGTCTTCTGTCATGAAAATAGTTGTTGTCGATAATCCTAAGTTCTGGGGCTTTATTCTCCGTAAAATGTTCAAAATCAAAAAAATTCCTCAGCAGCCAACTATTAACTGAATTTATTTGAAAATATATTTGAAAATGCTCAAACATTATGATATAATGAACATGACATTTTTGTAACTTTATATAAGGGTGGAAAATTTATGCTTGAAAAAATTCAGGCATGGGACGAAAAAATCCTCACGAAACTTACTCACAAAAGAACTCCTGTGCTTAATAAGATAATGATATTGATAACGACTGTCGGAAATCACGGTTATGTATGGTTCGTGTTTCTCATGCCTTTCCTGCTGATGAACAAATGGAGAATTACAGGTTTTACAATGCTGCTTTCATTATGCTTTACATGGCTGGGCGGAGAGGTGACAATAAAACATATTGTCGGCAGAGTCCGACCCTGCAACAAGTCTTTCGAGGAATTCCTGCTTATCGAAAATCCTCCCCATTACTCTTTCCCATCGGGTCATTCTTCGTCATCTTTCGCTATATCAATGGTCATGTTCTTTATGTGTCAGCATCTTTTTATCCCTGTATTGATATTCGCTGCTCTAATGGCTTTTTCAAGAATGTATCTGCTTGTACATTATCCGACCGATGTTATCGCAGGAGCCGTTTTCGGTATAATATGCGGCTGTATCGCCGTCCCTCTTTCACCTTATATACCGTTCTTTGATTTTCAGTTTTGATTCTTCAAAAATAAAACCCCCTTTCGTCAAATATTTATTTCCTGACGAAAGGGGATTTTTTATTTATTCTTCGCCGCCGTTTTCTGATTCTTCCTCGCTGCTTTCAACAGGCGATTCAGATTCGGACGATTCAGGCTCAGACGATACTGCCGCATTTGATATACATTCATCTATCTGCTGTTTTGCATTCGCAACCAAGTCTTCAACCAGTGATATACTTGTAACTTTGTCATTCATAATAGTATTTTTTGCACTAACTATTATAGACTGTAATTGTCCTCGTATTTCCGCAGGATAATTATTGGGATCAACATAGGATTCTATTTCCTCAACAGCCTCATTTTTGGCATTTGCAAGATCCTGTGCAGCTTTTTCGGCAGTTCTTTTGGCTTCTTCGGCTTTTTGGGCTTCTTCCGCTGCTTTTTGTGCAGCTTTTTCGGCAGTTCTTTTGGCTTCTTCCGCTGCTTTTTGTGCAGCTTCTTCAGCTGCCTTCTTAGCTGCTTTCTCAGCCGCCTCGCTTTCCTCTTTATCCAATTCTTCAGCCGTTTTGTATTCCGAAAGAAGTTTTATTGCATCTTTTTTCAGTTCCTCAACTTTATCAATATCGGTTGCCGCATTTATCTCCTTTGAATATTCTTCAATTATTTTTGTAACGCTGTCAGCCTGTGCCTTGCGATATTCATTTCCGGCAATGGAGCTTCTTATCTCGGCTATTGCCGACTGTTTTTTCGCTTTAAGCTCATTTGCAGCATCTATGCTTGCTTGTTTTTCGGCTTCTATACGGCTTTTTTCAGCCTGTGCAGACTGCTCTGCATCAATCTGTGACCTTGTCTTTATCTTGCCTATTTCGGCTATTGCTTCATTATAAAGACTGTTCACCTCGGAAGCATCCTCGGCATCCTTGAATTTTGCGATATAATCTTCAAGCATCTTTTGAACAACTTCATACTCATCATCGGCATATTCTTTAAGACCGATATATGACCTGAGCATATTCTCGGCATTTTTCTTTCCCTCGTTCAATACCCTTTCAAGCTCCTCGTCATCATTCATTGACCATTTTTTATCTCCGTCATACCAGCTTATTTCATTATTGTTATAAGCCTCCTGGAATGATGTTACTGTCGGGGGAGTTCCTCCGTAAGTCTTGTACCATACATCGGGATAAAGCGGATTCGGATTTTCGACTGCCTTTGATACATCTACGTCGGCACTTTCACCGTCACGGACTTTTCGGGCAACTATTACCGTTCTGAAATCCTTGAAGTCATAGGAACACGTTGAAAGTGTCAGGATAGTGTCGTCCTCATTCAGGTCAACAGGACAGTTCACAAGTGAACGCACTCTGAGCTGATATACGAAATCCAGAAAATCATAATCGCTTACGAAATCGTTTCCTCTGAGATAATTAAAGAATTTGCCCTGTTCTTCAAGAGTATTTGTCTTGAAAAATGCAATTATCTTCCATTTGCTTTTTTCATAGATAGTATTGAAAGTAAATACAGGGGTCTTTTTATAGAAGTTGATACCGTAATTATCTCCCCCTCTTTCAACGTAATGTGAAAGGTCTGCAAACATTCTTCCGTCCTGCATATGATGTCCGTGGATTATAAGATTCTTTGCGTCAAGCGGACTTCTGTAATCCATGAATACAGTACCGTATTTTGAGTAATTTCCGTAAAAGTCCCTGTGAAGATAATATTCGCTGTCAACACCTTCCTGTGGTTTTACTACAACAAAGTCTATTATAGTATTCGGAATGTTTATCCAGCCGACTGTATCGGGGTTTGCCTTGAGAAGCTGAGAAAAATCGGATATAACTCCCTCGGAACCGTCTGTCGGAAGTCTCGGAACATCCTTTCTCGGATTGCCGTCATCATCTTTTTCGCCTTCGGTCGTTGAAACAAGCATATCTTTTATGCTGTCGGTCATTTTATCGTTATTTGCCGGTTCTATAACAAGTATCTGAATAAGTATATAAGATGACACAAGGAAAGTACATATCGCAAGTATCAGAATTATTTTTCTTATAACGTCCAATGGTCCGTCACCTGCACATGGTATGAATCTTTTCCAGAAAGCCTCTTTTTTATCGGGAGCGGCAACGCTTTTTGCCACACTGTACAGGACTGAAATGAAGCTGATGTTGAGGATATCATATTTCGGCAGTATAACGAGCAGTTTATTGTTATATTCTATCCCATACGCATAAACAGGACGATTCTCGACTGTTATTATACTCTGATTTATGTCTATCGGGTCTTCATTTTTATTTTTCTTTGATTTTTTTGTCTTCTTATTGGACTGCTGTTTGTTGGTGCCGTTGTCAAAATCGGGGTCATCAGGGTCTATAAATTCGGCTTCTATCCTCTGAACTTTCCCTAAAATGCCTATACTTTCAAAAAATTCCTTTGCTTTTTCGGGACTGTCCTCCGAAAGTACATCCGCTATCAATATAAGACCTATCTTTTCATCACCCGATTCGGATACCTTCAAAGCCTCCGATATACTTTTCTCGGTGAGGTTGACCTCCGTTTTGTATATTATATTGACATTGATATCATTGAGTTTCTTTACGGTTTCATCAAAGTTTTTTTCGGCAGTCTGCCCGAATGCCCTGCCCTCTCTCGGAAAATATATTTCCGCATTCATTCTCCGTTCATCTCCGATCATTCAATAATTGTCAGTTTAACACCTTCTGCCGCTCTTTCGGCAAGACTTTCACAATCAAGCTTGTTCTGTTCTTTTATAACTTCTTCAAGTACGGGTTTGGTTTTGGGATGTTTCGGTGTAAATACTGTGCAGCAGTCTTCATAAGGCTGTATCGAGATATCAAATGTATCTATCTTTCTCGATATGCTTATAATTTCCTCTTTGTCCATTCCTATCAGCGGTCTGAAAACAGGCATATTGCAGGCACTGTCGGTACAGCCTATTGCCATAAGAGTCTGACTTGCGACCTGTCCCAGACTTTCACCTGTAATGAGGGCGTGACAGTCATTTTTAAGAGCGACTTTTTCGGCTATATCCATCATGAACCTACGCATTATTATCGTAAAATAATCTTCCTTGCACTTCTCTCTTATCTGTTCCTGAATCTCCGTGAAAGGCACTGTGAACATTTTTATTCTTCCGCTGTATTTTGCTACTCGGCGTAAGAGTTCGACTACTTTTTCCTCGGCTCTCTCACTCGTATAAGGAGGGCTTGCAAAGTGAACTGCCGTAAGCTCAAGACCTCTTTTTGCCATCATATATGATGCTACGGGACTGTCGATACCGCCCGATATCAGTACACAGGCCTTTCCGCCTGTTCCGACGGGTATACCGCCCGCACCTCTTATCAGACCTGCTCTTATATATGCTCCGAAATCTCTTATCTCGACTGTCACCGTTACATCGGGATTATGCACATCAACGGATATATTCGGGAATTTCTCCAAAAGATATCCTCCGACTTCCTCACATATTTCGGGTGACTTATACGGGAATTTCTTATCGGAACGCTTTGCTTCTACCTTGAAAGTCTTTTCATCTTCAAAGGTTTCCGCAAGATACTCACCTGCTGCTTCTTTTATCTTATCCAAATCCTTTTCGGTCACACAAGCCCTTGCAAATGCAGCTATTCCGAATACCTTTGACACACAATCGGAAACCTCATCCATATCAATATCTTCGTCCATAGGAGTGACACTTATAGTTGACTGTGATATTTTTACCTGAAAATTTCCTATTTTAGCTAATCTTCTTTTAAGGCTTCTGACAAGAGTATCCTCAAAATTCCTCCTGTTAAGTCCTTTGAGAACTATCTCGCCTAATTTTATAAGTATAATTTCTTTCATTTCAATACTCCTTAAAAATATCTCTAAACAAGAGTTTATCACTTTTACTTCCGTCTTGCAAGTGTATTATTTGCATTTATGACGGCTCTGACAAGTTCATCAATGTCATCCTTGGTATTATATCTTGAAAAGCTGACTCTCAATGCAGAATCCGCCAAATCATCACTTAATCCCAATGCTTTCAGAACATGGCTCTTTTTGCCTTTAGCACACGCTGAACCGCTTGATATATATATATTATTCTGTGCCATATAATGGAGCATTGTTTCCGATTTTATCCCATTGACCGAAAAATTTATGATATACGGCAGACAGTCTTCATCTGAATTTATATGAACATTTTCTATCTCACTCAATTTTTTTCTGCAATAGCCGTTCAATTCACGCATGAATATCATTTCCTCGGAAATATCAGGCAGATTCCTGACAGCTTCTCCCATTCCGCATATATTCGGCAAAGGCTCTGTTCCGGGACGGAGCTTCTTTTCCTGTTCACCGCCGTAATGCAGGGGAATTATCCTTGCACCTTTCCTCAGATACAATATCCCTGCACCTTTTGGACCGTGTATTTTATGTGAGCTTGCAGTCAGTATATCTATTCCCCATTTTTTAGGTTTAAGAGGAATTTTTCCGAATGCCTGAACAGCGTCAGCATGGAGCAAAGCCGGTGAATTTGCCTTTTCGATAATTTTTTTGATTTTCTCAACGGGATTTATCGAACCTGTTTCATTATTTACCGCCATAATACTTACAAGAACAGTATCTTTTGTAACAGCGTTTGAAATGCTTTCAAGAGAGATTTTCCCGCTCTCATCAGGCGTCAGGTATATTACTTCATAGCCGTCTTTTTCCAGCTTCTGCATGGATTCTATTACGGAAGAATGTTCCGCTGATGATGTGATTATCCTTTTTCCGCGTCTTTTCAAAGCCCCGACAGCCCCGAATACAGCCGTATTATTTCCCTCTGTACCGCCCGAGGTGAAATATATTTCCTCTTTTTCTACCGATAAAAAATCTGCAATTATTTGTCTTGTTTCTTCAAGTTCTTTTTCAGCTTCATGTCCCTTTGAATGAAGTGATGACGGATTTCCGTATTTTTCCGTCATTATCTCAACCATCTTATCAACAGCCTGCCGACATACTTTTGTTGTCGCACTGTTATCCAAATAAATTTCTCTCAAAATCCAACACACTCCATTAATGAATAATTAAAAAATAATCGCTCAAAATATAACAAAAGGGGGTTTTTATCATGAATATATCACAGAATGAATATTCTTCAATGGTGAAGAACGCTTCACCAAAAAGCAAGCTGTTAAAAGACTGTATCGGTGCATTTTCCGTCGGAGGATTTATATGTATTGTCGGACAGGCTCTGACCGACACTTACCGATTTGCTCTCAATATGGACATCAAAGATGCACGATGTCTGACAAGCATTTCACTTATATTTTTAAGTGCATTGTTCACGGCTCTGAGCTGGTATGACAATATAGCAAAATTTGCCGGTGCCGGAACTCTGGTTCCTATCACGGGATTTGCAAATGCCGTTGTATCTCCTGCCATTGAATTCAAAAGTGAGGGCTATATAGGCGGACTCGGTGCAAAAATGTTTGCAATAGCCGGTCCTGTGATAATCTACGGGACTGTTTCATCTATTCTGTATGGTCTTATCCTGTGTATCATAAAATTTTTTTAGATTGACAAAATGAGGAAAAATGATATAATAATATTAATAAATTCTCGCTTGATATTTTAACACATATATCAGATAATGTCAAGTATACTTGTCAATTTTCGCCCTAAACTTGACACCAAAAGGGCATATATTTTTTAACAGGATAGGAAGTTGCTTTATGACCATCAAGGAAGTACAAAATGAGATAATGCGTCTGAAAAAAGAAAATGATATCTGCATACTTGCCCACAGCTATGAGGCAAGGGAGATTCTGGAAGTTGCCGATTTCACGGGAGATTCGTATGCTTTGAGCAAAATGGCAAAGACTGCACCGAACAAGACAGTTCTGATGTGCGGAGTGCGTTTCATGGCGGAAACAGTCAAAATGCTTTCGCCTGAAAAGCGTGTCATTCTTTCAAATCCCATTGCCTGCTGTCCGATGGCTGAACAGTTCGACAAGGAAATCATAACTCAGATGAAAGAAATGTACCCTGATTACACAGTCGTAGCATACATAAATACAACGGCTGAACTTAAAACAGTGTGTGATGTATGCGTCACATCTTCATCAGCCGTACAGATAGTCAATAAAATCGAAAACAAGAATATTCTGTTCATTCCTGACTGCAATTTAGGTGCATTTGTTGCCAAACAGTGCCCCGACAAGAATATAAAGCTCGTGCATGGCGGCTGTCCCGTTCATGCGGCTGTGACAAGAAAACAGGCTGAAGATGCCAAAAAACTTCACCCCAATGCCGAACTTCTCGTACATCCCGAATGTCAGCCGCAGGTTGCGGAATTAGCCGATTATATAGGCTCTACATCAGGAATTATGAACTATGCGGTAAAATCCGACAAAAAAGAATTTATCATAGGCACCGAAAACAGCATTGCCGAACACTTACAGTATCAGTGCCCCGACAAGAAATTCTATCTCCTTTCAAAATCTCTTATATGCGAAAATATGAAATCAACTACTCTCATAGATGTCCTCAACTGCTGCCGGGGCAATGGCGGTGAAGAAATAGAACTCTCACCCGAAACCATTACCCAAGCCGTAAAGTGCATTGACAAAATGATAGAATTAGGCGGCTGATATTAAATTAGCAATTAGCAATGTGCAATTAGCAATTATTCTTTACACACAAACAAAACAGGACGGAATTTTTACGGATTCCGCCCTGTTTATTTAATTACAGAAATATAGTATTTTTCGGAAAATATGAGAAATAACTTCTCACTCCTGACTCCTCATTTATCACTTGCCGAGGAATGCTGCACCGATTATACCTGCATCATTTCCGAGCTGGCATACACATACCTGAGTTTGCTGTGAATTGTGCTTTGTATAGCGTTCAGCTTCGATAATCTTCATCAAAGGCTTGATAAGATTATCGCCCTGTGCTGCAACTCCTCCGCCTATGCAGAGAATTTCAGGCTGGAATATGTTTATGATATTTACAAGACCGCAGCCGAGATAATCTATGTATTCTTCAACGATAGCCTTGCCGACTTCGCAGCCCTGTTCCATTGCATCAAAAGCAGTTTTGCCCGTAATTTTTGATATATCACCGTCTATCATCCTGCAGAGAATAGAATTGCTGTTGAACGGATTTATAGCAGCCTCTTTTGTCATGTTGATAAGACCTGTTGCAGATGAATATGCTTCCCAGCAGCCTTTTCTGCCGCATGAGCACTGTCTGCCGCCATGCTGTATAACGATATGACCAAGTTCGGCACCTGCATAGTTTGAGCCGCTGTATATCATGCCGTCAATGATGATACCGCCTCCAACGCCTGTTCCGAGAGTGATAACGACAGCGTCGTTTGCGTCCTTTGCAGCACCTACCTGATATTCACCGTAAGCCGCAGCATTTGCGTCATTTTCAACGAATACATCTACACCAAGTCTTTCCTTCATCATATCCACGATATGCCAGTTATGATAACCGAAGTTATTTGCGAACTCTATAACTCCTGTTTCACCGTTTACAGCTCCCGGAGCACCTATTCCAACAAAGCTTATATCGTCTTTTGTCAGACCTGCACTTTCAAGTGCCTTGAGTGCAACAGCCGCCATATCATCACAGAGTTCTTCTTCGGGACGGGGAACATTGGTCTTACAGCTTGCTTTTACAAGGATATTGCCTTCCTCATCAACAACACCTGCAACAATATTAGTACCGCCCAAGTCTATACCGAGATAATACATTTTTCATTCCTCCTGTTAAAAATATCAGTATAAGTATTATAACATAATGCACAAAATTTTTAAAGCCAAATATTAAATTTTAAAAATTTCATCACTTTTAACAATCAAAAGTATCGTTTAATGTGAATTTTCACAAAAACCTTATGTATGAAAAGCATTGCTAATTGCTGATTATTTATGGTATTTTCCATTGGAATTTATCTGAAAAGCACGATAAATTTGTTCACAAAGCATTACCCTTGCAAGCTGATGCGGAAACGTCATCTTTGACATTGAGAGTTTTATTGAAGAAAGACTTTTGACTTCATCGGAAAGTCCCCATGAACCGCCTATTATAAAAACTATACTGCTTATTCCGCTGATGGCTGAATCTGCAAATTCTTCCGCTAAATCTTCGGAGCTTTTCTGTCTGCCTTCAATGCACATTGATATTATCTTTGCATTTTTGGGTATTTTTGAAATGATTCTCTGCCCCTCACGCTGAATGGTATTTTTTATCTGTGAAGCAGAAGGATTATCGGGGAGCTTTTCTTCTTCAACTTCAATGACAGAAAAACTGCAAAATGATTTCAGTCTTTTTGCATATTCGTTGCAGGCATCAGTCCAGAATTTTTCTTTGAGTTTTCCGACACATATTATACTTATATTACAGTATGGCAGGATTATTTTCAGCCTTTGCGATATTAAGCTGATAATCTATATTTCTTCTCATCTTATCGGTTTTCAGAATTGAAAGGGTAGTTTCCTCCGCAAGACACGGCATATTATTCTTTTTGCTAAGGTGGGCAAGGATTATCCTTGTAGTCCCCGTTTTTACAAGTTCACTGACAGTTTTTGCACAGGTATCGTTTGAAATATGACCTATATCCGATAATATCCTTCTTTTGAGCAAATACGGATATTCTCCGCACATCAGCATATTTTCATCATAATTTGACTCCATGACCACAGTATCACAGCCTGTAACAGCCGTTTTTATCTCATCTGTCACGATACCCGTATCGGTGACAAAAGCTGTTTTTCTGCCGTCGGGGCTTTCCACGACATAGCCGAATCCCTCACGGCAGTCATGCGATAATCTGAACGGCTTTATATACATACCGTTATATTCCACACCTTCATAATCTATCAGGGAAATATTTACTTTTCCGTTTATCATATCTTTCTTTACAAGCTCGGAGATAGTTCCGCCCGATGAATATACTTTTATATTATTTTTGACTGCAAAGGTTTTCAGTCCTTTGACATGGTCTGTATGTTCATGCGTTATGAATATCGCACCGATATTTTTTATATCTATGTCATGCTCGTCAAGAGCATTTGTTAGCTGTTTTGCACTCCTGCCTGCATCTATCAGTATACCGCTTTCTGATGAGCCTATATAATAACAGTTTCCCTCGCTTCCGCTGAAAAGCGGGCATAACTTCGGCATTTTTCGCCACCCTTTCAAAAAATAACGGGAAATCCTGTTTTTTCAGGAATTTCCCGTATCAAGCTATTTTTTATAAATATTTCAAGCCGTATGATGTATAACAGAATCCTCTGTATATACGACTTTGATATCTGCTCCGAGAGATGTCAGCTTTTCGACTACATCTTCATAACCTCTTTCGATATATTGGATATCCTCGATATAAGTTGTACCCTTTGCCGAAAGAGCTGCTATTATCATTGCTGCACCTGCACGAAGGTCTGTTGCCTTGACGGGAGCTGCATTGAGTGATTCTATACCGTCTACTACTGCAATTCTGCCCTCAACCGATATTTTCGCACCCATTCTTTTCAGTTCATCAACATACTTGAAACGGTTGTCCCATACTGCCTCATTTACGATACTTGTACCGTCAGCTATTGAAAGAAGTGCTGTTATCTGAGGCTGCATATCTGTCGGAAACCCGGGATGAGGCATTGTCTTTATATTGCATTTATGAAGTCTTCCGCTGTTTCTTATCCTTACACAATCCTCATATTCTTCGATTTGAACGCCCATTTCACGGAGTTTTGCGGTTATTGATTCAAGGTGTTTTGTAATTACATTCTGAAGTACAACATCGCCCTGTGTCGCAGCAGCAGCAGCCATATATGTACCTGCTTCTATCTGGTCGGGGATTATCGAATAAGTCGTACCGTTAAGATGTTTTACACCGTTTATTTTTATTATATCAGTGCCTGCACCTCTTACATCCGCACCCATTGAGTTGAGGAAATTCGCTAGGTCTACTATATGGGGTTCTTTTGCGGCATTTTCGATAATAGTCTTGCCGTCGGCTTTTACGGCTGCAAGCATTATATTGACTGTCGCACCCACTGAAACTACATCAAGATAAACATGACCGCCCCTGAGATGTTCGGCTTTTACGTTTATCATACCTTCGGAAACGCTGTTTTCGGCTCCGAGAACTCCAAAGCCTTTCAAATGCTGGTCTATCGGTCTTACACCGAAGTCACAGCCTCCCGGCAATGCGACTCTTGCTTCCGAGAATTTTCCGAGCAATGACCCGAGCAGATAGCATGATGCTCTCATTTTTCGTACAAGCTCATAGCCTGCCTCAGGCTTGTTTATACGGGTCGGATCTATTTCCAAAGTTGTTTTGTTCACTCTGTTGACAGTTGCACCCATCTGATGAAGAATATTAGCCATAAGGTTAACATCCATGATATTGGGTATATTCTCTATACGACAGACACCGTCCGAGAGAATCACTGCCGGTATAATAGCAACGGCTGCATTCTTTGCTCCGCTTATGCGTATTTTTCCGTGGAGCTCTTTGCCGCCGGTTATGACGATTTTCTTCAAAGCACACCTCTCCTTTATCATCTTGTCATAAACCGAAATTTGCAATATATTTTCAAACTTTGTCCAACAAAAACGGACATCAAATGAAAAGTTCAAATTTTCAACATCAAGTCCAAAAAATGTTGAATAGGATTTTTTTTGTTGAACATATACCAATTTAAAGTACAAATTTCATGCAAAAATAAACCCCATAAGATGAATGATAATATAAATTTGCAGGAATGTCAATAAGAAAAACATCTTTGTAACCTAATTATTCCACAAAATTTTAACATTTTTCCCAATTTAACAAAAATTCCATTACAATAAAAGGAAAAATGAGCATTTTTTTCGTTTATGACGGGCTTTTTTGAAATAACCGTCAAGCACTGTAAAATTCATACAAAGCCCTGTATGTTTCATAGACATCAAGCTTTGAAACGACTTCAAAAGGAGCGTGCATTGAAAGTACGGGTACACCGAGATCGACTACATCGGCATTGAGATTAGCCACGAATTTAGCGATAGTTCCGCCGCCTCCGCCGTCTACTTTGCCGAGTTCACCCGTCTGCCAAAGGACGTTTTTATCATCAAGTATCTTTCTTATCTTAGCCATATATTCGGCTGAGGCATCGGATGTACTGTATTTTCCACCGCTTCCCGTATATTTGGTGATGACTGCACCGTTATTTATATAACATGAATTATTCGCTTCAAATGCAGACGCATAAGTCGGGTCAAATGCAGCGTTGACATCTGCCGAAAGACAAGTGCTCTTTGCCATTACATGACGAAGCTCCATATCATCAGCTTTTGCAAGGTCTGCTATAAAATCAGCCATATAAGTTGATTTCATGCCTGTATTGCCGTCACTTCCTATTTCCTCACGGTCTGTAAGAACGGTTATAACAGTATTTTCGGGGTCTTTCACGTCAAGTGCTGCCATAAGTGCGGGATATGCACAAACTTTATCATCATGACCGTAACCGCCTATCATACTCCTGTCAAAGCCTATATCCTTTGAATTCATAGCCGGTACCATTGTCAAATCGGCTGAAAGGAAATCTTCTTCAACAATACCGTACTTTTCAAAAAGAATGTTCATGACATTCAGTTTTACACTTTCGCTTTCTTCATCATTATTGAACGGACGGCTGCCTATGAGGACATTGAGATGTTCACCAGTGAAAGCCTTTGTCATCACCTGTGACATTTGCTCAACTGCCAAATGCGGCAATAAGTCAGTCACAACAAAACACGGGTCTTTTTCGTCTTCACCGATATTTACATCAATGACACTTCCGTCTTTGAGAGCGACTACTCCGTGAAGTGCAAGCGGAACAGTTGTCCACTGATATTTTTTGATACCGCCATAATAATGTGTCTTGAACATTGCAAGGTTATTGCTTTCATAAAGCGGATTGGGCTTTAAATCGAGTCGTGGGGAATCTATGTGTGCAATTCCAAGACGGACACCGTTTTTAGTGCCGTTTTTGCCTATGACAGCGAGCATTACAGCCATATTCCTGTTATTGACATAGACTTTATCGCCTGCTTTATATTCTTTTTCACGGTCATACTCCGAAAAACCGTTTTCCTTAGCCTTGGCGATAACGAATTTTACAGCGTCACGCTCTGTTTTCGCATTGTCGAGGAAATTTTTATAGCCTTCACAGAATTCATCTGCTTTCTTTATCTCCTCGGCACTGACCTTCAGCATACCATTCTTTCTGTTCATGAACAGCTTTTCTTTGAGCTGTGCTGCCTGTGATTTTTCCTTTTCCATTAAAATCAATTCCTTTCTCAGCTGAAATATAATTTTTTATAAATGCTTTTATTTTGAGCTACCAATTTGCGGTAGTTGTCTGTTTCGGGAAACGGCACTGCCTTGAGATGCTTGCCGTCATCGGAATATTCGGGATTCCGAAGCCATTCGTCAACATTTCCCAGACCTCCGTTATATGCACATATCATTGTGTCCTCAACTTCATACATATCCGAAAGTATCGCCAAAAGTTCCACTCCGTAATCAATATTCAGAGCAGGGTCTTTCAGGTCTTCAAACTCGTAATCGTTTTCCTCTTTATAAAAGGTTTGCAGCCACTCAAAGCTTGACGGCATAAGCTGCATAAGCCCCAATGCTCCTGCATTGGATTCCGCCTCGGGGTCAAAATTGCTTTCCGTTTTGATAATACCGTATATCAACGCCTTATCGACACCGTATTTGGCTGATGCTGCATTGACCTCTTTTTCATACTTCAACGGATAGCTTCCATCCAGATAATTGTTATTGGCATTTCTGATTATCAACGCAAGTCCCACAAGTGTTATAATCACTATTGCCATATATATTCCTGCTTTGACCTGTTTTTTCACTGCCGCTCCCCTCACTCAACGATAAAATTATTTTTTTGAACTGATTTTTTACCTGTTCAACAGTCTGTGAACCGTCTATTATATAATCCGACTTTGATTTGAAAAAATCCTCGCCATACTGTGCATTTATGCGAAGAAGTGCATCTTCCTTTGAAATGCCGTCACGGTTCATTATCCTTTCAAGCCTTACTTCAATGGGTGCGAGCACCGCTATTATCTTATCACAAATTTTATCTCCTCCGCTTTCAAAAAGCTGCGGTGCATCAAATATTATAATATCGCTCTCTTTTGAATATATATCAATATATTCCCGAACTCTCGCAATTATAGCCGGATGAGTGATACTATTCAAAATATCCGTATTTTCTCTTGAAGAAAATGCTCTTTTGGCAAGGAGCTTTCTGTTGCAGCCTCCGTCTGATAATATTATATCACTGCCGAAAAATTCTGCAAGTCTTTTAAGACATTCCGAATTTTTCCCCATGACTTCTCTCGCCACTTTATCGGCATTTATTACCCTGCATGAAAGCTCCTTTGCCATTTCACAGACAGTGCTTTTTCCTGCCCCTGTCTGACCTGTAAGCCCTATGAATATCTTTTTCAAATCTCTTTCACCTCAAAACCTGCTGCACGGATTATCCTGTTATATACCGCCAAGCCCATACCCTCGGTTTTCGGACAATGTGCGTATACTGTCTTAAAGCCTTGTTCATCGGCATTTCTCAGAGATGAAAATAATTTATGCGACTGCATTTCATAATCATCCGCATGACCTATCGGAATATTCGGCACCTCAAGTTTTTCGATATCTTCATCATAGCACAATGCCGCTGTACCGTCTGATTTATGTTCATTGACATATTTTATAAAATTCTCGTCACTGCCCTCAAGTAATATTATATGTGCCTTCGGGGCATAATGCTTATACTTCATTCCGGGACTTGCAGCCTTTTCACCCGATTTGAGAGGATTCAGCACAGCATCATCTATTATTACTTCACCGATAGCATCTCTGAGCTGTTCAACGGTAATTCCGCCCGGTCTCAATAATCTTGGAATATCCGTTGCAAGTGTTATAACAGTCGATTCGACACCGACTTCACATTCTCCGCCGTCAATTATCGCATCTATTCTTCCGTTCATGTCATCATAGACATGACGGGCATTTGTAGGACTCGGACTTCCCGACAGATTCGCTGACGGTGCGGCTAACGGCATTGACAGCGATATCAGTTTTTGAGCCGTTTTATTTGACGGGAATCTCACTGCTACCGTGTCAAGACCTGCACTGACTTCATCGGGAATTATTTTCGATTTAGGCAATATGACAGTAAGCGGACCAGGCCAGAATTTTTCTGCAAGTACCTTTGCTTTTTCGGGAAATTCGGACACAAGCGGATATATCTGAGATATATCCGAAATATGCACGATAAGCGGATTGTCCATAGGTCTGCCCTTTGCTTTGAATATCTTTGCGACAGCTTTTCCGTCAAGGGCATTAGCCGCCAGACCGTAAACAGTTTCCGTGGGCATGGCAACAAGTCCGCCGCTTTTAATTATCTGTGCCGCTTTTTCCATATCATTTTCATTCAGCATCAATGTTTTCATTTACAAATTCCTTTTTATCAATAGTTTTTATGTTTGTGTACAAAGCCTTCTTCATCAGGAGGCAGTTCAGGTTCATCTTTCGTTTCAACATAAAAATTTCCTTCTTTATTAACACCGCTTTCATAAAAATCGACTTTTTCAAAATTTTCATCTATCGGTCTGTCGGGCAGGGAATCAATATCTATTTTGTCCTCATCACCAGTAAACCAACCCTGTTCAACAGGCAAGTCCTCCTTTTTGATAAGGTCAAGTTCCACTTTTCCAAGCATTACCGCATAACGATAGCCCAATTTTTTAAACGGCTTCCAGAATGCCCAAACTGCCGCCGCAAGCATCACAAGTGCACCAACAACAGTTGCAATTATATATTTTGTATGTGCCTTTGCATCATAAAGCGTTATATCTATCGAATATCTCAAAACAACATCATTCATATGACGGCTCATGCCTTTTTTATAAAGTTCATCGCCGGATAATATCATCAGATTCAATTCTGCCATATCGGTTTCGGGAACAATGTTTACCCTGCCTTTATATATAATGCTGTCCCTTTTGCCCTGCAGCATTTCACGCATTGCACCATCACAGTCACTTCCGAGCAGTGGTCTCATTATCACCGCATGGTCATCACCGACTCTTACAAGATAATAACTCATTGTATCACTGCTGCCTATAAAGCTCATTATCATATCTTCTTTTTTGACTTCTGCGGCAATCTCCTGTCCTGTCTGCAGACCGACATATTCCTGAGGAGATATCATATTAACATCTGTATTATTTTCGGAAATCATTTTTGAAGCTGCCGAAAGCTGCACCCAAACAAGCGACAAACATATAACTCCTATAACCAATTTTACCTTGTCCCACCATGTAAGAACAAATTTTTTTGTGTCCAGCATAAAAAACACTCCATTTCATTCAGCGGTAATCAAATTCCGCATAAAACTTATCTTCCGGCATACGAATCATTGCCTCATTGCTCATTGCTCATTGCTAATTGTTCCGCTCTGTCGGCTGTTATAAGAGCATCTATTATCTCGTCAATATTGCCGTTGAGGATATCATCTATTTTATAGAGAGTCAAGCCTATTCTGTGGTCTGTAACTCTGCCTTGAGGATAATTGTATGTTCGTATTCTTTCACTCCTGTCACCTGTGCCGACCTGTGAATGTCTTTGCTGTGCAACTTCATTCTGCTGTTTTTCACGCTCAGCTTCAAGAAGTCTTGATTTAAGTACTTTCATGGCTTTATCTTTATTCTTATACTGACTTCTTTCGTCCTGACATTCAACGACCAATCCTGTCGGGATGTGAGTTATTCTTATTGCCGATTCTGTTTTATTTATATGCTGACCGCCCGCACCGCTTGAACGGAATGTATCTATACGCAAGTCAGACGGATTTATACTGACTTCAACGTCATCAGCTTCGGGCAATACTGCCACTGTCACAGTTGATGTATGGATACGTCCCTGAGTTTCGGTTTCGGGGACACGCTGTACTCGATGAACACCGCTTTCATATTTGAGCCTTGAATATGCTCCTTCGCCCGTCAGCATAAAGCTTATTTCCTTATATCCGCCCAATTCCGTTTCATTGGTATTTATAATTTCCGTTTTATATCCTCGTTTAACGGCATACATACTGTACATACGGAAAAGCACTGCCGCAAACAATGCCGCTTCTTCACCGCCTGCACCGCCTCTTATTTCTATGATGACATTCCTGTCATCATTTGGGTCTTTCGGCAAAAGAAGTATCTTCATTTCATCCGAAATTTCGCTTATCTTATCATCAAGCATTTTCAGTTCTTCTTCAAGCATTTCTTCCATTTCTCTGTCAGAACCGCTTTCATTCAGCATTTCAACGGTTTCCTCACGTTCCGAAACAGCTTTCTTATACTCCTTATATTTCAATGCCAACGGTTCGGCAGACTTATATTCTTTCATTGTTTCCGCATATAATTCAGGCGATGATACAACGGACGGGTCACATAATTTCTGTGCGAGTTCATCATATCTGTTCTCAAATACCTGTACCTTCTCAAACAAAATAAAATCACCTCTCAATCTTCATCTCTTATTATTTTCTTTATATTTTTTTCGGCTTTTGCTCTGGGGATTATTATTTCATGCAGACAGCCCATACATCTCAGTTTAAAATCTATTCCCGAACGAAGAACATAAAATCTTTTATTATTTTCCTTTCCGCACGGATGAGGCTTTTTCATTTCAAGCATATCACCTGTTCTAACATCCACAAAAAACACCCCCCTGTTTTCTAATATTATATCATTTATCAGAAATTTTTACAAATATAATATTAAAATTTCTTGCATAATTTAAAAATTTATGTTAATATATGTTTTGACTCTGAAGACTGGGAGTTCAAATCTCCCCGGGCAGGTATCCGAAAAAATTTCCTGTCAGCTTTTTGTATTGCCGACAGGAAATTTTTTTTATCAGAACTTTCTGTATTTCTTAACGGGTCTCTGATTTTTCTTTTTACGGTTATACAAAGCTGCAAGTATCATATAAACCAGAAAAAATCCAACTATTACGACAACCGTTATCATAAACCACAATGATGTGACCATCTTTTGAAGAAAATCAAAGGCGATAAGAAGTTCGCTTCTTTCAACAGTTTCGGATGCTATCAAATCAACAGTTCCCAACTTTTGATTTGCATAGCTCAATGTCACCGTACCGATTTTGTCACCGGCTTTTACGGGTGCTTCTATGCTCTCGGGCAAATCATATACCCTGTCAATGCTCGACATCTGTATATCATCGGGCAATATAGTTGAATATGTCTCGGCAGGCGAAAGCTGTAAGCTGTCCTTGTTCCATGCAAACCTGAGGTCTACTTCTTTGACAAGGTCGTTCTTATCTATAACGGTTTTTATTTTAAGATTGTCAAAAGCCCATTCATAAAGATTTTTGGAATCTATCATAGCACCGTTTTCATAATATTCTTCCGTTTCCTCATTCTCATACTTTGCACCGTATGCTACACACAAATATGTATAGCCGTCTTTTTCGGCAGTCGATACAAGACAGTAGCCCGAATCATTGCCCGTTGAACCCGTTTTTATGCCTTTGGCATACTCATAATAGTATTTTCCGCCCCTTGTCTGGTCTATCATTGAATTTGTCGTAATAAGATAACGGTCTTCCCCGAGACAGTCCGAGGATGTCATATTGCTTATACTCTCAAATTCAGGCATTTTCAAGGCATACTTTGTTATCTTAGCCATATCGCTCACGGTCGTATAATGATTCGGGTCATTAAGACCGTGAGGATTTGCAAAATGCGTTGATTTGCAGCCGAGTTCCTCTGCCTTTGAATTCATCATGTCAACAAATTTCTGTATGCTTCCTCCTCCGATATGGTCGGCAAGCACTATTGCCGCATCATTTCCCGACGGTATCATAAGACAGTGCAGAAGCTGATATACACTCAGCTTTTCACCGGCTTCAAGACCTGCTACGGAGCTTCCCGTTCCTTCAAGCAATTTAAGTGTACTTTCTTTTATCGTCACATAAGTATTCTTCAAATCCTTGACATTTTCGGCAGTTATTATATATGTCATTATCTTGGTCGTAGATGCAGGATATCTCCTTTCATCAGCCCCCTTTTGATATACGACTATGCCTGTATCAAGATTTTCAAGATACAAGGATTTACATTCCGTTTCAAAGTCAATGTCAAAAGTTTCCGTTTCAAAGTCAATGTCAAAAGTTGCCGCACAGACATTCACCGACGGAATTACCGCAAATAACATGATTGATGCAATCACGACAGCCAATATTTTTTTCATTTGAAAACATTTCCCCCTTTTTTCAATAACAATATACTATAATATTTTACATCATACAGTCTGAAAACTCAAATAAAATTCTGACGAATTTTTTTTATATTATCCAAATTAATTGTAAAAATCTTATAGTCGCTTGTATTTGATTTCCAATCATCTGTAAAATTACCATCATTAGCCAGTTTTAAGGATAGTTTTTTAGCATTTCTTTAGATTTTTGACAATATTCTTTTTTTTATTGACGAACCCATATTTTTTATGATATACTATTTGGCAATGGAGTTTGTTAGTATAAGCAAAAACCGGTTTTCGATTTCTTAAAAAGATTATTTGACATAGTAGTATCATCCGTTTGTATAATAATACTGGCTGTTCCATTTCTTATCGTTTCTTTATGTATATTGATAGAAGACAGAAAAGCCGGTCCCATATTCGTTCAGGAACGTGTCGGCAAAAACGGCAAGATATTTAAAATATACAAGTTTAGATCAATGTGTGCAGATGCTGAAAAAAAACTTGCAGATCTCCAGAAATTCAATGAAATGGACGGTCCTGTTTTCAAGATAGAAAATGACCCGAGGATAACAAAAGTCGGAAAGATTATCCGTGCATCAAATATTGATGAACTTCCTCAGATATTCAATATATTTCTCGGAAATATGTCTTTTGTGGGTCCAAGACCCGCTTTGCCGAAAGAAGTTGAACAATACAGACCCAGCGACAGACTGAGATTACTTGTCGTTCCGGGACTTACCTGCTATTGGCAGGTCACAAAAAACCGCAACAGCGTTTCATTTGATGACTGGATGAAATTGGACAGAAAGTACATAATGGAAAGAAACTTATGGGTAGACATGAAACTTATATTCAAAACTTTCTTCTTTCTGTTCAAGAAAAGCGGATGCTGATTTTTTTAGGCACTGTCGGATTTTTTCGGCAGTGCAATATTTATTTTTTTAAGGAGAATCAAAAATGCAGATATTATTTGAAAACAAATATACAAGAACAAAAAAATTCTTTCGTGAAACTTATTTCTATGACCATTTCCAAAAGCCCTTCAATATTATCCTTATGCTTTTTATGGCAGTCCTGCTTGCACCGAATCTGTTTTTTGCGGTAATGAGTTCATGGCATAATATTATCAGTGATATCTCGGTCGGTATCGGCATAGCATTTTTTGTAATTTATTTCATTGCATATCCTGTACGAGTAATGACAGCCGTAAAAAAAGAAGGCACAGCAGATAAAACATACACTGTTTCTGCAACAGAAAATAAAATTCTCTATCATGCACCGGAACAAATTGAAATTGAAATAAGCTTTGCCAAAATAAAAAAAGTCCATAAATCCAAAAATTATATCATGCTTATTTCGGAAGATGATTCTGTCTATGCTTTTCAGAAAGACAAGTTCACAAAAGGAAGCTATGAAGACTTCTTAAAATTCCTTAAATCAAAAAACTTATAAAATTCCGTAAAAATATGGAGTGGGATGTGACGGGTTGAAAAATACTCCTCACTTCTCACTCCTCATTTTTTAACTTTTTATTACTCCATTCTGAGATACTTCTTCCAGAAAGCCTCTGTTTTAAGTGTCTTTGCGGCTTCCTGATATGACTTCTCTATCTTGTCCTTATTATTCTTATAATATTTCATTACTCTGTTGTGACGCTTTACGAGTTCTCTATAACGCTTCTTGTCACGCTTACGCAAATATGCCGTATGGTCAAACGGACTTACTACGAGTATCTCCTTTGCAAGATACTGCTTTGCAGGGTCGTCAAACCAGTCATAGGCTGTGACGGCTATCCTGTTTTTAAGCATGAAATCAGGCAGTCTGTGACCGTTTCTTGTCTTGTGGTATATTCCCGACTGAAATTTTGTGAGCGGTTTGTCAGCCATTCTGTATATGCTGTCAAAGTCAACGGGGATATTCGGATATTCTGACGAAACAGGCTTCATAACTTCATTTTTCTTTGCATGAGCTTTCATTATAGCCTCGCCCTGAGGTTCATACAAAAATTCGGGACCGTTGCAGAATTCCTCGACCGCATCAAGCAGGAGCTCACAGTTGTTGTATGAAAGACGTTTCAGCTCTTTCCAGAAAAATCCGTCTATTCTTTCCATAAAGTCGATACCCTTGCATATTCCGCTCATTGCCTGTATTATAAGGCTGTTTCTGTGCACCATGTACAATTCAAGATTGGCATTGAATTTATTTGCAAAGCCCTTGTGCCATATACATATACCGTTGAGTGAAAGGAATTCCGCATTGTTTGCAAGACTGAATTCAACATCATCGCCTCTGATGAAAAGCGGTATCGGAAGATGACTTCTGTCAATTTTCTTTACGGGGATACAGCAGTACCACCAGCCTGCATAGGAATTCTTATGATACTTGAAATCCTCGTCATTTTCGAGAACATGATCCCACTGTTCCAGATACATATCATGCTTATTCGGACCGTATGAGCCGTCATCATGGACATATCCGACATCTTCATGCTGTGTGTCCATTCTTTCATAAAATAGCATTGCTCCGCTGACAAATCTTTCGTCATATTCTTTTTTGACGAGTGCAAGCAAAGAATATGTTCTGATAAAGCTTTCGGGAAGCACGATAACATCATCATCCATAAGAAGAACGTGTGTCGGGTTATAATCCGTATCATTTATGCTCTCTATCATACCTCTTGTATAACCGCCAGAACCGCCTACATTCGCATTCGGTGAATAATGAACATATTCGCTTATCATGCTTTCACTGTCAAGGACTTTTCCTCCGTCATTGTCTATTATCCTTACACGGATATGGTCTTTTGCAGGTTCATCTGTATAGAAAAGTTCCCTTTCAAGTATTTTTATATTGCTTGTGATATAATCCTCTTTTTTGAAAGTAACTGTTACAATTGATATCCTTACATCATTTATATTGGTATCATCAACGATAGTTGACCAATAGCCCGAATACAGGCTGAAATCTTCTCCGTTTTCACTTTCACTGTCATATACGTCTATCTGAAAACCTACTGTTGTTGCACGGATATTCCTCGGTACAAAAAGGGATATCTCCGTTTTTTCTTTGAGGTCATATTCCTTGGCGGGGTAAAACTCCTTGAGTATCTCGGCACCGTCATGGTAATGACCGAACATTGTTATCTTGAATTTGCCCTTGCATACGAGATTCAGTTCAATATCTCCTGCATTTGTATACTTTCTCCACTTGCCTATCGAAAAGCTGTTAAAATAAGTGAAAAACTCCACAAAATCTCCGGCTTTAAGAGTAAAAGCAGACTGTATTTTATTATACTCGAACTTATCGCCACGATACATCATTCCAAGATGGTCTTCAAGGTATTTATTGCTTTTAAGAATAATATTTTGCAGTTTAAACTTTATATTGCTCATTTCTCAAATTCCCTCTCAAAATATATTTTTTTATAAAAGATAATTTTTAAGCCAGTTTACAGATTCTTCACGCTGTTCGTCAAGCAGTTTATTGACTTTGTTATAGCGTATCGGCATTCTGAACAAATATTCTTTTACTCTGAAATCGTCTTCTGTAAATATGATTCTTTCATCTATTCCAAGCGAATTGAGCATTGCATAGGCTCTTATCGTGCCCGGAGCATTTTCCGAGCCTACGAATACAAACGGTTTATTGAACAATACAGCAAGGCTAACTGCACTTACATCATCCGTTATCATAAATTCAGACTTGATGATATAATATATCCAGTCCTCTATTTTGTTATTGGGTGTACAGTCAAGACCAAGCTTAGCTCTTGATTTATCCCAGTTTCCGAGGTCTGCAAAATTCCTCATCGGACTTGAAGATTTTTCTGCAATTATCTCATTTCCTCTGAGAACAAGCTGTTTTTTCCTTTCATCACCATTTCTGATATATGAGAAAACAAAGCTTTCGGCTGTTTCAACTGTCTTTGCCTCAGCTTTTTCAACGGCTTTTTCAAAGACGCTCTTATCGCACATAAGTATGGGATTCAATACTACTTTCGGCTCAATACCGAGATTTTGTCCCATTACTTCCGCATCTCTGTAATCTCCTACGGATATTCCATCAAATCTTTTGAGATAGTCTATGCACAGTTTCTTTTCTTCCCCGTAAGATCCGGTGTAGTCACCGCCGAATCCTGCCGCATAGGAAATTTTCTTCTTACTATCCGAAACATTTTCAAAATAATAATGGAAATTGGTTTCTTTTCCGCAAAGCTCATAGCTCCACACATCACCCGAGCCTACAATATAAATTTCACTGTCTTTTTCTATCTTCCCGAAATCATCGGAATTGTAACAAACAGGTGCTACATTGCAGTTTTTGAATATAAACGAACCTGCCACACTGTCCGGCTCTGTATTTTTATCCCTCATGAATCTGAACGATTTATTCAGTATCAATGCGTCATAACCGTTTGCTTCAACAGTCTTTGCAAGTGCAAATGCCGATATGACACTTCCGTAGTCGGGCATGAACCATAATGTATCAAGTGCCGCCTGTTTTTTAAGACTTTTGTTTTTTTCTTTACTCATTCTTAAAAATCCCCCTGTAAATCAACGACCATATTTTTTATACAAATATTTCAAAGATAACGGGCTTATCCGTTTCAGCGAAAAATTCCGAAATATTACCGTCAAATTCCTCTTTGTTATGCGAAGAAATATATTTAAATCCGACAGCCTTTGTAAGTGCCTCAACGACATCCATTTTATGCGGAATTATATTATTGTCACCGAATTTTTTTACAGCACCTACACCGCCGTCATTCAACAGCATTATATGGACATTCTTTTTTATCTCGGAAACACAGATTGCATTTATATCTTTTATAAACTCATTCTCGTCTATTATGAGATAGCTTTCCTTATTGTCAGCCGCAGCCTGTCCCAAAAATGCCGATATTGCCCCGAATCCGCCATTTGTCTTTGTCGTTGCAAATACCGTTGCACTCGGTTTGAGTGCAAATCTGTTGAGATAATCCATAGACTTGCCCGTACCGACATTAATGATTATATCATCAGGCATACCTATGACAAATCTTTCAACAGCGTATAATTTTGAATATCTGCCTGTATGAGGCGGGGCACATTTGTCACATTCATCTTTCCATGTACTGTAATATACATTATTATTGACCGAATCGCCTGCAAATCTTACAAATTTTCTGAAGAATGTTCCTACCGAACATTCAAATAATCTGAGCGTGTTATGATATATATCAACTATTTCTCCGTTTTCCGATACATTCCAGTGACCTATCGCAACTCCTCTTGACATGAGCTTCTTTAATATTTTATCGGAAAAAGAATTCTGTCCTCCGACAGTTATAACAGCGTCAGCCCAAAGATTATCACAGAAATCGCTGTCACTAAGACCGTTTATTACATCATTCGGTATCAATGCCTTGTCACAGTTGAGGTTTGATAATGTATCCTTTACGATAACACAATTATATTTATTTGCAAATTCATTTACAGCTTCCTCATCCTGTTTTGAAAGAGGTCTGTTCTGTCCGTATATAACAAGGATTTTTTTAAGCTGTTTGAGCCTGTCAGCCCTTGCTTTCCATGCGGCATCTCCGCTTATCGTATTTATTTTGTCTATCGTCCTCTTATTGAGCAGTGTAAGGTCATCATTATTGAATGACTGGTCTATATTGCTCTCGACAGGTATATTTATATGCACGGGACCTCTTGAATGATGTTCAAGTTCAAGTATCGCATCACATATATCTCTCCTGAGCTTCCATTCGGAAAATCCATCAAATTCAGTTGTAAGGGTAACACTCTTTTTGACGGAATCCCCGAAGATATTATCCTGAGATACGGCTGCCCAATCTCCCTGACCCGAACAGTATGAACGGTCAGCGGTCACTGCAAGTATCGGGATATGCTGAATTTTAGCTTCTCTGAGAGCCGTCATGCACTGAGCCGCTGATGAACCCGAACCGCAGCAAAGGACAACTCTCCTGTTAAGTCTTTGTGATACACCGAGTGCATAGAAGCCTGCACTTCTCTCATCTTCGACAGTATATATCTTAAAGAACGGGTCTGACGAAAAAAGTCTTATCAGATTGATATTTTCCCTGCTCGGAGATATGACAACATTATTTATACCGTAGGTCTTGATATATTCAACTACTTCCTTGCATCTTCTGAAATCGTTTGTAAGCTGTTCATTCTGTTCATCCGAAAGAGCAATTTTCTTGACAGGTTCCTTCTTCTTTTCAAGGACATTTTTAAGCCAGTTATATGAATCCTCTCTTATCCTGTTCAGCTTCTGATATGGTACTTCATAGTCACAGCCGTCAAAAAGGTCATATCTTTCATTGATACATTCGGGCGATTCAAAAAGTCTGTATCTCAAATCTATCGGTTCAAGCAGTGACAGAAATCTCTCTGCACCACGCTTGCTGTTCATCAGCGTTACAAAAGGCTTTTTGAATATTATCGAGAAGATGGTTCCGTGGAAGCTGTCGGTAAATACAGCATTTGCATGGCTGTAATACCACATCCATTCATACAGGTCAACATCTCTCTTGACTTCAACATTGCCCCTGCCCGTAAGGTCAAGACGATTTTTATTTGTTTCCCAATTCTTCGGAGGCTCGTCAAGCATTACTATGACTTTGATATTCTTGTCTATCGAAAGCTGTTCAAGCCTGTGTCCTATATCCTGATTGGGGTCGAGCACATAGGCTAATATATAAGGCTCTTTTTCCTCAAGTTTTGCCATATCGACAAGAGTGTAATAATCATCAATGTCACACAAAAATGTCGGGTCACATACCTGTACGACATCCTTTACGCCAAAGCTGTTTTTACATATATCAAGCGACAGTGCATCTCTTACGGATACTCCGTCAAATCTTCTGAGATTAGCCGAGCTTACTTTCTTTTCTTCCTCAGTGCCTTTATAAGGCTTTCCGAAAGATGTACCGTAGGCTATCTTCTTTGTATTGTCATCAACAAAACCGAGATAATACATCTGCTTGTATGGTCTGCTCAGCCCTACATTCCATAACTGGTCTGAACCCACAAGGAATCCCCTGCACTCTTTATTCAGCTCATACAGCTTGCTCAGACGTTTTTTCTCACTTATATTATAAAAAACATTTGCTATATTATACGGATGTGATTTATTCAGGATTATTTCATGGTCGGGCTTCAGCGGATTTTCTATCATCAGAACGGAATAGCCCATTTTTACTACTGTCTGATGAAGTGCATAATAGGTCGCCATACTTCCGTAGTTTCTGCCGAACCACAATCCTATTATTCCAAGGTCATACTTTTTATCTTCATTCGCTATCTCAGGCAACAACGGCTCCACTTCCTTCTTAGGCATTTCGGGAATACCCGCAACTCCTACTTTCTGTTCAACGGGACATGAAAGGGCATTTTCAAGCCATTCAAGACTTCTTTTTCTCTCATGCTCCATTATCTCCCCGATTCTGTTATAGTCAACGGGCTGTAATATCGTATCATTATTTATCAGTTCCGAGGCTTCATTTACTATCCTGTTATTACATTCAAAAATATTTCCGAGTGAACGGAATCTTGAAAAACCTCTGTCAACATTTCCTATTGCCATGAAGTTCTTTTTGAATATCAATGAAAAGCATACTCCGTGACATGAATCCGTCACTATATAACTTGCATTGCTCAGATAATACAGCCAGTCCTCTACCTGTAAATTCTCAATGCAGTTATCAAGACTGAGCTTTTTTCTGTTCTCGTCAAATCTCCACAAACTGCCGTCAAGGAGATTTATTATCTTCATACCGCCAAGTTTTTCGGATACACTCAGCAGTGCATCTCTTACTTCGGGGGATGGGTCAAGTATATATGCGGCAATGAAATTTTCCTGTTCATTCCTCTGTGACTTTTCTATAAGAGGTCTGTATACTTTTTCGGAATCGACAAGGAAGACAGGATTCAGAACTCTCTGAACGTCTACGCCATACATATCATGGCATATCCTTACTCCGTCAGCTTCTCTTACGGCAATGGCATTGAACCTTCTCATATATTTTGCTATTTCAAATCTTTGTTCGGGAGATGCAAAATCTATTTCATGTCCGAAAGAAGTCGCATAAGCAATTTTTCTCTTTGTGTCATCTGCAAAATCAAGATAAAATGTCTTGCCGAAATTCTGACTTATTCCGTAATTCCAAAGCTGATCCGAACCTATCAGAAATCCTTCGCATATATCATTCAGTTTCTTCAGGTCACTAAGGGCATATATTTCGCTTATATTATAATGCTCTTTTGCGAATCTTCTTGAATGTGTTTCGGAATGTTCTATATCGGTCTTACCGTCTTTATTAAGGGGCTTGTCTATCATCAGCACAGACTTTCCCATAGACTCGACAACACGATTCAAAGCATAGTAAGTCATGATAGTACCGTAATTGCAGCCCTGCCATACACCTACTATGCCTATATCGTATTTTTGCATAAGAAGCTACCTCCTCTTTATTAAATATATTTACAGCTCAGTTTACCGCTTTTTTCAGCCATTCAAGACAGCGTTTCTGTTCTGAAGAAATCTTCGAGGATATCCTGTTATAATCGGGAGCATTGAGCATTTCGGGATTTTTGAGCATATCTTCGGGTGCATAGGCAAATTTATACTGTATATCCAGAAGTCGGCCTATCGAGTCGAATCTTGAATAGCCTCTGAATTTATTCGGCAATGCAATGAAATTCTTCCTGAATATGATTGCAAGACACATTGTATGATAAGAGTCGGTTATTATTATCTCGGCATTTCTGATATAATTTATCCAGTCAGCCGTTTCAACGCCCTTTTCACGTTCAACGCCTATCTTTTCGACATTCTTGTCCGAAAGCCAATGGAATCCGTCAAGCAGATTTATTGTTTTCATTTCATTGCTGATATTTGAAAGAGTTTCGATAGATACTTTTTTATCTTCTGTCGGGTCAATGAGGCACGAAAGAATATATTTCTCTTTCGGAACATTTATCTTCGATTTATTTGCCATATCTTCATATAATTTTTTATCGCACAAAAATACAGGGTCTATAACTTCCTCGGCATTTATTCCGTATATATTTTTAAGGATATTTACACCGTTATCTTCCCTGACAGATATTTTATCAAATCTCTTGAAATATCCCTGCAAGACTTTTCTTTGAGCTTCCGGAGCAAAGTCTATTTCATGTCCGAATGATGTTGCATAAGATATCTTGCGTTTATAATCAGCAGCAAAATCAAGATAAAACATCCTGCCGAAATTCTTGCTTACGGAATAATTCCAAAGCTGGTCTGAACCTATCATAAACATATCACAGCACTGATTCAGACGGTGAAAATCCGCATTGCTGTTCATCGGAACAGATATGCCCTTATAATTATCCAAAGCAAATTTACGGGCATGAGTGTGACTTTCATCAAAATTAACGCCTACATTCGGTCTGTCTATCATCAATACAGATTTTCCCATATTTTCCAAAACTTTATTAAGGGCGTAATATGTGATTATACTTCCGTAATTGCACTGATTCCACAAGCCAAACAATCCTATATCATATTTCATTTGAATATCCGTTACTGAAAACTTATAAAAAGTTATAAAAACAACTTTTATGTTTCATTCCTTGTTCACTGTGTCCATTTTCAATAATAAATCTACTCATGTTTGATATGACACTCCAAAGGCTTAAATTCCCCACTAACGTATGGGTACATATTAACGGCACTTGTTTTAGCTATGCCGTTAAATGATAGTATCTCATCAAATTAACGCTTGCCTGATAATCTCTGTCAACAGTGTTTCCGCAGTTATCACAATGATATATTCTATCGGACAATTTCAGATTTTTCTTGATACTTCCACAACAAATACATTTTTTGCTTGACGGATAATATCTGTCTGCCGTGATAAATTCAATATGATTCCATCGGCATTTATACTGTATCTGCCTGTAAAACTCATAGAAACACTGTTCCTGTACAGCTTTGGCAAGGTGTTTGTTCTTCATCATGCCTTTGACATTCAAATCTTCCATTACAATAAACTTTGGCTGTCGGCTTACTATTTCGGAAGTAGCTTTATGAATATGGTCATGACGAATATTTGTCAATTTGTGATTGATTTTTAAAAGTTGTTTTTCATTTTTTATAATATTGCGTGTTTTACAGTAACACACTCCTTTCTTATTTTTTGAATATTTTTTAGATATTCTGCGTTGCAATCTACGCTTTTTCTTTTTTAATTTTCTGACTTTTGCAGTTTTATTGATATTTTTATATTCTGCTTTGTCAGAACATACGGCAAGAGTTTTAATGCCAATGTCTATCCCGATACCGTCATTCAAGGGCTTGTTGGTGTTTTCAGGTATTTCAATTCCTACGGAAATATACCAATTTATGCCGTCAAATGTCACTCTTGGATTTGAATACTTTGCATTGACAGGTATCCTGCCCTTTTCTGCAAGTCTGATATGATTGAATCTCTGTTTGTTGGCTCTTTTGCTTGTTGTCAGCTTTTCAAGTTTGACATGAGTATCCGTAAAGCTGATTTTATCAGTATCAACATAAAAACTCGGCTTTGATTTTCTTCGACTCTTGTAATTCGGAAACTCCGTAATTCCATTAAAGAAATTCAGATAAGCATTACAGGCATCTTTTACAGCTTGCTTGGCTATGTTGTTGCTGTAATTATTCAGCCACATAAATTTTTCATGTGTTTGTTATCACAATCATAATTTATCTGTTCATAATCAAGCACCCAATTATAAATAAATCTTGCTGTTCCTGCACATTCAAATAGTTTTGTTTGTTGTCTGTTATTTGGACACAACATGACTTTTACTGTTTTTATCACACTTTTCACCACCTTTGGTTTTAGTGTAACATTCTGAAAGCATAAAAGTCAACATAGTTTTATAACTTTTTATAAAATTGTTTTAACTGTTACAAGCCTCCAAACATAATACATTATCTTTTTAATTATAACATAATCCGCTCACTTTGACAACTCAAAAATTCTTTTAATTTTCAATTTCGGTTATATAAATATAATCTATCGCAATAAACGCACCGTTTCCTTTTACCTGTGACGCTCCAAACACAAATTCGTCAAAGATATTTGAAGTCGGCTGAAATGTCTGCTCCAATTCTATCCAATTTATACCGAGATTTTTTTCCGCCCTGTGAACGGCAACAACTTTTACGCTTTTACTGCCCGAATCCTTTATATGAAAATACAATACTTTTGAATCACTTTTAAATTTGAATCTTGCACTTATCCTGTAAGTTTTATTTTTATCAAGCATATTTCCCAAAGACAATACCGCATAATTTCCCGGTTTAGCCTGCCCCGGCTTTACTTTCAGATAAGTGACATTATCCGAGAAACTTTCCTCCCATACGGTTTTATCAAACCTGAAGTGAAGTGCTTTGCTGTCAAACTGCAGGGGATTACTTCCACCGACTGCATTTTTTATTCCCCTGTCGGGCTTTAACGCATAATTTGCGGCTTCCTCAAACGGCATGAATCTTATTGCTTTATAAAAATCCTTATTTTTCTGACTATACTTATTTTTTCCCTCATAGACAAAACCGTTTCCGCCTACCCATTCAACAGGCTCTTTTTTCTTCCATTTTATCATGCTTTCGGGGATACTCTCAAAAAATCTCTTTCCTTTATCGTTATTCACGAATACACATGAAACACCTTTTCCGTATGGTATCCCATCTTCATGCGATTTTATCCCCCAGAAATCCCCAAGCGATATATCTCCGAAACGCTGTCTTGACTGAAATTTACAGTTGGCACAATGCTCAGACAACATCAGCTCACTATGGAAAACTCTCTGATATTCGTCTTCCGCACTTCCGTGCCTTACACTTTCATTGCTGTTGTCATTGACCTTTACCGTGAAACAGTCCCAGCAGTTATCACCGTTTTTATACCTGAATTCATATTCTTTCAAATCATCAAAACAGCTTTGAGTATATTTCTTGAAAAACATCGGTGAAGGCGAGTAATGACAGAATATATCAACTATCAAAAGATTCTCATAATCTTTTTTGAGATAATTCCTCAAACCTGCCGCCTGACATCCGCATCCCGAAAATAATACAAATCTGCCTTGATTTAAATACTCTTTGATTTTTTTATAAGTATTACCGAGATAACTCTGCAAATATTTTGATTTCCTTAATTTCGGCATGTCTTCTTTTTTATCTATGATTATATGCTCAACTGTGAAGTCGTCTTTCCATGCACCGCCTGCAACTACTCCCCCACGCCTGAACACTTCATCAGCAAGGAGTGAAAATACTCCTCCGCTTGAACTTTGCATTAAAATTTCCTCGTCAGAAGTTATGAAAGAATAGCACTCGGGCATTTCGGGATTTTTTGCAGGCTGTTTCAGCACAGGACACGTTTTTGAACACAGCCCACAGTTGATGCACTTTCCGGGTTCAATAGATGTACAGTAATAACCGTATTTATCGGACTTCAATGACAATGCACCTTTCGGACATACATTCACACACGCACTGCATCCTACACATAAATTAAGGTCAAGTGTACTTGTGACTGCTTTATCTGTCGGATTTTCACTGACGGGCTTTAAATTTTCAATATCTTTTACAAATCCGAGAACTTCCTGTGACTTTTCCGAAATGAATTTATTTGCCACCGAAAAATCAACAGGCTGTAAAAGTCTGTTGTTAGCCGGAAAATTCTCCGTATCGAAAACAACTCTTTCATTCAGTCCTATATAAGTCAGAAATTCAGCCGTTTTGTCATCATCACCGAAATATATAAACGGTTTATTCAATAAAACCGCAAGGCATAAAGCATAATGGTCATCTGTTATCACAAAACAAGAATTTACAAAATACTTCACAAAATCCTGAAATGACATTTCGGGGAGTGTATTTTTCAGATTCAGTATCTTTTTATTTTCGGCATAATTGCCGTCAACTATATTCATGCAACTCATTTCGAGCTTTCCACGATAGAATTGTACGGCTTTTCTCTTGTATTTATCGGGACTTGAAATATATGCAAGCATATATTTTTGGGAAACTTCCGCTTTTGACATATTTGCGATTTCTTTCCAATGAACTTTCGGAACGCATAAAACGGGTTCACATGAAAATTTATAATTTTTATCCAAAAATAAACCGTATTTTTCACTGTCTTTTTCAAAAATAATATTACTGCCGTAAAAAGTATTTATAAAATCAGAATAAAATAAATTTCTGTTTGCCCTGTCAGACATATTCAGAACGGAATAATCGCACATTTTAAGTATTTTATTCAGCGAATAGTCACCGAGTATATTTCCGTACTGCCACTTGTCTGACCTCATTTCTGCACAAACATCATAACGGGTATTCATAAAAAATATCCTCCAAAACTTTTTTAACCTCTTGTGCCAGTAAAAATATAAATCAAAAAACAAGATGTTTGATACAAGCCAAAGGTTGCTGAGAATAAAACAGTTTGTTTATAAGCAAAGC